>CAYUAO010000156.1:0-4908 GCA_964442775.1 uncultured Halothiobacillus sp. | reverse complement strand
GAGCTTGTTTTCCGGGATGCCGACCTGCCGGGGGTCCATGATCTCGTAGGTCTCGCGGTGCTTGAGCACGCCGTCCTGGTGGATGCCGGACTCGTGGGCAAAGGCGTTGGCGCCGACGATCGCCTTGTTCGGCTGGACGGGGTAGCCGGTGATGGTCGAGACCAGCTTCGAGGTGGGCACGATCTGGGTGGCGTCGATGCGCGTCGAGACCCCGTAGATATCCGGCCGGGTGCGGGTGGCCATGACGACTTCCTCGAGCGCGGCGTTGCCGGCCCGCTCGCCCAGCCCGTTGATGGTGCACTCGACCTGGCGGAAGCCCGAGCGAACGGCCGCCAGCGAATTGGCCACCGCAAGCCCCAGGTCGTTGTGGCAGTGCGTCGACCAGACCACGTTCTCCGAGCCCTCGACCCGCTCGATCAGGGTCGCCATCTGCTCGGCCCACTGGTCCGGCGTGGCATAACCCACGGTGTCGGGCACGTTGAGCGTGGTCGCGCCGGCACGAATCGCCGCCTCGAACACCCGTACCAGGAAGTCCATCTCCGAGCGCACCGCGTCTTCGGCGGAGAACTCGACGTCGTCGGTGTACTCGCGCGCGATCCGGATGGCGTTCTCCGCGTGGCCGACCACCTCGTCAGGGGTCATGCGCAGCTTTTTCTCCATGTGGATCGGGCTGGTGGCGATGAAGGTATGGATGCGTCGCCGCGGCGCCGGGGCGATCGCCTCGCCGGCACGACGCACGTCCTTCTCGCCGGCGCGCGCCAGCGAGCAGATGGTCGAGTGCTCGACGTGCTCGGCGATGGTACGGATGGCGTTGAAGTCACCCTCGCTGGCCGCGGCGAAACCCGCCTCGATCACGTCGACACCCAGTCGCTCGAGCTGACGGGCGATGCGCAGCTTCTCGTCGCGCGTCATCGACGCGCCCGGGCTCTGCTCGCCGTCACGGAGCGTGGTGTCGAAGATAATCAGGGAGTCACTGCTGCTCATGGCATAAACCTCAAAAGTCACCGCCGGGTCGTCCCGTCGGCATGTCATGTCTAGTCGGTGGTCGCGTGAGTCGCCTCGCCAGGCCTTCGTCAGTAGCCCCAGCGGGGCAGTCGCAGCAGCAGCGACGAGCCGACGGCGCACAGCCCAGCCACCGGAACGGTGGCCGGGAGGGAAACGCGGACTGTGCGGAAACGACGGCTCATGGCCTCAAGGTAACGACGCGGGCGGCAGGATTCAAGGTGCCGGGCGTTTCAGCCTTCGGCGAACCCCGCGCGACAGCGTCCACAACGGCGCGGACAGCGCGTAGGCACTGGCCAGCACCCACAGCGTCAATGCGAAATCCTTCAGCGCCAGCACGAAGACGAGAATCGCGATCGGCAGGCTGAGAAACGAGACACGCAACCGAGGCGAGAACTGCTTGCCGCTGAAGTACGGGAAGCTCGACACCATCAGCAGCCCGGTGGTGATGGTGATCACCCACACCCAGCCCTTCTGCTCGTCGAAGGGGATACCGTGCGCCTCGAAGAACCACACCATGCCCATCAGCACCGCCGCGGCCGCCGGCGACGCGAGCCCGACGAAGTAACCCTTGTCGACCGTCTCCACCTGGACGTTGAAGCGCGCCAGGCGAATGGCCGCCGCCGCGGCGAAGACGAAGGCGCCCAGCATGCCCCAGCGATCGCCCATGCCCTGCAGGCTCCACAGGTAGACGATCAGCGCCGGGGCGATGCCGAAGGAGACCACGTCGGAGAGCGAATCGTACTGGATGCCGAACTCGGATTCCGTGCCGGTCATCCGCGCCACGCGCCCATCCATGCCGTCGAGCACCATCGCGACGAAAATCGCGATGGCCGCCGTGGCGAACTCGCCCTGGACGGCCATCACGATCGCGAAAAAACCGGCGAACAGGGCGCCGGTCGTGATCAGGTTGGGCAGCAGGTAGATCGCCTTGCGCCGCCGATGCTCGTCCTGCCCGTCGGCCGGTTGCTGCTCGGTCTGCGTCTCTCGATCCATCGTCTGCCCCTCCCGGGATTGCCTCGTGCGAGCGCCCCGCGATCAGTTGCGGGACTTGTCGACGATCTTGTTGGCGCTGATCCACGGCATCATGCCGCGCAGGCGCTCGCCGACCTGCTCGATCGGGTGCTCGGCATCCTGGCGACGGCGTGCCGTCATTGAAGGGTAGTTCATCGCCCCCTCGTTGATGAAGCGCTTGGCGTACTCGCCGTTCTGGATGTTGGCCAGCGCCTCGCGCATCGCCCGGCGGGACTCCTCGTTGATCACCTTCGGGCCGGTGACGTACTCGCCGTACTCGGCGTTGTTGGAGATCGAGTAGTTCATGTTGGCGATGCCGCCCTCGTACATGAGGTCGACGATCAGCTTGAGCTCGTGCAGGCACTCGAAGTAGGCCATCTCGGCCGGGTAGCCAGCCTCGGTCAGGGTTTCGAAGCCGGCACGGACCAGTTCGACGGTGCCGCCGCAGAGCACGGCCTGCTCGCCGAACAGATCGGTCTCGGTCTCGTCCTTGAAGGTGGTCTCGATGATGCCGGTGCGCCCGCCGCCGATGCCCGAGGCGTAGGACAGCGCGATGTCCTTGGCCTTGCCCGAGGCGTCCTGGTGGATGGCGATCAGGTCCGGGATGCCGCCGCCACGGGCGAACTCGGAACGCACGGTGTGACCCGGGGCCTTCGGCGCGATCATGATCACGTCCAGATCGCGGCGGGGCGTGACCTGGTTGTAGAGCACGGAGAAGCCGTGGGCGAACGCGAGCGTCGCGCCTTCACGCAGGTTCGGCTCGATCTGGTTGGCGTAGATCTCGGCGTGGTTCTCGTCCGGGGCCAGCACCATGACCACGTCGGCCCAGGCGGAGGCCTCCTCGATGGTCTTGACCGTCAGGCCCTCGCCCTCGGCCTTCTTCTGTGAGCCCGAACCAGCGCGCAGGCCGATCGCCACCTCGACGCCGGACTCCTTGAGGTTCAGCGCGTGGGCGTGACCCTGCGAACCATAGCCGATGATGGCGACCTTCTTGCCCTGGATGAGGGAAAGGTCACAGTCCTTGTCGTAGTAAACCTGCATGAGATGTGTCTCCAGTCGAATGGTATTTGGATAAGGAAAAGGGAAACCGGCGAGGCTCAGGCCTCGGGGATCAGCATGCCGCGCGGCCCGCGCGAGATACCCAGCGCGCCCGATCGCACGATCTCGACCACCGGGATCGAGCCAAGCGCGTCGATGAAGGCGTCGAGCTTGCTGCCCGGACCGACCAGCTGCACGGTGTAGCTCGATTCGGTCACGTCGATGATCTGGCCGCGGAAGATGTCGGCCAACCGGTAGACCTCCTCGCGCACGGCATCGTAAGCCTGCAGCTTGATCAGCATCAGCTCGCGCTCGATGTGCGCGGTGTCGGCCATGTCCTGGACCTTGACCACGTCGATCAGCTTGTTGAGCTGCTTGACGATCTGTTCGATCACCTGCTCGTCGCCGCTGGTGACCAGCGTCAGGCGCGAGAGCGACTCGTCGTGGGTCGGCGCCACGCAGAGCGACTCGATGTTGTAGCCGCGCGCCGAGAACAGGCCGGCGACCCGCGAGAGCGCGCCCGCCTCGTTTTCCATCAGGATCGAGATGATGTGTCGCATGTGGGGACGCCCTCAGACCAGGATCATTTCGTTGAGGCCCGCGCCGGCGGGGACCATCGGGTAGACGTTCTCTTCCGGGTCGGTCTGGAAGTCCATGAAGACCAGGCGGTCCTTCATGGCGAACGCCTCGCGGAGCGCGCCCTCGACGTCGGACGGCTTCTCGATGCGCATGCCGACGTGCCCGTAGGACTCGGCGAGCTTGACGAAATCCGGCAGGGACTCCATGTAGCTCATCGCGTAGCGCCCCGAGTAGAAGAACTCCTGCCACTGGCGGACCATGCCGAGATAGCCGTTGTTCAGGCTGACGATCTTGACCGGCAGGTGGTACTGCAGCGCCGTGGAGAGCTCCTGGGAGCACATCTGGATGCTGCCCTCGCCGGTGACGCAGGCGACCTCCTCGTCGGGGAACGCCCACTTGGCGCCCAGCGCGGCAGGCAGGCCGAAGCCCATGGTGCCCAGCCCGCCCGAGTTGATCCAGCGGTGCGGCTTGTTGAAGCCGTAGTACTGGGCCGCCCACATCTGGTGCTGGCCGACGTCGGAGGTGACGAAGGCGTCGCCGCCGGTGACTTCCCAGAGCTTCTGCACCACGTACTGCGGCTTGATGATCTCGTCGGACCACTTGTAGTCGAGGCACTTCATGCCACGCCACTGCTCGATCTGGTCCCACCAGGCCTCGAGCTCCCTGGTCTTCTTCGCGCCGCCGGCCTGGTTGACCAGCTCGATCATCTCGGTGAGCACCGACTTGACCGCGCCGACGATGGGCACGTCGACGACCACGTTCTTCGAGATCGACGACGGGTCGATGTCGACGTGGACGATCTTGGCGTGCGGGCAGAACTTGGACAGGTCGCCGGTCACCCGGTCGTCGAAGCGCGCACCGATGGCGATCAGGACATCGCAGTGGTGCATGCCCATGTTCGCCTCGTAGGTGCCGTGCATGCCGAGCATGCCCAGGTGCTGCTTGTCGTTGGCCGGGTAGGCGCCCAGCCCCATCAGCGTCTGGGTGATCGGGTAGCCGAGCTTGCGCGTGAAATGCGTCAGCTCGTCGGCCGCACGACCGAGGATGACGCCGCCGCCGGTGTAGATCATCGGCCGCTCGGCGTTGACGATCAGGTCGACCGCCTTGCGGATCTGCCCGGAATGCCCCTTCTCGGTCGGCTGGTAGGAGCGCATCGCGACCTTATCCGGGTACTCGAAGGGGATCTTGACCTTGGGATCGGTGACGTCCTTGGGGATGTCGACCACCACCGGGCCCGGGCGCCCGGTGGTCGCGACATAGAAGGCCTTCTTGATG
>CAYUAO010000155.1:0-4910 GCA_964442775.1 uncultured Halothiobacillus sp. | reverse complement strand
GATCGCTACGCCGACGACGTGCACCACATGGGCGGCTGCCTGCTGGGCGACAACCTCTCCTGGGCCTCGACCATGTTCGCCTTCAATTCGCTGCCGCCCGACCCGGAGATCGTCGGCGAGCGCTGGCGCGAGATGTGGTTCGAGCGGCTGCGCGGTTCCGGCCTGTGGCTGCAGAAGTGGCTCGAACACCAGCGCCGGGACGAGTACTGGCGGCACGGCTCGGTCTGCGAGGACTGGGACGCGATCCGCTGCCCCGTCATGGCCGTCTCCGGCTGGACGGACGGCTACACCAATTCGGTGTTCCGCCTGCTGGAGAACCTGCGGGTACCGCGCCTGGGGCTGGTCGGGCCCTGGAGCCACAAGTATCCCCACCAGGGCGTGCCCGGCCCGGCGATCGGCTTTCTGCAGGAATGCCTGCGCTGGTGGGACAAGTGGCTCAAGGACATCGAGACCGACATCATGGACGAGCCCATGCTGCGCGCGTGGATGCAGTACTCCGCTCCGCCGACCACTTTCTACGAACGGCGCGAAGGGCGCTGGGTGGGCGAGCGACAGTGGCCGTCCCCGGAGATCCGCTCGCGGGAACTGGCCCTCGTCTGGCCCGGCACGCTCGAGCCGCCCGACCGGCAACTGCCCGAGGAGATCCTGACCATCCAGTCCCCGCTGTCGGTGGGCATATTTGCCGGCAAGTGGTGCTCCTATGCCGCGACGCCCGATCTGCCGCACGACCAGCGCGAGGAGGACGGCGGCGCGCTGGTGTTCGATACGCGACGGCTGTCCGAACCGCTGGAGATTCTCGGCGCACCGACCCTGGAGCTTGCGGTCAGTGCCGACAGGCCGGTGGCCATGGTGGCCGTGCGCCTTTCCGACGTGGCCCCCGACGACAAGGCCACCCGGGTGACCTACGGCCTGTTGAATCTCACCCACCGGCACGGCTCCGAGCAGCCCGAGCCGCTGGAACCGGGCGAGCGCTACCGCGTCACCGTGAGGCTCAACCACATTGCACACGTCTTCCCGGCCGGCCACCGGCTGCGACTGTCGATCTCCACCTCCTACTGGCCCCTGGCCTGGCCGGCCCCCGAACCGGCGCGCCTGACCCTGTTCACCGGCACGAGCCGCCTGTCGTTACCCGAGCGCCCCCGGCGCGATGACGAAGACGCGCTGATCGACTTCCCGCCGCCCGAAGGGGCGCGGCCGACACCGACGGAGACGGTCGAGCCCGGTCGGCACAAGTGGCGGGTGATCCGCGACCTGGAGACCGACGAGACCACGCTGGAAGTCATCAACGACGACGGTACCACCTACATCGCCCCGGCGAACCTGGAGATGCAGCGCAAGGCGCTCGAGTGGTACAGCTACCGCGGCTACGACTACCTCTCGCCGAAGGGCGAGACACTGTGGGAACGGGGCTATCGCCGCGATGGCTGGTCGGTGCGGACCGTGACGCGGACGAAGCTCACCGCGACGAAGACACACTTCGTGATCCACGCCGAACTGGATGCCTGGGAAGGCGACAAGCGGGTTCATTCGGACAACTGGGACGTGGAGATCCCGCGCGATCTGGTCTGATCCCGGCCCTCCCGAGCAGCCCGGCGGAAGCCGGGAGACGGGACACAGGGTGCTCCGGGCTGCCCGGCCGGAGGCAGGGGATATCAGCCGTGCAGTTTCTTCGTGATCCCGGCGACGTGCCGACCCTGGTAGCGGGCGATCGTCAGTTCGCGTTCGCTGGGCTGACGGCCGCCGTCACCGCCCGCCAGCGTCCCCGCCCCGTACGGACCCCCGCCGCGCGGTTCGGAGATGTCGTACAGCTCGGGAATGCCATAGGGCGTCCCGACGATCACCATCCCTAAGTGGGCGAGCGTGTTCCAGGTGGAGGTGATGGTGGTCTCGTTGCCCGCGCCGGTGCCCGTCGAGGTGAACACGCTTCCGACCTTGCCGATCAGCTTGCCCTCCGCCCAGAGGCTGCCCGTCTGGTCGAGAAAGTTGCGCATCTGCCCGGCCATGTTGCCGAAACGGGTGGGAGTGCCGATGATCACCGCGTCGTAGTCGGCCAGTTCCTTCGGGTCGGCGATCGGTGCGGACTGATCGAGCTTCGCGCCGGCCTTCTTCGCCGTCTCCTCGTCCATGAGCTCGGGCACTCGCTTGACGACCACGTCGCTTCCCTCTACCTCGCGGGCACCCTCGGCGACGCTCTGCGCCATGGTCTCGACATGGCCGTACATTGAGTAGTAGAGAACGAGAATCCTGCTCATGCGATTACCTCGGGTTTCGACGGGTTAAGAATCGGCCGGCTCCGTCGTTCGTCGTTCCGGACCCGGTGTCGGAGGGGAAGGTTAGACCATGCGGGCGGCGGTTGCGGACAGGGCCTGGAACTCGGTTAAAGCCCTTCTTATCAGGGGGTTATTAATCCATTATTGAATGCTAACGTCTGCGCTTGATATCGAGAGCAAGGCGAGGATCAGGGATGAGGTTCTATCGATCGAAGCACGTCTTTCGTGCATTGGCGTGGGGCATGGTTTCCATGGGGATTCTCACCGGGGCGGTCTTCCCGCTGGTGGCCGTGGAAATGGGCGTCTCGACCGAGCTGGCCCTGTCGCCGGCCTTCGTCGGAACCACGTTGGCCGCGGGCCTGATCGTGGGCGGGCTGAACTTCGCGCTCGCCAGCCGTATCGTCCGCCCCAGGCTGCGCCGGTTGAGCGGAAGGATGCGGCAGGTGCGCTCGGCGATGGATGTCGCGACGTATTCCGGCGACTGGTCGCAGTGCGACCCGGCGGTCTGTCGGCTCGACGAGCAGGCCGAGGACGAACTCGGCGATCTGGCCGACAGCTACAACGCGCTCCTTCATGCCCTGCACGCGGCCCATCTGGTCGAGGAGCGCATCCAGAGCTTCAACAACACCCTTTCCAGCCAGCTCGATCTGCGCGACCTGAGCGAGCAGGCCCTCAGTCTCCTGATCGAGCATTCCGAGGCCGACGGCGGCGCGATCATCCTGGAAAAGCAGGGCGAGTGGACCATCCCGGCGGCCTCCGGGCTGATCGATCCGGAGTCGATCCTCAGGAGCCCGGCGTTGCAGGCGGCGCACGAGCAGGCGGAGGTGCACCGCTACGACCTGCCCGACGACGTCAAGGTGGACGCTGTCCTCTCGCACTTCACCCCCAGCGACGTGTTGCTGCTGCCGATCAAGCACCACGGGCTGTTGCTCGGCTGGGTGGTGCTGGCCGCGGCCACGCCTTTCAGCGACAAGACGACGCGTCTGCTGCCGCTGATGATCCAGGGTCTGGGTCTGGCGCTGAACAACGCGCTGCTGCACGACGATCTCCAGCGGGTGGCCGCGCTCGATCCGCTGACCGGCCTGTACAACCGACGTTTCGGCATGAAGCGACTCGAGGAGGAACTGGCGCGGATCCAGCGCAACCAGACGCCGCTGTCATTGATCATCGTCGACCTGGATCACTTCAAGCGACTCAACGATACCTACGGCCACCTGGCCGGCGACAAGGTGCTCGTGCGTGCCGCGGCCGTGATCCGGGACATGCTCCGCAAGGGCGACGTGGTGATGCGCTACGGCGGCGAGGAGTTCATAGCCATCCTGCCCGGGTCGGACATTACCGATGGTCATGAGATCGCCGAACGCATCCGCTTCGCCCTGTCGCAGAGCCGGGTCGAGGTCGCCGGACATACCCTCTCCGTCACGGCCAGCATCGGGATCGCCTGCACCGTCGAGGACCGGCTGACCAGCGCCGAACCCCTGATGAAGCTGGCCGACTCGCGCCTGTACGCCGCCAAGTCCGCCGGTCGTGACCGGGTGATCGCCGAGGGTGGCGGCGAGGCGCTGGTGGGCTGACCCTCCTGCCGTGGTCGAGAGCGCTCATTCCCGCCGCGCGGCGGTCGACGCCTCCGACCGTGATCCATGCGCGTCGGAGGCCGGTACCGTCGGCACGGTTTCCTGCTCGAGGCGTACGGCATCACGCTGCTCGATCAGCCAGTAGACGACGCCGAGGCCGACCACGCTGACCGCGAGCGCCAGCAACATCGTCGGGCTGGTGGCCTCGATGTCGAGGATGATGAACTTGCGCGCCAGCGCGAGCAGGGCGATGAGCACCACGATCTTGGTCTGGATGATGTGCTCGCGTCTTTGAATGACCTTGATGATGGAATGCTGGAATTCCATCGCGATCAGCAGGGTCAGGATCGCGCCGAACAGTTGCTGGAACACGCCGTGATCGAGCACGTTGCGGTGCTGCAGCAACAGGGTCTCGCCCACCAGCCGCAGCAGGTCCCACAGCGCGAGAAGGATCACCACGGCGATGATCACGCCGAGCACGGTGGCGATGATCTGCTCGAACCGCTCCGAGACGCTCATCACGCCCCAGTAGCGGCGCAGATCGGTCTGCCTGCGTTTTTGCCGAAGATGGATGCGACTCATGCCTGCCCCTCCATCGCCACGTAGTCATCCCCGGGTGGGAATGACTGGGGGCCGCGCCGACCGTTTCAATATCCGGCCCGGTGCCATGCCGACGGTCCGAATCGTGGACTAACCTCCGGGCAGCACGCGCATCCTACCGGGGGACGGCATGACGATCCGGATCGGCACATCGGGCTGGAACTATGCTCACTGGAAGGACGCCTTCTATCCCGCTGACCTCGCCACGGGAGACTGGCTGGGCTATTACGCCGAGCGGTTCTCCAGCGTGGAGATCAACGGCACGTTCTACCGTCTGCCGGAAAACGCCACGCTGGATGCCTGGGGAAGGTCTGCACGATTCGATGACATCTCTGCGGGACCTCCAAGGGCCCAGATGCAAGGCGCAGCCCGCCGTGAAGGGCCGTCGCCCTTTACAAGGGCTGCAACGCCGCAGATGGGCCCTTGGAGGCCCGCCCGGACGGGGCTCGCGGGTTTGCCCGCACTC
>CAYUAO010000154.1:0-4960 GCA_964442775.1 uncultured Halothiobacillus sp. | reverse complement strand
CCCCAGGGGCCATGCTGGTCGAGGGCGTCGATGAAGTCGAGGTGGAGGTCGGCGGGATCGAGCGGGCCGTCGGTGATCACCTCCCGCCCGGCCGGCAGGCGATCCTGGTGGCGCTCTACGACCTGCGTGAAGGCATGTCGAAAGGTATCGAGGCGACTGCGGTGGAGTGACAGGCCGGCGGCCATGGCGTGGCCGCCGAAGCCGTCGATCAAACCGGGGTGGCGGGCGTCGATCTCGACCAGCAGGTCGCGCAGGTGGATGCCGGGGATCGAGCGGCCCGAGCCCTTGAGGCGACCATCGCCGTTGCCGACTTCCGCCGGGGAGAAGACGAACACGGGACGCACCCAGCGGCTTTTCAGGCGCCCGGCGACAATGCCGATCACGCCGGGGTGGAAACCCGGGTCGAAGCGCACCCACTCGGCCGGGTCGATTGGTGCGGTATCGCCCTGCCCGGCCATGGCCCGCTCGAGGTCGGCGGCGACGGTTTCGAGCATGTCGGCCTCGACGTCGCGCCGCTGCCGGTTGATGCGATCAAGCGTGGTGGCGAGCCCGCGCGCCTCGGTCGCGTCGTCGGCGAGCAGGCATTCGACGCCCAGCGCCATGTTCTCCAGCCGCCCGGCGGCATTCAGTCGTGGGCCGATGGCAAAGCCGAGATCGCTGGATCGCGCCTCGCGCGGGTCGCGGCCGGCGACGGCGAACAGGGCGAGGATTCCCGGGGCGCAGGCATGCGAGCGGATCCGCGCCAGGCCCTGGGCTACCAGGCGACGGTTGTTGTCGTCGAGTTCGACCACGTCGGCGATGGTGCCCAGGGCGACCAGGTCCAGCCAGTTGGCGAGATTGGGGCGCTTGTGCGTCGCGAACCAACCGCGCCGGTCGAGCTCGGTGCGCACCGCGGCCAGCACGTAGAAGGCCACGCCGACGCCCGCCAGCGCGGTCGAACCGAACGCGGCATCGGCGCGGTTGGGATTGACGATGGCGTCGGCGGCGGGGAGGGTCTCACCCGGCAGATGGTGGTCGGTGACCACCACCCGGGAGCCGGCGGCCTTGGCCGCGGCCACGCCGTCGTGGGCGCTGATGCCGTTGTCGACCGTGAGGATCAGTGAGGGCGGCGAGTCGAGTTCGTCGAGCAGCGCCGGACTGAGCCCGTAGCCGTGACGCTGACGATCGGGGATCAGGAAGTCGACCTCTTCGGCGCCCATGCCGCGCAGGCCGCGCAGGCACAGGGCCGTGGCGGTCGCCCCGTCGGCGTCGAAGTCGCCCACCACCAGGATGGACTCGCGCCGCTCGATGGCATCGGCGATCAGCGCTGCCGCCCGGTCGAGGTCCGGCAGGCCGGCCGGCGGCAGCAGGGCCTGCAGGCGCTGGTCGAGCTGCTCGACCCGGGTAATGCCGCGCGCGGCGAGCACCCTTGCGAGCCGGGGATTGAGGTGGGCAAGCGCCTCGCCCGGCTCCGGCACCGAACGTCGGCGGATACTCGCGACGCCCAGCAGGCGGGCGGCCTTGTGATCGACTTTCGATTGGACCGTCATCGTCCGAGACGCGCCCGCAGTTGCCGCCAGGCGCGCTTGACGCCCGATTCCCGCCGCCACGTCCCGCCGCGCCCGTCGTCCAGGGTGACGCGCACGCCGGCAGACCGGGCTTCCAGCCGCGCCAGCCAGGCGTCGATGCCGGCAAGCTCACGCTGAAAACCGCCCAGGTCCCCCTCCAGCCGACACCAGGCCGCCTCCGTGAGCAGTACGCGCACCGGACGGCCGGCAGCGATCGCCTCGACCGTCGCGTCGATCGAATCGGTCTGCCAGGCATCGGCATCGGCCAGCGCGAGCAAGGCCGGCGAGTCGCTCAGCACCCGTTCCGGTTCGGGGGCGGGCGAAGGCAAGTCGCGGTCGAGTTCACTCAAGCCGTGCGGCCAGAAGCTACTCAGGATCGGTTGGCCCCGCGCGGCACGCTGGTCGTTGAGTGGTTGCGGGTAGAGCCACATCTGCAGCTCGGTCAGCCACTGGCGCAGCACCGGATCGCTGCGCTCCTCGTCGATGAACACCCCGGCATTGCGGTTGAGCAGGCAGGCCAGCGGCGCCCCGGCTCGCTGCAATTGCGGATTCGCCGGGCCGATGCCCCCCGGGCGGGATTCGGCCAGCAGGTAGGTCTGCCGCCCGATGCGGACGGCCTGCATGCCGTCGTCGGCCAGCCATGGATTGATCTCGACAAGGAGGCCGTCGAGTTCCGCCTCGGTCAGACCGAGAAAGCGCGGCCCCAGGGTGATGGCGTGGTCGGTCTCGGGCTTCATGTGCACCGGGTCGAAGCACAACAGGCGGGCGAAGCCCTGGCCTCGCCAGTCGGCCACCTGCCGCGCGAATGCGTCACGCGTGCCGCCGGCCAACCGCCAGTCGCCCAGGGCGCGTGTCAGCCCGTCGATGCCGTCGGCCGTCGGCCCGGAGGCGAATCGGTGCGCCGCAAGCGCATCGGGATCGTCGCAGGCCATCTCGCCGCCGTCGTCGCCCGCCGGGCCGGGCTGGAATCGGCCCGCCAGCAGGCGCGCCAGCGGCTGGTCGGCGCGAGGGGGCTGCGCCATCGCATCGCGCGGCCAGGTCCAGACGGGGGCCGAAAAACCGCTCTGATCATCGCCCGGGGCGTCGAGCGGATCGAGACCGAGAACGCCCAGTCGCAGGTCGGCGTCACGTCCGGTCACGCCTCGCCTCCCGGTGTGTCGTTGTCCAGTCCCAGCAGGCGCCGGCCGCGCGCATTGCGGCGGATGGAGAGCATGGCGGCGTACTCGGTTTCCACCCGCGCGATCGCGGCCATGGGCGCTCCCAGCACCCAGGCGCAGGCGACGCGCATGACGATCGCGTGCGAGAGGACCAGCACCGACTGGCCGGCGTGGTTGGTCTCCAGGCGTTCCAGGCCGCGCGTGACGCGCTCGAAGAAGTCGATCATCGGCTCGCTGCCGGGCGGGCGACCGTCGACCGGGTCGGCCAGGAACGCGGCGTGCTGCTCGGGGTAGCGTTCCGGGATCTCGGCGTGGCGCAGCCCCTCCCAGGGGCCGAAGCCGATCTCGCGCAGGTCCGGGTCGACCACCAGCTCGAGCCCGCGCCGCTCGGCGACCGAGGCGGCGAAGGCCCGGCAGCGTCGCATCGGCGAGGTCGCGATGACGTCCCAGTCGGCCTCGCCTCGTGCCTCGATCATCGCCAGACGTCGCTCGAGTTGCTGCCAGCCGAGCTCGCTCAGCGGGTCGTCGACGGCATCGCCGCGAAAGCGACGACCGCCGACGGGTTCGCCGTGGCGAATCAGGTCGAGTCGGGTGGTCTGGATGGTCATGGACGCTCGCGGGTAGAGATCGAGACGGGATTCTAAGGAAACTCTGCACGAATGCCATGCCACTGAAGGCTTGGCGAGTCGTTCGTGATCAAGGCGCGATGTCGCGGGCGTGCCGGTGGCCACGTCAAGACATCGCAACGCCGAGCATGGGCGACCCGGAACGGCGTGCCAGTGGCACGCCGCAGCCCGGGAAGCGCCGAGCGCCGCGAGGCCGGAACGACTCGCCAGGCCCCGCTCTGCGCGCCTTGAGCGGTATGGCATTCGTGCAGAGTTTCCCTTGCTCGGCACCCTGCCCCACTGGCCCGAAAGGCGGGCAACGCGCCTTGCCGGACAAACGCCAAGCGCGTGATCAGAACGAAGCACGACATGTCACGCCCCCCGTCCGTGCCGGTGCTACGCTCCTGGGTACGGGAGAAACCTCAACGGCCTCCCCGAGCCTCCCAGCACCCTGATGTTGCGGACGACAAGCCTGTACCCATGGAGGCATCACCGTGATCATCAAGACACTCGCGCTCTCTCTTCTGCTCGTCGGGTCCGTCGGCCTGGCGAGCGCCGATTTCAACCAGGCCATGCGCCACTTCGAGCAGCAGGAATACCGCCCGGCACTGCAGCAATTCCGTGACGCGGCCAGACGCGGCGATGCCGATGCCCAGTACATGCTGGGCCGCATGCATGCGGCCGGCAACGGCACCACACAGGATTTCGTGCAGGCACACAAGTGGTACAACCTGGCCGCGTCACGCGGTCACCGTCATGCCGCCGACGCGCGAGATGCGCTGGCCGAGCGCATGTCGTCCTCGCAGATCGCCAGGGCCCAGCAGGAAGCAAGGAGCTGGCAGCCGGAACAGGCGTCGAGCTCGCCATCGGAGCGCGACATCGATTCCCTGTCGAATCGGGAACGCGTGACCGAGATCCAGCGCGAGCTCAATCGACTCGGCTACGACGCCGGCCCGACGGATGGCGTCATGGGAAGCCGAACCCGCAACGCCATATACCAGTACCAGGCCGACATGGGTATCGCCCGGAACGGCCGCGCCTCCGTGGAAGTGCTCGAACGCTTGCGCCAGACCAGTTCAGACGATATCGACCAATCCGATGATTCGCCCCGCGTGGCTCTGCGGGACGACTTCAGCGACGGCAATTATCGTCACAATCCCAGTTGGACGGTGCTCGACGGCGACTTCGAGGTCGACGACAACGGGTTGCGCAGCGTCGTGGACACGGAAGAGGCCACCGATCGCGCCGGGCGCGGACTCGATTCCGACCGCCCGGAGGAGGTCGGCCTCGCCGTGCTGGGCATGATCCTCGAACAACGACGCGATTCCCGCCGGGACGAGGGGGACACCCCGATCGAGCCGGCGCGGATCTTCGTCGATGCAACCGTCGGCAACGCCTTCCGCATGGAGATGGAACTCGGATCGCGCGAGCGACCGGGCAACCTGGAAACGGGGCTTTTCCAGGGCGACCGTCCCGATGGCAACGGCTACCGTCTGGTCTACTCGGCCGGCGCGGAGCCGGGGCTGCGCCTGCTCCGCGAGATTTCCGGAAACGGCGAAGTCATCGCCCGCCACGACGGTCCGCTCGATCTCGAGGACGGCCGGTTCCACCGCATTACCTGGACCCGCGACGAGGGCGGGCGGATGCAGGT
>CAYUAO010000153.1:0-4972 GCA_964442775.1 uncultured Halothiobacillus sp. | reverse complement strand
GTTTTCACACCGCCGCCCGGGCCATCACCTCCGTCAGCACCCGGCAGGTCCTGTCGATCTCGGCATCGGTCAACGTCGGATGACACAGAAACATCAGGCTGGTCTCGCCCAATTCACGGGCCACCGGCAAGGGCTCCTCCGGCCGCCAGCCGGTCCCGTCGAAGGCCTTCTCGAGATACACCTCGGAACACGAACCGCTCATGCAGGGCACGCCCTCGTCCTGGATAGCCTGCATGATCCGGTCACGATCCCAGCCCGGGCTCAACGCAGCCGGTTCGACGAACAAATAACACTTGTAGGCCGCGTGACCGACCTCGTCGGGGATGGTCGGCACGCGCAGCCCCACGCATTGCCGGGCCGCCTCCCAGATCCGCTCGGCATTTTTCCGCCGCGCCGCGGTCCACTCCGGCATACGCGCGAGCTGGATGCGCCCGATCGCCGACTGCATCTCCGGCAGCCGCCAGTTGGTACCGAACGACTCGTGCAGCCAACGGAAACCCGGCGGGTGGTCGCGCTCGTAGACCGCTTCCCAGCTCTTGCCGTGGTCCTTGTACGACCACATGCGGCTCCACAGGTCCCGGTGGTTGGTCGTGACCATGCCGCCCTCACCGCCGGTACTCATAATCTTGTCCTGACAGAACGACCATGCGCCGACGTGACCAATCGAGCCGACGCTCCGCCCCTTGTAGGTTGCTCCATGTGCCTGGGCGCAATCCTCAATCACGTAGAGATTGTGCTCCTGCGCCAGCGCCATCAGCCCGTCCATCTCGCAGGGCCAGCCGGCCAGATGGACGGCAATGATCGCCCGTGTGCGAGGGGTGATCTTCTCCGCCACCGTCTCAAGCGTGATGTTCTGGGAATCACGACCCACGTCCGCAAAGACAGGCACCGCGCCAGCCGTCACGATGCTGGAAACCGAGGCAAGGAACGTGCGCGACGTGACGATTACCTCGTCACCCTCGCCGATGCCCAGGCCTTTCAACGCCAGGTCCAGCGCCACCGTCCCATTGGCCACGGCAATAGCGTAATCCGTCCCCGCAAAGGCCGCGAACTCGCGCTCGAACTCGCGCCCTTCCTGCCCGGTCCAGTAGTTCACCTTGTTGGAAAGCAGCACGCGCTGCACCGCCTCGGCTTCCTCCTCGGTGAAGGAAGGCCAAGGCGAAAACGGTCCGTTCTGCATTAGTCACTCGGAATCAAAGACAGGATGGCGCCATCGGGCGGCTTCATGCGGACAAAAGGATCACGAAAACACATAGATTAGAAGTATTTGAAAAGTCGCCCGACGAATGTCATCGCCCGCCCCTTTCAACGAAAGCCGTGCTCAGGCCGGCTCGGTATCAGTGATCGTTACCTCGACGTGCTTTCCAGCCCGGGCAAGCACGTTCACGAGCATATCCAGGCTGAACCGATCCAGCCTGCCGCGCAGCAAATCACTCAGGCGCGGTTGCGTCATGCCCAGTCGGCTAGCGGCCTCCTGCTGAGTCAATCCCAGACTATCCACATGGCCTCGAATTTGCGTCATGAGCTCAGCGCGCAGCTTCAGATTCTCGGCCTTCTCCGGCGAATCTTCGATCGCATCCCAGACGCTCCCGAAACGTTGTCCTTCGCTCATATCAACCTCCCCGATGCGCCTGCATCTGCTTGAATCGTCTATCTGCAAGAGACAAATCCCGTTTACTTGTCTTCTGCGACTTCTTCGTGAACGCATGCAATACATGGACAGCATCCTCAAAACGGGCAACGTAAATGACTCGGTACGCGTTGCCCGACACCCGAACACGGATCTCCTCGACCCCAGGGCCAACGGAGCCCATCGGCTTGAAATCATCCGGCTGCAATCCTCGCTGCACGCGATCGAGCTGATAACCAATCGCTGTTCTTGCAGGCTCCGGCAGCCCGCGGATCACGTCCAGGCTATCTCCCCAGAATTCGATTCCCTTCATCCCCTCGACCGATCCATTATATCAGTTTTTATATAACCATGTGTGCGGCGCGGTTGCCACCACGCAAGCTTGAGCTGAACAATTTCTAACCCACCACCGTCCGCCAGATATATTTCAGATCGTCCCGCAACCGCCAGTTGCGGATGTACTCGCGGTTGATGCGCACCTTGTCCGGCCAGATCACCTCGCGGTTATAGCGTTCCGGGTCGTCTGCCTCGGCCAGCAACTCTTCCTCGTTGCGGTACTTCAACGTCGCCGGCCCCGTGATGCCCGGGCGGATGGAAAGCACCACCCGGTCCTCGCCTTCCAGCCGGTCAGCGAAGCCGGGCACGTCCGGACGCGGCCCGACGAAACTCATGTCACCCACCAGCACGTTCCAGAGCTGCGGTAACTCGTCGATCTTGAAGCGCCGGAAGAACGCGCCCAGACGCGTGATGCGAGCATCCCCCGAACGGGTCACCGTGGTGTCCAGCCCCGGCACCTCTCGCATGGTGCGTATCTTGACCACCCGGAACCGACGGCCATGTCGGCCGACACGCTCCTGGATGAAAAAGCCGTTGCGGCGGGTGTCGATGGTTGCGGCCAACCAGGCCAGGAGGATCAGCCACCAGGTCAAAAGAAGACCAAGCATGGCTCCAGATAAATCAAAGCCGCGCTTCAGCGCGGCCTGAGACGTCGAAAGCCCTGCCAATCAATACACTCCTATCGCTTCCAACGACCATGAAACGCCAGGTTCAGCAGAAACACGCGTCGTTGATCTTCCGCCCTGTGCATCGTTCGGAACCCGGAGGCGGCATGTTCTGCCAGACCGACCAGCGAAAGCACATCCGTCCTAGCAAACCGCCTGGAGAGGTCGTAATCCGCCTCGTGACGGGCCTGCTGCAACTCGACAAACGCATCGGCCACTCTGATGATCCTTTCGTCAGGCTGGGAGCGAATCAGCTGACCCAATGGCTGCGGCGGTGCCCCGGGATTCCACCGAACGAAGGCCTGACAAGCCTTTTTCATATCGGCATGACCGAACGCACGCCCCACAAGATGCCGCAACTCGTCGTGCCCCTGTCCGGCGACGATCTCTCGACTGGCCGCATCGATCAGCAAGTGGAACAACGCGTAATACGCAGCGGAAACCGCCCTGCGCAGACTGGCCTGACGCGGCCTTCTCGGCTCGTGGGTCGCCAATTGCCTGGCCTGAACGAGCAAATCCCTGTGCAACGACATCCCGACTATCCTCGACGAGTCTCGTCTTCCGATTCGCGCACCCGAACGTACGCCCACAGCCCCGGAACCTCGCTCGAAAGAAATCGCCGTATGCGCTCTCGCAATTCCGCCAGCGCCGGTTGCGCCTCTTCCTGCGGTGGAAACCCGGCTTCGAGGACGATCCAGGCCCAGAGCTCCATTTCCCCATCCGCATCCGGCGCCTCGACGAGTTCGATATCGCGTACCCAATCGGGACGCTCGATACGCCGGACCCCCGCACGGAGGTCGGAAAGCGAGATTTCCTTGGCCAATAAAGTCATCTATTGAACTCCTCGATTGACGAACGCCTCGCTCGCCAAGCATCAACGATCGAAGACAACCCACAGCTTATCGCGGTAACCGGAATCGGGATACTCCAATTGGGGACAGCCTTCGCGGACTTTGACGCATAGCGATGCCGAAAAACGGGATCGCCCACACGCTCCTGGATGAAAAAGCCGTTGCGGCGGGTGTCGATGGTAACCGCCACCCAAGCAAGGAGGATCAGCCACCAGGTCAGGGAAAGCCCCCCGATGGATCCGAAAAGATCGAAGCCGCGCTTAAGCGCGGCCTGCAACGCCGAAAGCCCTTCTGACGGCTCCATGCCCTGCATCATCGGGAACCCAATACTGGTTTTGCTGGGTTTCCGACTGGAAACTCAATCAGCAGATAGTCGTCAGGGAGTTCGGCAACGATCTTGTAATCCGCTACTGCCTGGTGGGAGCGCAACGACGCTGTATTTGACCGGCTGATAGTCGATCGAGCCCGCAAACCCGCCAGACTCGCTTGCCAGTAGAGAAACCGAGCGAAAAACGATCCAAGCCCCTTTCCCACAAAATCCGGCCGTAAGACCCGCCCGATAAAGGCGGAACCCGTGGGCGCAACCTTCAAGAGCGCATACCCCACCAAGTCATCCTCCACGAAGAGTCCAAAATTAAGGAATGCCCGCGAGGTCAGCACATGTTTCAACGAAGGCAGGTCAAACCCATGAGGCCTGAAATATTGCGTATGTTCAGGCGGCAATGCCTCCAGGAAAATGTGCAAACGATGCAGGTCTTCTTGCCCCAAAGCCCGCATCACGGCTAGCCGCCCCCCCACATGGCCATCGACCCTCGCGCTGTTCGTCGCCGCACTAATACGCCGGCCATAACGCAAGATGGTCATGAACTGGGCCAGTCGTTCGATCAGACCGAAAACTCCGGGGAACCGGTGTTTGATGAGATAGGCGACCTTCTCCATTGATCCTCTCTCAATTCAAAGGCCGGTGGCCTGAATGATGGCGTCGTTGACCCGGTGCACATCAAAACGCTCTTTAACAAGCTCAACACCTGCCGTCGCCATGTCACGGATCGCCTGGGCATCTCGTTGCAGGAGATCGTTCATTGCCGCCGCCACCGCTTCGCTGTCACGCGGCGGCACCAACAACCCGTTGCGCCCATGTTCAACCGTCTCCCGACACCCCGGCGCGTCGGTGGTAATGACCGGACGCCCCGTGGCCATGGCTTCCAGCACCGACCGGGGGGTACCTTCCCGATAATAGGAGGGCAGGACATAGTAACGGCACTGAGCCAGCACCGGCTGTATCGGGTGAACCACCCCAAGGTACTCGATGCAACCCCCTGATACCCATTCCTCGACTTCCCCCTTCGAGACCCCCGCCGGATTGGGGTCAAGCCCGCCAGCCAGGAGAAACCGGGCTTCCGGATGAACCGCCTTTACGCGTCGGGCCGCCTCGACGTATTCACGCACACCCTTGTCCGCCACCAGGCGGGCGACCATCAGGAACACGG
>CAYUAO010000152.1:0-4976 GCA_964442775.1 uncultured Halothiobacillus sp. | reverse complement strand
GTCGCGGGGTTCGTCCGTGAACCCCGCCCTTAGGACCGGCTTGTGCCGGCCGGATCGGCGTTGTGCCGATCCGGTCAAGCCCTTGTAAAGGGCGGCGGCCCTTCACGGCGGACTGCGCCTTGCATCTGGGTCCTTGGAGGTGCCGCTTCAGACGTCATCGAATCGTGCAGAGTTTCCCTTGGTAATCGTTCCAGGCCCGTGATGGCAGGGCCCTTTCGGCCGGCTCAGACGCAAAATGGCCGCCCGGGGGGGGGCGGCCATTTGTCTTATCGACTTGTCCTATCGACGGTCGAAATTCCGACGGGGCGGGCGACCCTTGCCGGGGTGACCTCCCGGACCGCCGGGGCCGCGCGGTTTGCGACGCGGTCGTCCGGCGGGTGCCGGGCCGATCGCCTGCAGGCCGAGCTTGATGCCGAACAGGTGGATGTTGCTCATCTGCTGGACCAGGCGGTCGGGCATGCCGTCGGGCAGGTCGACGAAGCTGTGATCGCCCTCGATCTCGATCGCGCCGATCTGCTTGCCGTTGATGCCACCCTCGTTGGTCAACGCGCCGACGATGTTGCCCGGCGTGACGCCGTGCTCGCGGCCGACGGCGATGCGGTAGCGGATCTTGTCGGAGTCGTCACGCGGGCCGCGATCACCGCGATCCTGCATCGCCGGCGGCGGGGCCATTTCCTTGATCTGCTCGGCGATTACCGGGCGGTCCTTCTGCAGCAGGAAGGCCAGCGCGGCGGCCACCTCGGCCATCTCGATGTCGTGCTCGTTCTGGTAGTCGTTGAGCATCTCGACGAACGGGGTCAGGTCCTCGGCCTCGCGCACCGCGGTGATCTGGTCCTTGAGCTGGGCGCTGCGCTTGCTGGCAATGTCGGTCGCGCTTGGCAGGCGCATTTGCTCGATCGGCTGGCGCGTGGCGCGCTCGATCGCCTTGAGCATGCGCTTCTCGCGCGGGGTGACGAACAGGATCGCCTCGCCCGAGCGCCCGGCACGGCCGGTCCGGCCGATGCGATGGACGTAGGCCTCCGTATCGTAGGGAATGTCGTAGTTGATGACGTGGCTGATGCGCGGCACGTCCAGGCCACGCGCGGCCACGTCGGTGGCCACGACCAGATCGATCTGGCCGTTCTTGAGCTTCTCGATGGTCTTCTCCCGCTCGGCCTGGCCCATCTCGCCGGAAAGGGCGGCGGCACTGTAGCCACGGGCGGCCAGACGCTCGGCCAGCTCGTTGGTGGCCTGGCGGGTGCGCACGAAGATGATGCCGGCATCGAAGTCCTCGACCTCGAGGATGCGGGTCAGCGCGTCGGGCTTGTGCATGCCCGAGACCGGCCAGAACCGCTGGCGAATCGCCGAAACGGTGCTAGTGGTCGCCTTGATCTTGATTTCCAGCGGGTCACGCAGGTGACGCTGGGCGATGCGGCGGATCGGCTCGGGCATGGTCGCCGAGAACAGGGCCACCTGGCGCTCCGGCGGTACCTCGCCGAGGATCGCGTCGACGTCGTCGATGAAGCCCATGCGCAGCATCTCGTCGGCCTCGTCGAGGACGACCATGCGGATCTGGTCGAAACGTAAAGTGCCGCGGCGCAGGTGATCCTGGATGCGGCCCGGGGTGCCGACGACCACGTGCACGCCGCGGTCGAGGAGCTTGCGCTGCTGGAACATGGCCTGGCCACCGTAGATCGGTGCGATGTGGAAGCCGGGCATGTGGCGGGCGTAACCGGCAATCGCCTCGGCGACCTGGATCGCCAGTTCCCGGGTCGGTGCCAGGACCAGCATCTGGGGGGCGCGCACACTGGTATCGATGCGGCTCAAGAGCGGCAGCGCGAACGCGGCGGTCTTGCCGGTGCCCGTCTGGGCCATGCCGATCAGGTCGCGGCCTTCCAGCAGCGGCGGGATGGCCTGGGCCTGGATCGGGGAGGGGGTTTCGTAGCCGACGTCATCGATAGCCTGCTGGATGGCAGGATTCAGATCGAGATCGGCAAAGCGGACCGAGGGTTGCTCGGCGGCGGAAGAATCAGTCATGGACTTCTCAACAACAGGCGGCGGGGTGCCGCGGGGACAGGCGACGGGCGCGGGGCCCTGACAACGCAAACGCCTGGTAGAACAGGCATTTTGAAGGCGGGCTCGTGGCTCGGCGGAAATTCAGGTGGGGGAGTATAGCGGTAACGGCCGCTTTTGTCGTTGTTTTTCTTGCCGGAAGATCGGTCCGGTCGTTGGCCTGATCGTCCCGAATGATGCTTTCATCGGGCCCGGGAGGCACGCGGCCCGGAAACATCAAGGGCGCGAGCCGGCGGTCCGGTCTCGCGCCCTTGCGGAGTGGCGTGGTAGCGGGGTTACTCGCCCTTGTCCTCTCCGGCCTTCTCCTGTTCTGCCTTCGCGGCCGCCTCTTCGAACAGCGGCTTCAACTCGCCGCGCTCGTACATCTCGATGGTGATGTCCGCGCCGCCGATCAGCTCGCCGTTGACGTAGACCTGCGGGAAGGTCGGCCAGTCCTGGTAGCTCGGCAGTGCCTGCATGATCTCCGGATCGGCCATGACGTTGACGTAGCCGAAGGGTACGCCGCAGGCCTTCATCGCCTCGGCGGTGCGACTGGAAAAACCGCAGGTCGGGAATTGCGGAGTGCCCTTCATGAAGATCAGGATGGGATTTTCCTTGACGAACTGGTCGATGCGCTCAAGAGCATCCATGGTGATGGCCTCCCGTTGAATCGGTGTCTGGCAGGGACTCGCGGCCGGCGAGCGCCCCGGATGGTTTTATATGGGACCAAATTCGTACCGATTTGGCAAGCGGCGGTGGCAGTCGCACGTGCCGAGGTCGCCGGGCTGGGCCGGCCGATATGGTCTGCGTTGGACCGGATCGTCGAGGACATGTCGAGATCGGGAAGGACGGCAGACCTGGGCTTCAGTCGCCGGCGTGTCCTGCCTCGACCCGGTTGCGTCCGGCCTGCTTGGCGGTGTATAGGGCGCTGTCGGCGGCGTTGATGATCTCCTGCGGCGTGATGTGCTCCGGGTAACCCGCTACTCCGGCACTGAACCGACAGTGGATGGTGTCGCCGGCCTCGGTGGTGATCGCGATCTCGGCGAACTGCCGGCGCAGTCGATCGATCAGTTCCACGGCTGTGTCGACCTTCGTGGCCGGCAGCACGACCATGAACTCCTCGCCACCGTAGCGGCCGACCCCGTCGTACTTGCGCAGGCGTGTGTTGAGCAGGGTCGAAAGTCGCCGGATCACGCGGTCGCCGCTGGGATGGCCATGGATGTCGTTGACCTGCTTGAAGTTGTCGATGTCGATCATGACCACCGACAACGGTTGCTCAAGGCGGATGGCGCGGTCGAGTTCGCTGTCGACCATCGCCGTGATCGAGCGGTGGTTGAGCAGGCCGGTGAGCGAATCGGTTTGTCGCTCGGCGAGGGCCTGGCGGTAACGCTGGGCGCGGTAGCGCACCATACGGATCAGGTCCTCGGCCTTGATGGACTTGTCGAGGAAGTCGTCGCCGCCCTTGAGCTTGGCTTCCAGACGATGCTGGTCGCGCTCCTCGGTGGAGATGAACAGGATAGGGACGTCGGAGAGGCGGGGATGCTCGCGGAAGATGCGCGCCAGATCCACCCCGTCCATCTCCGGCATGTAGAGATCGAGCAGGATCACGTCGGGCTCCTCGGTGATCGCGACCTCGAAGGCGGCCTCGGGCCGGGTCTCGAAGAGGAGGCGGACATTGGCGCGGGCGAAACGCTTGCGCCAGTACATGCCGGTGGTGGCCAGATCGTCGACCAGGAGCACGGTGACCTGTTCGTCGTCGCATTCGTAGGCGCGCGCTCCGTTCAGCAGCGAATTGAGGCGCGCGGAATCGATCGGGTGGGTGATCACGTGGTCGATGCCGGCGCGTACGGCCGCGGCACGGATGGTGAAGTCGTCGCGCTGGCTGACCATCAGTGTCTGGGCGCAGGCGGGCATGCGTTTTCTCAACCGGGCCAGTTGCGCCATTTCGTGCTCGTGGTCGGCATCGCCTTCGGCGAGGTAGATCAGCAGGCCGGAGTGCTCGACCAGGTCGGGGGCGGGGTTGGCCAAGTCGATGGGATGGGCACCGAAGCCGCTGCGACGCAGGGAATCATCGAGCAGTTCCGGGATGCCGCGGCCACCGGTGTAGAGGGCGATCGCCTCGGGCGTGTCGTCGGGGGTCTTGTCGAGGTGGTCGACAAGTCGGTCGAAGTAGCGGACCAGTCGGTCGAGTCGCGAGAGATCGGCCGAACCCCGGGTGGATTCCCGCTCGATCTCCTGGTCGATGCGGTTGAGCACGCCGAGCAGCACCCGGAGCTTTTCGCGGCGGGCGCGTCGTATCAGGCCGCGCACCTGGGTCTGCAGATCGGCAAGTCGCGTGCTGCGCCTGGCGGTGGGGTCGTCGATGGTCGCCCGCAGCGTCGCGGCGGCGAGGGGCCAGTGCGGTTCTCCGGTATCCCATTCGGGCAGGTCGATCGGGTCGTCCAGGGTCAGGGCGTTGTCGGGCATGGAGCTCGGTTCCGTCGAGTCGGTTGCAGGGATCCTGACGAGGACTCTATCGCAATCCGGTGGCGAAGGCAGCACCCGTCGCCCAGGCCCCGGTAGGGGCGGCGTGGGTCAGAGCCCCTGCTCCTGCAGCCACAGCTCGAACACCGCCAGGTGCCAGATCTTCGCCCCCTGCAGGCGGGTGAAGTGGCGATCGGGTTCGGCGAGGAGTTTCTCGACGTAGGCCGGCTCGAACAGTCCGCGGGCGCGGGCGGTGTCGGACGTGAGGATCTCGCGCATGAACTCGAGGAACGGGCCGCGGACGAACTTCAACGCCGGGACCGGGAAGTAGCCCTTGGGCCGGTCGATCACCGCGTCGGGGATCCGTCCGCGGGCGATGCTCTTGAGGATGCCCTTGCCGCCCCGGGCGAGCTTGTGCTCGGCGGGCACGCGCATGGCCGCCTCGACCAGCCCCGTGTCGAGGAACGGCACCCGCGCCTCCA
>CAYUAO010000151.1:0-5037 GCA_964442775.1 uncultured Halothiobacillus sp. | reverse complement strand
GGGCCTGAGCAGAATGCTGCACCCCTCGCGTTCGGCGAACGCGGAAAGGCTTCCCATGAACTCGGCCTCGGCCAGTCCGAACGGGAAGACGCTTCTGCCTTCCTCGTCCTGCTTCCAGGTCGGGGCGAACAGGATCAGCTTTCGGTCGGCGGGCAGGCCCAGGTGCTCGCGCACCTGGGCCGGTGTCCGGGTGTCGTTGACGAGCCGGTCGGTCCGTGCGTAGCCGGTCACCACGACTTGTTCTTCGCGAAAGCCAAACTTCTCGACGTAGAGGCGTTTGATGAAAGGGCTCGTCACCCAGGTCTCGCGGTACCGATGCTGGGTGCGGAAGTCGTCGGCATCGAATCCCTTGAAGGGGATGCCATGCCAGACGTCGTAGAAGCGAATGCTCGTGAGCCACGGCAGGGGCTCCATGACATGCAGGCCATGATCCGTGACCATGGCGTCCGCCCGCGCCAGGCGCCACGCGGTCCGCGGACTGGCCGCCCACAGGGTTCGGACACCCTCGCGGCGAAGGGCTCGGTGGTAGCTCGGGTCCATGGTCAGGAACTCGAGATCGATCCCGACATCGCTTTTCCCCGCCTCCAGGTAGAGCGCGAGCAGGTTGCCGTTCAACTTGTGACCGTACAGGAGCACCCTGCGACGATCCCGCCGTACGAATGGCCGCATCAGCAGGGCGAGCACCACGTTCGCCCCGAACAGGCCCAGCAATACCCAGTGCCACGGATTGCGCCGGTCGATCTTCATGAGTGATCGGCGGCGGAGGCCAGAATCGTTCGCAAGCGCCGACCGAACCGCGGCCAGGCAAACTGTTCGGCAAAGGCGGCGGCCTCTTCGTTCTTCCCGGATATACCGTCGTGACGTGACCCGAGCGCGTCGATCACCGCCGCGGTGAAGCCGGCGTGATCACCCGCCGGCGACAGCGACCCTGAACGGCCATGGCTCAACGCATCGGACACACCGCCGACATCGAAGGCAACCGTCTTCAAGCCGTGCGCGGCCGCCTCGATCGCCACCATCCCGAACCCCTCGTTGTCCCCGGGCCGGTCCTGCACCGGGAAGACGTGCACGTCGGCGGCGAAGTACGCCTCGGTG
The DNA here is from genome assembly GCA_964442775.1 of uncultured Halothiobacillus sp. Taxonomy (GTDB): domain Bacteria; phylum Pseudomonadota; class Gammaproteobacteria; order Halothiobacillales; family Halothiobacillaceae; genus Guyparkeria. Next base: position 3,942 of record CAYUAO010000151.1, on the reverse strand, counting down.
ATCTCGAGGTCGTCGTGAGGCCGGGAGCCGAGGAATCGAACCGAGTCCCCCAGGCTGTTCTCAGTCAGTGAACGATTGATCCGCTCCATGAGTGAACCGCCTTTCATGAGCGCCTGCCGAGGTTCCTCGCCGATCACGACGAGGACGGCGTCCGGGACCGAGTGGACAATATCGGGCAGGCAGTGCTCGACGAACGGGGCGAGCCCCTTTCTCTCGGTGATCCGACCGACGTAGAGCATCACGGGCCGATCGCCGAGCTGGTGTCTCTCGCGAAAGCGTTCTCGGGCCTCGCTGGCGTTGGTGAAATCCGGCAGGTCGACGCCCGGATGCAGTATCTCGATCCGATCTTCGGAGACGCCCGCCTCCAATGCCAGCCCCCGGGTAAATCGGCTGTTGGCCAGCACGAGGTCGCAGCGGCGTATGAAAGGTAACCATATGGCGCGATACACACCGTGGGTGGCTTCGATGTCCAGCCCGTGCAGGTAGACGACCGCCTTGGCACCAACGAGCCTCGCGGCGACCCAGGCGAAGGGCGCGGTCAGCCCGCTACCGGCGATGACCACGCGGGGCTTGAGTGCAAGCGCTCGCCCGATGGCTTTCCACTTGATTCCGAAAAGGAAGCGCCAGAGAGGGGATTCGGCCACTTCCGTGACCTGCACACCCTCCGGGGCGAGCGCGGCCGATCCACGCGGACCGATGGCATGGACCTCGTGCTCGGGCCGCAACTCGTCGAGCACATGCCAGATCAGGCGCTCCATCCCGCCCACCAGCGGCGGCAGGTTGCGCGTGAGGACCAACGCCCTCGGTCTTTGGGCTGGCTGCTCGCTGCCGGGCATGTCACTCCTTGTACATCAGCTGCGTTATCTGCCTGGAAAACCGCGTCAACGAATCGCCCTCCAATCTCTTGACCGGGAATCCGGCCAAGCTTCGATCGGCAGGGAGGCTTGACGGTACCTTACGTATGTTCGAGGAATACCTGTTCGAGATTGCCGCGCGTCTCCAGCAATTCGTCGACAAATCCGTTTGCGAGGTTGAGTGCCGCGGCGAACTCCGCGGGGTCGTCGACATATTCGTCAACAAGACGATTGCGGAGTCGGCGGGCCTGAACCCAGCGGTCAGCCGAACGCAGCCAACCAAGCCGCTCGGCCCGGTCCAGATTGTCGATGAAAGGGCCAACAGGCTCCGCTACCCAGTCGAGTATGCGCGGCAGGAGCTTGTCGCCGAGAGTATCCTGGAACCGATTGAACTTGGCGGCAAACGACTCGGAAAGATCTTCGCGTTCGGGGTGATCCGCCATCGACTCGACCCACGCGCCATCGACTTCACCACCGCCAAACAGCCGCTTACGTGTTCTCTGCAACCCGGCCGCTTCACGTTCCAGAAGCGAGCGGATCTCCTCGATCCGTTGGCGGGCAGCAAGGGTTCCCGCCTTGGTCACAGCGCCACCCCCTGTTCGAGCGCCTTCTCGTGGATGGGTTGAAGGGGCATGTCGGGATCATGCACCACCACATCGACATGCCGCTCGCCCAGCTCGCGAAGCAAGCGAGCCTCGAGCTGCAGTGTTTTCTCGAGGCGATCGCTGGCCGGAGCGGTGGCCTCGACGAACAGATCGATGTCCCCTCCACTGGCCGAATCGTCCAGGCGTGAACCGAACAGCCTCACCCGCGCCTGTGGGCCGAAGATATCGCTGACCGCTCGGCGAATGCGGCGGGCGTCTCGTTCACTCAGTCGCATTGTTGCGCCTCCATTAAGTCGGCGTCGCCGGTTGATGGCGAGGGCCAGGCGTGGCTTCCTGATCGGCATACCCCGTCAGCCGGCGGAATGGCCAATGCCACCTTCGCCTCAGTGTACTGCGCCATCACTCCTTGTACATCAACTGCGTGATCTGCTCGGAAACCAGCCCGATCAGGAAGATCGTCACCGAGGCCGACCACAGAAAGATCGTGATGCTCGACAAGCGATGGTCCACCGTAAACGTGTACGCGTAGTACCCCAGTCCCACCATCGCGTGCACGAACGCCACGGGAAGAAACAGCTTCAACGGCGAGTAAAGCGTCCCGATCTTGAAAATGATCAAGAGAAAACGGATGCCGTCGCGCACCAGGCGGATATGGCTCTTGCCGATGCGCTTAGCGGCCACGATCGGCTCGTAAGCGATCGGGTAGCCCGCGCGGAAGAAGGCCATGGTGATGGTGGTCGGGTAGGAGAAACCGTTGGGCAGCAGATGCAGGAATTCGCGGAACTTGTCGGCCTTCACGGCACGAAACCCCGAGGTGAGGTCCTGCACCCGCTGCCCCACCATCCACGAGGCCAGCCGGTTGTAGAAACGGTTCGCCAGCCCGCGGCCCACGCTGGCCTGCGAGCCGTTGCCGCGGGCGCCGACCACCATGTCGAAGCCCTGCTCCAACCGTTCGAGCAGGCGCGGGATATCCGCCGGGTCGTGCTGGCCGTCGGCGTCCATGAACACGATCACCTCGCCGGTCGCGTGGCGCGCCCCGGCCTTGATGGCCGCGCCGTTGCCCATGCTGTAGGGCTGGCGAAGGACGGTCGCGCCGGCGGCCTGAGAGACGGGGCCGGTGTCGTCGGTCGAGCCGTCGTCGACCACCAGGATCTCCGCGGCCGGATACAGCGCCCGGATCTTTTCCACCGTGGCGCCGACGGCCTTTGCCTCGTTCTTGGCGGGCAGCACCACGCTCAATTCCATTGCATATTCACCTTGAACCGGAACACAAAAACACGGCCCTCGCCGCCGGGCGACCGACTAATCCCGCTGTTCATCGATCTCCCTTGATTCGCGCAGGATGTCACGAAAGTCATCTATGCGGGCGTCCCATACCGGGCGCTCCAATGCTCGACGCGGGCCCATTTCTTCAAGCTTTGCCAGGAACTCGAGAGCCCCGTCATAATCGCCGAGATTCGCTTGTAGCGACAGGGCACGGAAGGCGATATCAAGGTCGGGGCGCAACCGCAACGAATCATGAAAATACCTGACCGCCCGCTTGTCCTGATCCAACGCACTGCTTGAAAACGCCTTGACCAGCAGTAGCTGGGCGCGGGCGAACTCGCGGTCACGGTAGGTGGGATTCTCCAGCAACTCGTCTGCCAGGTGAATCAACACTTCATGCGTCCGTGGTGGGCATAGCGGGGTCGGTGGGTTATCGCGCGCCGCTCGCCTGAGTTCCGTCGCAAGGTTGGAATAGTACCGGTCTGACTTGCGAAACCGCTCGCTCACGGATTCCAACAGTTCCGGGAATTCGGACTCGCGCCCCACGCAGATTGCCGTTTTCTGCAAATGGAGGAGGTCATGTTCAGGATACCTGGACGAAGCCTGATACAGCACCCGGCGGGCCGAGGCGAAATCCCGATGGTCGATATAGGCCTTGGCAAGAAACTGGTGGGCTCGAACGGAGTGCGGGTTGTGCTCCAGCCAGAGTTTCCCGTTGACCAGCTTGTCGTTCCAGTTGCTTGTCACCTGGAACAGGACGAACGCCACGACCACCGAATACCCGCCCAACACGAGAAAAGGGACTCGATCTCCCTTTGGACGCACGGCGAATGCGAAAAACACGAGCCCGAAGAATACCCCGAACGCGGGAACGTAATTGCGATGCGCAAAATAGAGCTCAAGGCCAATGTAGGATGACTCGAGCACGTGAGCCACAAGAAAGAAACCCACACCGAACGAAAACCAGGGGGCGCGATTCCGCAAGAGAACGGCCGCAATCACCACGACAACCCAGGCTATCAACGCCAGCAACGCCTTGGGCGACTCGAGGAGGCCCTCGCTTGCCGGAACATGGTCCATGAAGGGAGATGCACTGATCGCCCGCGGCAAAAGAAGGTTGCGCACGTAGTCCCAAAGGATGACAGGCTGGGTTACCAGGCGCTCGACAACCGAAAAGTCTCGCCGGGAACCGTAATCCCCTTCAAGCAGGGCCTGCA
>CAYUAO010000150.1:0-5060 GCA_964442775.1 uncultured Halothiobacillus sp. | reverse complement strand
CTTCCGCGGCGGACGAGCGCCTTGCATCTGCCCGGCTCAAGGCGCGCTTCAGCGGGTTGGCATTCGTGCAGACCTTCCCTAGCTTACCGCCAATCGGCGCGTGGAAGAATCAATCCGTCAGGTGGCATTCGCCCCGGACTCGTCCCGGGGGCCGGCCGGCCTGGCGGAACGTAACCTCATGCAGGACGGGAAAGAATGCCCCACAACGCGCCTGGTGCCGCTGGCGCGCATGGACCAGCCACAGGCTGGCGGCAAGGCCGACGACGGCGCCCAGCACGGTCAGCGGCTCGCTGGCGAACGATAACTCGAACACCAGCGCCCCGCCCAGAAGGCCCAGCAGGGGAGCCAGGTACAGCCAGAGCGAGGCGACCAGCACCGCTCGTTGCGACAACGCGATCACCACGTGATCGCCTACCGCGAGGGTTTCCTCGGTCGGCAGGTAGAGCCGGTGACGCGGGAGACGGAACAGCCGCTGGAAGACGCTGACCCCGCAACCACGGCCATCGCGGCAATTCGCGCAACCGCTCTGGCTCTCCGATTCCAGCCAGGCCCCGCCGGGTTCGACCGCGACCACACGCGCCGCTTCGAGCATCGGCTGGTCGATCGTTGTCGGCTCGCGTTCCATCATTCGCCTTGCTGGCGCTGCGAGTCGTCCGGGTCGGAAGCCGAGTCACGCACTGTGTTCTCGACCAGCGCCTCGACCGTCGACGAGGGCACGTCCCCGATGGCCGTCACGCGCACGTCGTCGACGCGGCGCGCCGCCATGGTCATGCCCTGGTCGGTGCGCCTGACCTGCCGGGCGACATCGCCATCATGCTTCTCCACGAATACCGACGCCGTGGCCAGGCCATCGCTGACCACCATGTGCTCGAAATACTGCCCGGTCACCGGATTGCGACGCCAGTCCCGGGAACGGATCTCGTAACCGGCGGGCAACGGATCGACCATCCAGCCGCTCTGACGAATCGGCGCCCGCTCGACCGGTTCGCCGCCCAGCTCGATCCGCTCAAAATCCTCGTCGATTCCCTCGAGCAGATCGTCCTGGAAGGTCAGCTCGACCGACTCCAGCGATCCGAGCTGGGTGAACTGGTTGTGCTCGATGGGATGACCACGCTCGTCGTAGATGCTCATGCGCAACAGCAGCGGCTTTCGCTCGCCGATGCAGAGCTTGTAGCCATAACGATAATCGTCGCGCGGCACGACGGCCATCAGGTTGCAGCCCACACCGGCCACGCGGGTGCCGCCGAGATCGATCAGGCGATAGTCGTCACCGAGCTCGTCGATGGCTTCGAAGCGTTCGCCGGAAAGTCGGCTGTTCATGTTCGGGTAGTCGCCAAGCATGACCTGTTCCCGCTCCGGCCAGAGGCAGGCACAACGCTTACCGAGGCGCCGGATCTCGCGAACCTCGCCATTCTCGGAGACCAGCAGTTCCAGTCGCTTGTCCTCGACCCGACGGTGTACCACCCGCATCAATTCGATCTGGTCGCCGCGAACATGGATGAAACGCCCACCGTAGGTTTCGCTGGCCATGGCCTCGACCATCGCCTCGACCCGGTCGCGCAACACGCTCGCCCCGGCAGGCTTGTCGCCCTCTTTCGCCGTTTCCTGGGCGGCTGCCGCCTCCGCTTCGGCAGGCAGCGCCTCGAGAAGTGGCTCGGCGTTGGCCGCAGTACAGCAGAAAGCCACCCCCGCCAGGGCGAGAGTGGCCATCGAAAAGCGCTGTGGGAAGGGACGTCGCGATAGTTGCATCACGCCTCGCTTATTTCTGGTCCAGGGTCGCGGCACGTGCCTCGGGGCCGGCGGTGCCGAACTCCGGGGCCGCCATGCGGTAATGCGTCACCACGTACGGGTCCGGCCCGGAACGATCACGCCCCGTCGCCCAGTCGGGAAGCTTCGGCCCGTTGTCCGACACCGACGAGGCCTGGATCACCCGGCTCTGCTGCCGATCCGAGACGACCGCTGCAGGCGAGGCGCCCTCGGGCACCTCCTGGGCATTGAGCGACGCCATGACCGCCCGGTCGTTGTCGGTCGGCCCCTCGGCCTGCATGGGGGCCGCGCCGTCGACCTCGTCGTGGTCACCCGTCGACAGCGTCAGCCCGACGGCCGTGACCGCGGCGAACAGCGAGGCGGCGATCGCTCCCTGCCAGACACGGCGCCCCCGCCAGGAACGGGCCGCGTTCAGGGAGACCACCTTGCCGCCCCCCGGCCGCTCGGCGTCGGGAATCTGGTCCAGACGGGCATTGATCGAATCCAGCAGGTCACGGGTTCCCAGCGATTCACCGCGCAACCGACTGCCGATCAGGTCGTAATCGCGCGTTTTCGAACGAACGCCCTCGATGTCGGCGAGCAGCGCGTCGATCTCCGAGTCACTGCCCCGCCATTCGTCGTCCCACCAGTCCGAAACAGTGTCCCGGAGGGTTGTCGGTTCGTTCTTCTGCAGTTGTTTCATACCGTTGCCACCTGGTTCATGCGCCCTTGAGCGGCGCGATCGCCCGCTCGACGGCCTCACGAGCGCGGAAGATTCTCGACCGCACCGTCCCGATCGGGCAGTCCATGACCGCCGCGATCTCTTCATAACTCAACCCTTCCATCTCCCGCAGCGTCAAGGCCGTGCGCAGGTCCTCGGGCAGCTCCGCGATCGCGTGGTCGATCGCCACCCTGAGTTCCTCGGTCGCTGCGAGCGCATCGGGCGTACTGCCATCACGCAACGCCTCGGGCTCGATCATTGGTTCGTCAGACTCGTCGGACCCGCCGGAGTTCAACGAAACCATGTAGCCGGCGCGCGCATCGGAAGCAAGCTGGTTCTTGGCGGTATTGACCGCGATACGATAGATCCAGGTGTAGAACGCGCTGTCACCACGGAATCGATCGAGGGCCCGGTAGGCCTTTATGAAGGTTTCCTGGGCGAGATCGAATACCTGCTCGGGGTCGCGGATGTAGCGCCCGATCAGCCGTTGCACGCGATGCTGATACTTCAGGACCAGGAGATCGAAGGCTCGCCGGTCACCCTTGCGGGCGCGGGCCACCAGGGCCTTGTCATTCTCCTCGGCGCTCATTTCCGAATCCGGTCCTTCCTGTACATGACTGATATGGTGGACGAGTCAGCCGCGACACCATCGGTCGTGCCTGACAGGCCCGAGCCCGAGAGGCGGTGCGTTTCGCGACACCCCGCCCCGAGATGGTCGGGCACGTATACTCGACGGGTGACAGTGTACCGAAAACCCCAATGGCCGACATATGCCGCCGCCAGCATCCGGAACGGTGGCGCGAAGGAACCCTGTACCCCATGAGCGAAACGATCGACGACAACATCCTTCACACCGACATACTGGTCATCGGCTCGGGAGCCGCGGGCCTGGCGATGGCCCTGCGCCTGCCGTCCGACCTTAGTGTCCTGGTGATCAGCAAGGTCGAGCTGGTCGGCGGAAGCACGCCCTGGGCGCAGGGCGGCATCGCGGCGGCCCTGGGGGGAGAACGGGATCTCGCGCGGCACGTCGAAGACACAATCAAGGCCGGCGCAGGGCTGCCAGAGCGGAAAGTGGTCGAACGTGTCGCGCATGCCGGGCCGGAGCAGATCGAATGGCTGGAGTCACTCGGAATGCCCTTCACCCACGACCCGGATGACCCGGAACGCCTCCACCTGACCCGGGAAGGCGGCCACAGCCAGCGGCGCGTCGCCCACGCGGCCGACCATACCGGTCGATCGCTGATGGGGACCCTGGTGGACGCGGTCCGGGCGCGGGAAAACGTCACGGTGCTCGAGCACCACAACGCCGTGGACCTGATCACCGCCCGCCGCCTCGGCGAGACCCGCGACGCCTGTCTGGGCGCCTACGTGCTGGACATCGAGAACGACCGCGTCGTCACCGTGCGTGCGCGCCACACCGCCCTGGCCACCGGTGGTGCCGCCAAGGCATACCTGTTCACGACCAACCCCGACAGCGCCACCGGCGACGGTATCGCGATGGGCTGGCGAGCCGGCTGCCGGGTCGCAAACATGGAGTTCATCCAGTTTCATCCGACCTGCCTGTTCGAACCGCGTGCCAAGTCCTTCCTGATCAGCGAAGCGGTGCGCGGTGAAGGCGGCGTCCTCCTGCGACCGGACGGAACGCGCTTCATGCCGGATCATCACCCGGACGCCGAACTCGCCCCGCGCGACATCGTCGCGCGCGCCATCGACGCGGAGATCAAGCGCCTGGGCATCGATTGCGTCTATCTCGACATCAGCTTCAAGGGTCGCGAGTTCATCGAGACCCACTTCCCCATGATCCACGCCCGCTGTCTCGAGTTCGGCTACGACATGACCAAGGAACCCCTGCCGGTGGTGCCGGCGGCGCATTACACCTGCGGCGGCGTCATGGTCGACGAGCACGGCCAGACCGACATCGAGAACCTCTACGCCCTCGGCGAGACCGCCCACACCGGCCTGCACGGGGCCAACCGGCTCGCCAGCAACTCGCTGCTCGAATGCCTCGTCTACGCCCAGGCCGCCGCCCGGCGGATCGCCCGGACCCTCGACTCCGGCGAGCGCGAGCACCCTCCCATTCCTGCCTGGGACGAAAGCCAGGTCACCGACCCGGACGAGGCGGTCGTGGTCACGCACAACTGGGACGAACTGCGCCGCAGCATGTGGAGCTACGTCGGCATCGTGCGCACCACCAAGCGGCTATACCGCGCCCGGGACCGCATCAACCTCCTGCGCCGCGAGATACACGACTACTACGCGCACTTCCGCGTCAGCAACAACCTGATCGAACTGCGCAATCTCGTCGAGGTCGCCGACCTGATCGTCCGTTCGGCATTGACCCGCCACGAAAGCCGGGGACTGCACTACAGCAAGGACTTCCCGCAATCGAACCCCCGAGCGGAGCACTTCAACACGGTACTGGTCCCTCCGCCGGCCCGCCCCTACCCGAGCGTGCGCGAGCGACATCGCAGCCTCTCGCCGCGCGACTGATTCCGCGCGCAAACATTTATGGCCTGCTCCCCGATCGCAAGCCCCCGGTGGGGTGGTGGATAATCAGGTTGCGTCAATCTATTCGGCCTCGTCGTGGAGCGGT
>CAYUAO010000149.1:0-5063 GCA_964442775.1 uncultured Halothiobacillus sp. | reverse complement strand
CCTTGTCGCCGACGAACTGCGCCCAGCGGAAGCAGAAGGTGCAGTAGCTGTGGCAGGTCTGCCCCTGGCTGGGGAAGAACAGCGCGGTCTCGCGGTACTTGTGCTGCACGCCCTCGACCGTCTCGCCATTGACCTCGGGGAGGTTCATCTCCATCTGCCCGGCCGGGTGCGGGTTGAGCTGGTGCCGCAGCTTCCAGGCCAGCGCGGTGATTTCCTCCTTGGGTGCCTCGCGGCGGTGCAGCTCGGCCATCTGCTCGTACATCTCGGGGTCGAGCATGTCGCGCTGCGGGAAGGTCAGGGCGAAGATCGGGTCGTCGGGCGCGCGATCCCAGTCGATCAGGTTCTCGATGACGTAGTTGTTGACGCGGAACGGCAGTACGCTCGCGACCACCTTCATCTCGAACAGCGCCTCCTCGCCGAGGCGCTTGAGTGGCTCGATCTTGTCGAGGTGGCGGTCGGTGAAGACCTGCAGCTTGGGCGCCTGCCCGTCCTGCGCACCCACCGCTTCCTGCTGGCGGGTCCCGGAGATGGTTCGCTTGGCAACAGTCGTCATAAAACCTCGTCTGGTGCGCGTGAGCCGGGGGTCGCGTCGCCCTCCGCGGGAAGACACGCGAGAGAAAAGGGACGGCGATTCTAGTCTATGCGTCGAGAAAAACAAATACTTAGGGAAGGTCTGCACGAATAGCCAATGCCTCTGGCTTACCGGCTCGTTCGTCATCAAGGCGCCGATTCGAAGCCGGGCTCATTGCCCGGCGAGAATCGGAAACACCGAGGACGGGCAAGCCGGCAAGCCCCTCCGGGCGGGCCGCCAGGCGCCCATCTGCGGTGTCGCGAGGTTCGTCCCTGAACCTCGCCCTCCGGGCCGGTTCACACCGGCCGGATCGGCGTCCTGCCGATCCGGTTCAGCGCTTGCCAATGGCGACGGCCTTTGGGCGGCGCATTGCGCCTTGCATCTGGACGCCAGGCGGCCCGCAGATGTCGCTGGCTATTCGTGCAGACCTTCCCTAGCCGCAAGACACACCGATCGTACCGACAGGTAGTGACATGCCGACGACAGCGGCCGGTCACGCCAGGGAGGATCAATCCGTACCGGCCTCCTCGAGCCAGCGAACCAGTCCGTCGGATTCCAGCGGCGCGGCGACCTGCTCGCCCTGGAGAATCAGCCCCCGGGCCATCCCGCGCAGCCATTCGATCTGCGCCGGATGCTCCACCCCTTGCACCACCACCGGCAGCGCCATCGATTCGAGCATCGCCAGCATCGCCCTGAGGGTCAGACGCCGCTCCGGGGTACTCATCATGTCGGCGACCAGCCGCCGGTCGATGCAGACACCGTCGGGCGCCAGCGATTCGAGCACGGAGATCGAGAAGCTCCCGTGGCCGAAATGATCGAGATACACCTTCACCCCAGCCCGACGCAGGCGTTTGGCGAGCCGGCAGGCCGACTCCTCGTGCCTCATGACGCCGGCGACCGGGAAGTGCAGCACGATCCGGTCAGTTGTCAATCCGCATCGCTGCAGCGCTTGCAGGACATGCTCGTCCAGGTCGTCGAACCGCAACTGCGTGGGGCACAGATTGACGGCGACCGGCGGCGCACCGGACCAGGAACGGGCGGTGAGCGCCGCCTCGCGCAGCACCCGGTCCAGCAGATCGGGCACCATCCGGGCCTGTTCGGCGATTTCCACCAGCCGGGCCGGTCGACGCCAGCCCACGGACCGCCCCGGATACCGCAGCAGCGCCTCCACCGAGCACACGACCCCGCTCTCGATATCGACCTGCGGCTGGAACACCAGGCGCAGGTCCCCGGTACGCAGCGCCCTGCCCAGCCGATCGGCCTTTTCGCGCAACAACAGTGCGGCACGGTCCATGTGCGCGGTGAAGAAACGAAAGCCGCCCGGGTCGGACTCCTTGACCCGGTAGAGCGCGAGATCCGCCCGATCGAGAAGCTCGTCGAGCGTCTCGCCGTTCTCCGGGTACAGGCTCGCCCCGATGCTCGACTGAACCCTGAGGGTGACGTCGCCCAGGTCGATGGGCTGGCGGATCGCCTCCCCCAGCTTCGCCGCCACCGCGGCCACGTCCGCCGCGTCGACGACGTCCTCGATCAGGATGGTGAACTCGTCACCCCCCAGCCGGGCCACGGCGTCACCGGCCCGGACCATCGCGCGCAGCCGGCGCGCCACCGTCTCCAGCAACCGGTCGCCGCGCTCGTGGCCGTACTGATCGTTGATGGCCTTGAACCCGTCGAGGTCGAGAAACAGCACCGCCAGCTTCGTGCCCCTGCGCTCGGCACGGGAAAGCGCCGAGCGCAGGTTCTCGTGAAAGGCGGGACGGTTGGCCAGGCCGGTGAGCGAATCGTGGCGCGCCTCGTGGCGCAGGCTGATCTGGTCGAGCTTCTGCCGGGTGATATCCGTGCACAACAGGACGTAATGGGCCTCGAAGGCCTCTTCCTCGACCACGTGCACCGCACTGACCAACACGAAACGGTCCGGACCGCCCCGGCCGGCCAGGCGCAGCTCCCGCCGCCAGCGCTGCCCCGCACCCAGCGTCCGCAGGGCCTCGCCCAGACGAGCATCCGGCGACACCTCGGCCAGGAGGCTCTCCAACGGACGACCGGCAAGCGAACCGGCCGATGTGCCGATAAGATCGGCAAAGGCATGGTTGACCTCCACCAGGCTCAGGCTGCCGTCGATGAAGGCGATGCCTTCAGCCGCCTGCTCAAAGACGACCGAGGACAGTCTCAGCGAACGCTCCATGCGCACCTGGTGGGTGACGTCCCGCAGGGAAACCAGTCGCGCCGCGGCCCCGCTCCACTGCACGTCCACCACGCGCATCTCGGCGACCAGCGGTTCGCCCCCGGCCGGGAGGATGTCCACCCGGGCGCTGTCGCGACCGGTCAGCGGCAGACCGAAGGGCCGATCCTTCATCGCACTGACGGGGCGATTGAACAACCGGCCCGCCGCCGGGTTGACCCAGGCCATCGTGCCGTCGAAACGCACCACGATCAGCGCATCGGCACTCGACTCCACCAGTCGCCGGAAACCGGCCTCGCCCATCAGCGGCGAGCCGGCGCCCCCGGCCGTCTCTTCGCGGAATCCGGAAACGTCCATCCCCCGGCGCCACCGCCCCGGAGGAGACTGGATGGTGGCACCCGCGGATCGGGCTGCTGGCATCATCGAATGTCCTCTTCAGTGTCGTGGATGACCACGGGCGCCCCGGCGAGAATGCCGCCCAAATGCCGGAAGGGCTCGCCGATCTGCATCCCGGTCGAATCGATATCGAACTCGCGTATCCGCTTGTCGTGGGCCGATCCGCGCATCTTGAGCACCGTCAGGCCGCGCCGCATCACGCCGTCCATCTCCACGTACCGCAACAGCAGGATGGTGTCGGTCAGCGTGGAGATGTGCGCCTCGGTGACCGACGTCCCGCCCAGCAGCGTGGGCGTGGTGGAGGTGAACAGCCCCGCGACCTGGCGGTGCTTGATGAACGAGGTCGCCGCGATGACGAACTCGCGGAAGCCCTTGGGCGTGGCCACGCGCTCCAGGGCCGAAAGGCTGTCGACCGCCACCCGCTGAGGCGCGAACGCCTCGATCACACGCTTTATCTCCACCAGGTGGTCCTCCAGCCCGCTGACCTCCGGGTACTGGCAGACGATCTTCAGCCGGCCCTCGCGTTCGAGCCGCTCGAAGTCCACCCCCCAGCCGGCGGCGTTGCGGATCAGCTGGTCGCGGCTCTCCTCGAAGGCGAACAGCAGGCAACGCTCGTCCGGCTCGGCACCGGCGATGAACTGCGTGACGGTGAGCGTCTTGCCCGTGCCCGTCGCACCGGAGACCAGCACGATGGAATCGCGGAAGAACCCGCCTCCGCACATGGCGTCCAGCTCCACGTTGCCCGCCGAGGTGCGCGTGTCGGTGGAGCGCTGCTGCAGCGACATCGCCGACAGCGGAATCACCACCAGCCCGCGATCGGGCAGGATGGTGAAGGAGAACTCGCCCTTCTGGTGCGCCGCGCCGCGGAACTTCAGGATCTCGATGGTCCGGCGGCGCTGCTCGTCCTCGAGCACGTTGCGCAACACGATGACGTTGTCGGCGACGAAGTCCTCCACCCCGAAGCGGGCGATCGACCCGCGCTCCTCGAGACGCTCGCCCGTCAGGAGCGCGGTCACGCCCAGCTGCTTGAGACGGGCGGCCAGGCGGAACATCTCGCGACGGACCACCGCGGCGTCCGCGAACTGGCTGAAGATCGCGCCAAGGGAGTCCACCGCCACGCGGGAGGCGCCGGTGCGCTTCACGGCCGCCTCCACCCGCGCGAGCAGCGCGGCCAGGTCGTAGCCGCCGCTCTCGACCGGGTCGGCCTCGATCGTCGGCGAGGCGTCGACGAAGACCCAGCGATCGCCGGCCTCCCAGTCGGCCAGCGGCCAGCCGAAACCCGCCAGGTTGGCGCGGATGTCGGCCGCGCTCTCCTCGAAGGTGACGAACACGCCGCCTTCGCCGAAATGGCGCACACCCTCGGCGAGAAACTGCCCGGCGAACACGGTCTTGCCGCAGCCGGCCGTGCCGGAGACCAGCGTCACCCGTCCCCGCGGCAGGCCGCCGAGGGTCACGTGATCCATGCCGGGGATGCCGGTGGGGTGCCGGGGCAGCCCGGACACGTCGGCGCGATCCATGCCGTCGCCATCGTCCATCATTGCACTCCGGTCGGGCGCGGGTGGATGTCCAGCCCCATGAGAACGCGCTCGCCATCGGACAGGTCGCCGATGATGCGCCGAAGCGGCGGCGGCAGCGTCTTGATCAGGGTGGGGGTGGCGACGATGTTGTATTCTTCCGCCACCTCGGGCTGTTCGAGCACGTCGATCAACTCGATACGATAGCGCCCGGCCAGTTCCCGCTCGCAGACCGCATGCAGGTTCTCGACCGCCGCTCGCGAACGCCCCGTGTGCCCGGCCAGGAACAGCCGAAGCACATATCCTTCCGTCGCCATTCAGCCTCTCTTCGCCCCCGCCGCGCCCGGACGGGGACTCATCCGTGAATCAAGCGATAATCATAACGAACGCTCCCCCCGCTCACAAA
>CAYUAO010000148.1:2532-5131 GCA_964442775.1 uncultured Halothiobacillus sp. | reverse complement strand
AACGCGGTGCTGCACCTGCTGGCGATGGCCAACGTGGTCGACGTGCCGCTCTCGCTCGAGGACTTCACCGAGATCGGCCGGCGCGTGCCGGTGCTCGCCGACCTGCGCCCGTCGGGGCACTACATGATGAGCGAGCTGGTCGAGATCGGCGGCATCCTGCCGTTGATGAAGATGCTGCTCGATGCCGGGCTGCTGCACGGCGACTGCCTGACCGTCACCGGCAAGACGCTGGCCGAGAACCTCGCCGATGTCGCGCCCTACCCGGACGACCAGCAGATCATCGCCCCGCTCGACGCCCCGCGTAAGGCCGACAGCCACCTGCGCGTGCTCAAGGGCAACCTCGCGCCGGAGGGTGCGGTGGCCAAGATCACCGGCAAGGAAGGCACGCGCTTTTCCGGCACCGCGCGGGTGTTCGGCTCCGAGGAGGAGGCCCAGGAGCGCATCCTCGATGGCACCGTCGCCGCCGGCGACGTGGTGGTCATCCGCTACGAGGGCCCGCGCGGCGGGCCGGGCATGCGCGAGATGCTCTCGCCCACCTCGGCGATCATGGGCCGCGGGCTCGGCAAGGAGGTGGCCCTGATCACCGACGGGCGCTTCTCCGGTGGCAGCCACGGCTTCGTCGTCGGCCACATCACCCCCGAGGCCTTCGACGGCGGGCCGATCGCGCTGGTCGAGGACGGCGACACCATCACCATCGACGCGGTGGCCGACACCATCGAGGTGCAGGTCGAGCCCGACGAACTCGAGCGCCGCCGCGCGAAATGGCAGCGCCCGGCGCCCAACTACCCGCGCGGCGTGCTGGCAAAATACGCGAAGACCGTCAGCTCGGCCTCCACCGGCGCGGTCACCGACCTGCCCGACTGAACCGCATCAAACAAGGAGCATTGCGATGAGCCTGACCGTCTACCTCTCGGGGGAAATACATACCGACTGGAGAGAGCAAATCGAGCAAGGCGCCAAGGACGCCTGCCTCGACATCCAGTTCACCCGCCCGGTCACCGACCACGCCGCCAGCGACGCCGCCGGCGACCTGCTCGGCGAGGAAGACAAGCCATTCTGGCGCGACCACAAGTCGGCCAAGGTCAACGCGATCCGCATCAAGACCCTGATCGAACAGGCTGACGTCGTGGTTGTGCGCTTCGGCGACAAGTACAAGCAATGGAACGCCGCCTTCGACGCCGGCTACTGCGCGGCGCTGGGCACGCCCTACATCACCCTGCACGACGAAGACATTGTCCACCCGCTCAAGGAAGTCGACGCCGCCGCCATGGCCTGGGCCACCACGCCGGAGCAGGTCGCCGGCATCCTCGAGCACGTCATGCGCGACTGACGCCCCTCGTGCCACCCTTCGGACAAAAGAAAACCCCGCGCAAGGCGGGGCAACAAGGAGTGAGAGAAAAATCACCAAGCGAGAGCGGTCTTGATGGAGCACCTGAAGGAGGCAAGCATCCGCTCATGGCCGCCTAGCTGGCCAACCACGCGACTATTGTGTCCGGTACATGTGACACAGATATGTATCACTCGTCCCGATTTCGGCGGGGCTAGATGCATCGAACAGGATGTCTGGC
The DNA here is from genome assembly GCA_964442775.1 of uncultured Halothiobacillus sp. Classification (GTDB taxonomy): domain Bacteria; phylum Pseudomonadota; class Gammaproteobacteria; order Halothiobacillales; family Halothiobacillaceae; genus Guyparkeria. Next base: position 3,563 of record CAYUAO010000148.1, on the reverse strand, counting down.
GCCCAAGGCAGGATTCGAACCTGCGACCTACCGCTTAGGAGGCGGTTGCTCTATCCAGCTGAGCTACATGGGCAGTCGGAAGGCGGGGAGGATGGTAACACGGGCGCCGAACTGCCCTCCAGATGGGCCGATGCCTCATTCGTTTTCCTGGTGCAGCTCCAGCGTGGGACCTTCGGCGGTCCACTTGATGATCACCACGATCGGCTGGCAGCAGACGCTGCAGTCCTCGACGAAGGTCTGCTCGCCGGCGCTGGTGTCGATCGAGAAGTCGACCGGCTCGCCGCAGTAGGGGCAGACGGCACTGGCGTCGATGAGGGGTTCCATGGCGCGCCTCCTGGGGAAGAACGCGGGCCCAATTTGCCCGCCCCAGAAGCGTAGCAGGCGCGCCCGGAATCGCCCCGGACGCGCCTGCCCTTTTATCGCTCGTTGTCGGGTTGAAAATCAGCCCATCTGGCGGATCAGCTCGTCTCCGAAGGCCTTGCAGCCGACCTGGTTAGGGTTGTCCATCAGGCGGGCCAGGTCACCGGTGACGTTGCCACTGGCGATCGCGCCTTCCATGGCCTTGATGACGGCATCGGCCGCCTCGGTCCAGCCGAGGTGACGCAGCATCATCTCGGCCGACAGGATGACCGACGACGGGTTGGCGAGGTCCTTGCCGGCGATGTTCGGCGCGGTGCCGTGGGTGGCCTCGAACATGGCCACCGTATCGGAGAGATTCGCGCCCGGCGCGATGCCGATGCCGCCGACCTGCGCGGCCAGCGCGTCGGAGACGTAGTCGCCGTTGAGGTTCAGGGTGGCGACCACGTCGTACTCTTCCGGCACCAGCAGGATCTGCTGCAGGAAGGCATCGGCGATCGAGTCCTTGATGACGATGTCACGGCCGGTGTTCGGGTTCTTCAGCTTCATCCACGGACCGCCGTCGAGCGGCTCGGCGCCGAACTCTTCACGCGCGAGCTCGTAGCCCCAGTTCTTGAAGGCCCCCTCGGTGAATTTCATGATGTTGCCCTTGTGCACCAGGGTGACCGACTCGC
>CAYUAO010000148.1:0-2522 GCA_964442775.1 uncultured Halothiobacillus sp. | reverse complement strand
GCGATCGCGTACTCGATCGCGCGGCGCACCAGGCGCTTGGTGCCGTCCTCGGAGACCGGCTTGATGCCGATACCCGAACTCTCCGGGAAGCGGATGTTCTCGACGTTCATCTCGTCCTGCAAGAAGTCGATCACCTTCTTCACTTCCGGGGTGCCCGCGGCCCACTCGATGCCGGCGTAGATGTCTTCGGAGTTCTCGCGGAAGATGACCATGTCGGTCTTCTCCGGGTGCTTGACCGGGCTGGGGGTGCCGGTGAAGTAGCGCACCGGGCGCAGGCAGACGTACAGGTCAAGCTTCTGGCGCAGGGCGACGTTCAGCGAGCGGAAGCCGCCGCCGACCGGCGTGGTCAGCGGGCCCTTGATGGAGACCACGTAGTCACGGATCGCTTCCATGGTCTCGGCGGGCAGGCCGCTGCCGTCCGGGTAGACTTCCGTGGACTTCTCGCCGGCGTAGACCTCCATCCAGGCGATCCGGCGCTTGCCGCCGTAGGCCTTCTCCACGGCCGCGTCGATGACCTTGCGCATCACCGGGGTGACGTCCACCCCGATGCCGTCACCCTCGATGAAAGGGATGATCGGCTGGTCCGGCACGCTAAGCGCACCGTCGGCGGTGACGGTGATCTTGTCGCCTTCCGGGATGGTGATCTTCTCGAAGCCCATGTGTTCTCTCCTGGCTGGATTCGTGGCGCGCGTGCGGGGTGAAGCCCGCCTGCTCGAATGGCCGGCATTATACCGATTCGGTCCGCCCATCCATCCGCAGTGCCGGCGAAACTAATACAGGGATTCGACGTAGGCGTTGATCGGGTCGTGAAGGAGGTCCTGCGGCTTGTCACCGCCAAAGGTCGCCCACTTGCTCTTGCCGGACATTAGCCGGGAAGCGAGGGGGGCGTCCCGCCCCGCCTCGTGAACCGAGAGCTTAACCTTGATGCGATCGGGCTTCCCCGACCATTCCGTGGCCCTGTCCTCCCAATGGAGTATTTGTGGCACGACAAGATAGGCATGGTCCGATTCGGTCTGAGCCTGCAAACACCCGAAAGATTCGCACACGGGCACCACTCGCACGTTGTCGACATGGGCCTCGAAGGCGGTCTGAACCACTGCGGCAACTGCCTTGCCGGAACCGTCGTACTCAGTCGCTCCATAACGACCGTTACCTGGCTGGGCAACCAGGACGGGAGAACGTGGGTCAAGTGTCTGATCAGCCTCGGTCACCGACCTGTGATCATAGGTAGCGGCACAGCCCGAGAACAGAGCGGCCACCGAAACCAAGGCAAACCATCGAGTGATCCTTCTCATAACGTCTGACTCCATGCGTGGTGTTTCGAGCAACGGCATACTCCTCCCCACGGGCGCTTGGCGCAACTTTCGGATAACACGACCGTGGGCCAGATGGTCGATCACCGCATGCGATTGCACTGTGAATTTTTTTCTTCCCCACCTCTTGAAATACCCGGGGTCGCTCCTAATATTGGCACTCGAGTCGGGTGAGTGCTAACAACGACCCGGCGCGATCAAACATTTGTCGCAATCCTTTTTCTGTGTCAACGCATGGAGTAACCGCATGAAAATTCGTCCCTTGCATGATCGTGTGCTGGTAAAGCGCGAAGAAGAAGAACGCAAGACCGCCTCCGGCATCGTTCTGCCGGACTCGGCCTCCGAGAAGCCCAACCGTGGCGAGATCATCGCCGCCGGCCCGGGCAAGACCAACGACAAGGGTGAAGTCCGCGCCATGGGCGTGAAGGTCGGCGACAAGGTGCTGTTCAGCCAGTACGCCGGCGCCAAGGTCAAGGTCGAAGACGAAGAACTGCTGATGATGGGCGAAGACGACATCCTCGCCGTCATCGAAGAGTAATCCCTCGGCGAGTTTCCTCTCCGAACGGTAACGAATCAGCACAAGGAGCATATCGAGTATGTCTGCCAAAGAAGTTCGCTTTTCCACCAGCGCCCGCGATCGCATGCTGCGTGGCGTCAACACCCTGGCCGACGCGGTCAAGGTCACCCTGGGCCCGAAGGGTCGTAACGTCGTCATCGAGAAGAGCTTCGGCGCCCCGGCCGTGACCAAGGACGGCGTTTCCGTCGCCCGCGAGATCGAGCTGGAGGACAGGTTCGAGAACATGGGCGCACAGATGGTCAAGGAAGTCTCTTCCCAGACCGCTGACGTTGCCGGTGACGGCACCACCACCGCGACCGTCCTGGCCGCCGCTATCGTCCGCGAGGGCGTCAAGGCCGTCGCCGCGGGCATGAACCCGATGGATCTCAAGCGCGGTATCGACCGTGCCGTCGAGGCCGCCGTTGGCGAGCTCAAGAACCTCTCCAAGCCCTGCACCGACAACAAGGCGATCGCCCAGGTTGCCACCATCTCCGCGAACTCCGACAAGAAGGTCGGCGAGATCATCGCCGAGGCCATGGAGCGCGTGGGCAAGGACGGCGTGATCACCGTCGAGGAAGGCTCGGGCTTCGAGGACGAGCTCGACGTGGTCGAGGGCATGCAGTTCGACCGCGGCTACCTCTCGCCGTACTTCG
>CAYUAO010000147.1:0-5138 GCA_964442775.1 uncultured Halothiobacillus sp. | reverse complement strand
TTCAGACGTCATCGAATCGTGCAGAGATTCCCTGGCCGACAACACCCCGTGCAAACCCTTCTTCGGGGCGGATCGGGGGATCAGTCCGCCTCGCGGTCGTCCTTCGCCGTTCCGTCGGCGTCCTTGTAGCGGGGATTCTCACCCGACATTTGCCGATGAAGGCCGGCACGGGCCATCAGCAGGGCGCTGATCGGCGCGGTCAGGAACAGGAAGATCAGGATCAGGATCTCGTGGACCGAAAGGCCGCCCCGGCTGGTGAAGTACACCGCCGAGGCCAGCAGGATGCTGCCCACGCCCAGGGTGGAGGCCTTGGTGGGGCCGTGCAGGCGCATGAAGAAGCTCGGCAGCTTGGCCAGGCCCAGCGACCCCAGCAGCACGAAGGCGGCGCCGAACAGGATCAGGAAACTGACGATGAGTTCGAAAAGCATGACGGCCTCCGGGCTATTCGACGATGTCGCCGCGAATCAGGTACTTGCTCAACGCCACCGTGGTGATGAAGCCCAGGACGGCGATCAGCAGGGCGGCCTCGAAGTTGATCGAGGTCTCGAACCAGATGCCCAGGGCGACCAGCAGCGCGATGGCGTTGATCGACATGGTGTCGAGGGCGAGTACCCGGTCGGCCTGGTCGGGTCCCTTGAACAGGCGGTAGGTGGCGAGTCCCATCGCGATGACGATCAGGACCAGGGCGATGCCGAGGCTGACGTGGATCATGATTCCGTCCCCCGGGTCGAAGGTTGGCTTGCCGCGTTGTCGGCCGTCTGACCGAAGACCCGAATCAGGCGCGATTCGTAGCGCCGCTTGATCTCGGCGATTTCCTCGCTCGCGTCGTCGGCGTGCAGGGCATGCACCCACAGGTGGCTCTGGTCGGGGCTGATCCGGCAGGACACGGTGCCCGGCGTGAGCGTGATCGTGGCCGCGAGGATGCTGATCGGCAGGGCGCCCTGCAGGTCCAGGTCCAACCGGAACAGTTGCGAGCGCAGCACGCGATTGGGGCCGAGAACCTGCCGGCCGACGACGAAGTTCGCCCGGATGATGTCGACCAGCACGACACCCAGGTAGCCGAGCAGCGCCAGCGGATTCCTGACCCTCGCGTGTATCTCCCAGAATCGGTGGGTGATCCAGGGGATCACCAGCGCGACGATCGCTCCCATGACGATCGAGCCGGGCTGGATGCTGTTGTTGATCACCAGCCAGCTGAGGAGAAGCATCAGGCTGAGCAGGGGCTGAGGCAGGATGCGGCGCATTTAGTGTTTACCTCCCTCGTAGTCCTCGCCCAGCTTGCCGGGCGCGGTGTCCGGCGACAGGATGCCGTCGGGCATCACCGCGTCGATGTAGTCCGACGGGCTGGCGATCTGTCCGGCGGTGACGTCCAGCCAGTCGGAGAAGGGCTTTGCGCCGACCACCATGACCGCGGCGAGCACCAGCGGCACGGTGGCGAGCGCAATGCCCGGCAGCGGTGCGCGACCATTGCGCGGCACGGGATGGGAGGGGTGCCCGGGCGTGGCCTGTGACTGGTAGAACAGCCGACTGCCGGCGCGCGCAAGGGCGATGACCATGATCAGGCCGCTGGTCAGTACCACGGCGAAGATCGGCGCGATCTGCGGGCTGTCGAGCGCGGCGGCTAGGATCATCACCTTGCCGAAGAAGCCGGTCAGAGGCGGCAGACCGGCCATCGCGATCGCGTAGCCGAAGAACAGCGAGCCGACCAGCACGGCCTGCGGCATCGGCGAGGCAACCTCGATCGCGTCGCCGGCCCCGGGGCGGTGGCGCATCAGCAGGCCCGCGAGCAGGAAGAAACCGGCGCTGAGCACCGTGGTGTGGATCCAGTAGAACAGCGCGCCGCTGATCGCCAGCTCGCGCTCGGAGCCGGTGACCAGGCCCAGCGCGATCAGGATGGTGCCCACCGAGGCGACGATCAGGTAGGCCACCTGCCGACGCAGGAACCCGCCGGCGACCACGCCGAAGGCGGCGAGCAGCAGGGTGATCAGGCCCAGCCACAACAGCCACGGGGCGATCAGGGCGGTGGTCTCGACCAGCCCGCCGATCGAATTGCCCGAGAGCATCACCGAATCGACCCGCAGCACCGAGTACAGCCCCACCTTGGTCATGATGGCGAACAGGGCGGCAACCGGGATCGAGGCGTAGCCGTAAGCGCCGGGCAGCCAGAGGTATAGCGGGAAGGCCGCCCCCTTGATCAGGAAGACCACGAACAGCAGGAAGATAGCCGTCGTCACCAGCGGCACCGCGTCCGGGGCGATCTCGGGCAGCTTGAGCGTGATGTCGGCGAGGTTGAGGCTGCCGACCGTGCCGTAGAGCGCGCCGACGGCGAACAGGAACAGCGTCGAGCCGATCAGGTTGACCACCACGTAATGGAAGCCCGCCCGCGTGCGCTTGCGGCCCTCGCCGTGCAGCAACAGGCCATAGGAGGCCAGCAGCAGCACCTCGAAGAACACGAACAGGTTGAACAGGTCGCCGGTGAGGAACGCGCCGTTCAGGCCGAACAGCTGCGCCTGGAACAGGGCATGGAAGTGCGGCCCGGCATGATCCTCGTCGCGGCGGATCGCGTAGAGCAGCGAGAGCATGGCGACGATCGAGGTGAGCACGACCATCAGTCCCGAGAGCCGGTCGAACACCAGCACGATGCCGAACGGCGCGGACCAGCCCCCGAGCTCGATTACCCGTGCCGTGTCGCCGAATCCGCCCAGCAGCAGTCCGGCGCTGACGGCCAGCAACGTGGCCGCGCCGGCGAGGCTGATGGCTCGCGAGAGCGTCGGGGCCCGCTGGCCGGTCATGGCGAGGATCGCCGCCAGCGCGACCGGCAGCAGCACCAGCAGGGAGATCAGGTTGGCGGTCATCGGCGCGTCTCCTCGCGGCGGTCCATCACCCGGTCGGCCTGCGGGATGTGCGTGCCGTCGACGTGGTCATTGCCCAGCGCGGCGCGGGCCTTGAGCGCGAGCACGATCACGAAGGCGGTCATGGCGAACGCGATCACGATCGCGGTCAGCACCAGGGCCTGCGGCAGGGCGTCCGTGTACTGGTCGGTCGCGCCGATCACCGCCGGGGCGGCGGTGTGCAGGCGCCCCATGGTGAACAGGAACAAGTTGACGCCGTAGGACATCAGCGTCAGCCCGAGCACGACCGGAAAGGTCTGGGCGCGCAGCACCAGGTACACGCCGGCCCCGGTGAGCACGCCGATCAGCAGGGAAATGGCGAGGTTCGTCATGCGTCTCTCCCCCCGCGGGGCTCGTCGTGTGCGGCGCTGGCCTCGATGGATTCGTAGTCGGGGTGTTCGACCGCGTGATCGGTCAGGCGCCCCAGGTTGAGCAGGATCAGCATGGTCGAGCCGACCACCACCAGGAACACGCCCAGGTCGAACCCGATCGCCGAGGCGAGGTGAATCTCGCCGATCACCGGCAGCGTGAAGTGCCAGGTGTTGGAGGTCAGGAACGGCACGCCCACCGTCATGGCAATCACGCCCGTACCCAGTGCGATCAGCAGCCCCGCGCCGATGATGCCGTGGATGGGCAGGTGCAGCTTGCGTTCGGTGTTCTCGATGCCGAAGGCCATGTACTGCGCGATAAGGGCACTGGCGACGATCAGCCCGGCGATGAAGCCGCCGCCCGGCTCGTTGTGTCCGCGCAGGAAGACGTAGACGCCGAACAGCAGGGTCAGCGGCAGGATGATCTGGGCGAAGGTGCGCAGCATCAGCGGGTGCGGATCGTCGCTCCACGCGCGGCCGAAGGGATCACGCCGCGAGGAGGGCAGCGAGAGGTTGTGCAGCATGGCGAAGATGCCCAGCGCGGCCAGCGCCAGCACCGTGATCTCGCCAAAGGTGTCGTAGCCGCGGAAGTCCACCAGGATGACGTTCACCACGTTGCTGCCACCCCCGCCGGGAACCGAATGCTCGAGGAAGTAGCCCGAGATGGTCTCGAACGGCCGGTTGATGATCGCGTAGGTGAGCGCCGCGATGCCGCCACCGATCAACGTCGCGATGCCCGCGTCACGCCAGCGCCGCGCCGGCGAGGAGAGCTTGCGGCTCTGCTGCGGCAGGTAGAACAGGGCGAGCAGCAGCAGGATCATGGTCACGACTTCGACCGAGAGCTGCGTCATCGCGAGATCCGGCGCCGAGAAACGGGCGAAGATCATCGCCACGCCCAGCCCGACCACGCTCATCGCGACCAGCGCGAACAGGCGCTGGCGATGGCCGATCGCGGTGACCAGCGCGGCGATGATGATCAGGAGCATCCCAAGCCAGGTCACCCAGTCGCCGCTGTCCTCGACCGTGCCCCGATCGAGCGCGGCCTGCACGCCCGGCAACCCGGCGGCCTGGAAGTAGCCCGCCAGGCCCGCGATCAGCGAGAAGGCCAGGGTGAGGATGACGATCCGGCCCAGCCGACCGTTGTCCACCGCCCCGGTGATGCCGGCGCTGCCGCGCATCAGGAGTTCCATCGCCCGGTTGTACACCGCGCGCGCGTCGAGGTGCGCCAGCGAGCGGGCATGCCAGCCGAAGATCGGCGCACGGTACAGGTAGAGGACCAGCCCGCCGACCAGGGCGATCGCGCTCATCAGCAGCGGAAGGTTCAGGCCGTGCCACAGCGACAGGCTGTAATAGGGCGGTTCGGCCTGCAGCACGCCGGTCACGGCCACATGCAGCAGCGGGCCGACCACCAGGGCCGGCAGGATGCCCACGGCGAGACACAGCACCACCAGCAGGTCGACCGGGCGCTTCATCATGCCGGGCGGCTCGTGGGGCTTCTTGGGCAGGTCGCCGTCGGGCTCGCCGAAGAAGGTGTCGTGCACGAAGCGCAGCGAGTAGGCCACCGAGAGCAGTCCGCCCAGGGAGACCAGGATGGGCAGCAGCCAGACCGGGCCGATGTCGCCGGCGACGCGCACCGACTCGGTGAAGAACATCTCCTTGGAGAGAAAGCCGTTGAACAGCGGCACGCCGGCCATCGCCATCGCGGCGATCATGCCCAGCGCGGCGGTATGCGGCATGTACTTGACCAGCCCACCCAGGCGGCGCATGTCGCGGGTGCCGGTCTCGTGGTCGACGATGCCGGCGACCATGAACAGGCTCGCCTTGAAGGTGGCGTGGTTGATGATGTGGAAGATGCCCGCCACGGCGGCCAGCGGCGTGC
>CAYUAO010000146.1:0-5144 GCA_964442775.1 uncultured Halothiobacillus sp. | reverse complement strand
CCCGAGTCCTGCAAGGCCGCTCCACGGCGTGGGGCGGCCTTTTTCGTGTGTTCCGGACCTTGCAGTTGGACTGTCGTTCCTCTCCCCTCGTTCCGGGGAAATTGGCAAGCGGCTGTTTCGCCGATGAAATCTTTCCTCGATTGACGACTATATTCCCCGGTGTGAAGTCGGTGAACATCGGCGATCGTGCCGTTGGGTTTGCCGGTCGCCGCCCGCCGATACCGGCTGGTTGGTCGTGCAAGGAGGAAGTCATGCGGTTTGTCGATCGAGACGAGGCCGGGCGCCTGCTCGCCCGGGAAATGGAGCGGTTTCGCGGCCAGCCCGGGGTGGTCTATGCGCTTCCCCGCGGTGGGGTGCCCCTCGGAGCGGAGGTGGCGCATCGTCTGGGCATGCCGCTGGACGTGTTGATCCCGCGCAAGATCGGCCACCCGATGCAGCCGGAATATGCCATCTGCGCCGTCCCGGAACAGGGCGAACGTGTCTGCAATCCCCGCGAGGAGGCGGCCGTCGACCCAGGCTGGCTGGCCGACGCCGAGGCGCGCGAGCGCGTCGAGGCGTCGCGACGCCGGGCGCTCTACGGGCGGGCAGACGCACCCTCGGTGGCCGGCAAGATAGCCATCATCGTGGACGACGGCGTCGCGACCGGCCTGACCATGCGTGCGGCGATCCGTGACGCCGCGGCGCGCGAGCCCGCCCGGGTCGTGGTCGCCATCCCGGTGGTGCCGGCCTCGACGGCCGTCACGCTGGAGGCGGAGGCGGACGAACTGGTGGCGCTGGAGATCACCGATCACTACCTGGGCGCGGTGGGCGCCTATTACGATCGCTTCCCGCAGGTCAGCGACGAGGAGGTCATCGAGATGCTCGAGCAGGTCACCGGCCGGGGGGTGGGCAATGAACGGTGAGATCGGGCGCAACGTGGAGATGCGTCTGGGCGAGTCGCTTCACGAGGGCATCCTCGGGTTGCCGCCCGAGCCGAGGGGCCTCGTTGTGTTCGCCCACGGCAGCGGCAGCAGCCGGCATAGTTCCCGCAACCGGTTCGTCGCGGGTCGGTTGCAGGAAGCGGGTTTCGCAACCCTGCTGTTCGATCTGCTCAGCGAGTCGGAGGACCAGATCTACGAGAATCGTTTCGACATTGCCCTGCTGGCCGAACGCCTGGCGCAGGCCTCCGGTTGGGTGGCGGGGCAGCCGGCGCTTTCCTCGTTGCCGCAGGGGTATTTCGGCGCCAGCACCGGGGCGGCCGCGGCGCTCAAGGCGGCCGTGCAGTTGCCGGGGACCGTCGAGGCGGTGGTCTCACGCGGCGGCCGGCCGGACCTGGCGGGCGAGTCATTGGGTCGGGTGGAGGCGCCGACGCTCCTGATCGTCGGCGGCGACGATACCCAGGTGATCGAGCTCAACCAGTGGGCGAGGGAACGCATGCGGACGACCAGCGAACTGGCCATCGTGCCCGGTGCGACGCACCTGTTCGAGGAGCCGGGGACACTCGACCGGGCCGCCCGGCTGGCGGCCGACTGGTTCACCCGGTGGCTGGGCGCGGGCTGACATGTCCTTCGGGGGACTGGACACGGCCATCGCGCGCCACGTCTGGGCCAGTCGTTACCGCTACGGTGACGAGGCCGGGATCGAGGATACCTGGCGCCGGGTGGCCACGTCGCTCGCCGCCGTCGAGTCCGAGCCGGCGATCTGGGAGCGCCGTTTTCGCGACCTGCTCGCGGACTTTCGCTTCCTGCCCGGCGGGCGCATCCTCGCCGGCGCTGGTACCGAGCGCCAGGTCACCCTGTTCAACTGCTTCGTCATGGGAACCATCGAGGATTCCATGGACGGCATATTCGACGCCCTCAAACAAGGTGCGCTGACCATGCAGCAGGGCGGCGGGATCGGCTACGACTTCTCCACGTTGCGTCCCGCCGGCACGGCGGCGCGTCACGCGGGGACGATCGCCTCCGGGCCGGTCTCGTTCATGCGTATCTGGGACAGCATGTGCGCGACGATACTCTCCACCGGCGCGCGTCGGGGCGCGATGATGGCGACCCTGCGCGTCGACCACCCGGACATCGAGGCCTTTGTCGACGCCAAGCATCGGCCCGGCGAGCTGACGCGCTTCAACTGTTCGGTGCTGGTCAGCGACGCCTTCATGGCGGCGGTGCACAGCGATGCGGACTGGCCGCTGGTCTTTCCCGCGGCGGCCCTGGGGGAGGGCGGCGAGGAGGTGCGGCGCGACTGGCCCGGGCACGACGGGCCGGTGGCGTGCCGCGTGCTCCGCCGGCTTCGCGCCCGCGATCTGTGGGAGCGCATCATGCGGGCGACCTACAGCCACGCCGAACCGGGGGTGCTGTTCATCGACCGGATCAACCAGTGGAACAATCTCGGCGATCGCGAACGCATCAGCGCCACCAACCCCTGCGGCGAGATTCCGCTGCCGCCCTACGGGGCCTGCGATCTCGGCTCGATCAACCTGACACGCTTCGTGATCGAGCCGTTCGGCGGCGGCGCGCGCCTCGATCACGAGTCGCTGGCCGATATGGCCGCGGTGGCGGTTCGATTGCTCGACGACGTCATCGACGTCTCGGGTTTCCCGTTGCCGGCCCAGGAGGAGCAGGCCCGCACGAGCCGCCGGATCGGCCTCGGCGTTACCGGCCTCGCCGACGCGCTGATCATGCTCGGGCTGCATTACGACAGCGATGCGGGTCGGCAACGAGCCGCGGAGGCGATGGCGACGATCACGCACGCGGCCTACCGGGCGTCGGTCGAGTTGGCCCGGGAGAGGGGCGCGTTCCCGTTGTTCGACCCGGGCGCATTTCTCGATCGACCCTTCGTCCGGTCGCTGCCCGCCGAGATCCGCGCGAGGATCGCGCGTGACGGTATCCGTAACAGTCACCTCACGGCGATTGCGCCCACGGGCACCATCAGCCTGCTGGCCGGGAACGTCTCTTCGGGCATCGAGCCGGTCTACCGTCGCGAGCTGTCGCGGCCCGTGCTCACTGCCGACGGGCACCACGAGACCTTCCGCATCGAGGATGCGGCCTGGCGTCTCTGGGAGGGCGTGTTTCCCGGCGAGCCGGCACCGCCGGCCTTCGTCGAGGCCGAGGAACTGGCTCCCGAGGCGCACCTGGCGATGCAGGCGACATTGCAGCCCCTGGTCGACAGTGCCATCTCCAAGACCATCAACGTGCCCGAGTCGATGCCGTTCGCCGACTTCGAGACGATCTACCGCCGGGCCTTCGATCTGGGGGTGAAGGGGTGTACCACCTACCGGCCCAATCCGGTCACCGGGGCGGTGCTGCAGGGATCGGACACGGCCACTCCCTGTTGCGGAGGCGACCGCGAGCCGGACTGAGGCGCCGTCGTCTCGGGCTGCGGGCGACGATTCCCCGACCGTAATGCCGTGATTTCGTCGTCCGTGTCCCTGGCGCTTTTGCCCGGCGACCGATGGGTCGTACGATGGGTTTGAAGGCAACGGAAGGGAATAATCGATGATCGATCGGACGCTCACGGGGCATGAGGTGATCCTCTCCCCGCACGACACCATCCAGTCCCGCACGGACGCGCGGGGGGTGATCACATTCGCCAATCCCACCTTCGCCCGCATCTCGGGCTACGCCCGCGAGGAACTCGTTGGTGCGCCGCACAGCGTCATTCGTCACCCGGAGATGCCGCGCGGTGTCTTCTATGCCATGTGGCAGACCATCCAGGGCGGCGAGGAGTTCTTCGGCTTTGTCAACAACCGTTGCAAGAACGGCGACAACTACTGGGTCTTCGCCCGAGTCGCGCCGCATCGGGACAGCGATGGTGCGATCGAGACTTTCAGTTCGGTGCGGATGATGCCGAGGCGCGACGCCGTGGCGGAGTGGTCGAAGGTCTACCGGAAGGTCCGGGCCATCGAGCGCGACCTGCCCCGCGACCGGCAGGTGGCCGCCGGTTACGAGGCGATCCAGAAATACCTGAAGAAGCGCGGCGCGAAGAACCTCACCGAGCTGGTGATGCAGTACGTCTGAGGTTTCGGCGAGCTCCTTGCCCCCGCCTTCTGGCATTCGTGCACCGACCGGATCTCGACGCTGTTCAATTGCTTCATCATGGGCATGATCGAGGATTCGGTGGACGGAATCTTCGACGCGCTCAAGGAAGGATCGCAAAGCATGCAACAGGGAGGAGGCGTCGGTTCAGTTGCCCGGCGGCCAGTGCAGCGCCAGCGCCCCGTCGGGGAGCCGTTCCACGCCGTCTCCGAAGCGCGCGGCCTCGCGGTCCATGGTCGCCTCCAGCCAGTCGACGTCTTCCGGCGACGGGTGGTTGAGCCGAAACCGCCCGATGCGGAAGGGCAGCATGCGCAGGGCGGCTAGTCTTCCTTCCTCCAGCGTCGCCAGGTGGATCAGGGCCAGGTCACCCCGGTAGCGCTCGTGGCCCCGGATGCCCTCGTAGTCGTTGAGCAGGTCGCCGCAGCCGTAGAGGATCAACCGGTCGCGGTGGACCTCGATCGCCTTCGGGTGATGGGACGAGTGACCGTGGACGAGATCCACGGCGCCCCGGTCGATCAGGCCGTGGGCGAAGGCGCGATGCTCGTCCGGGATCTCGTAGCCCCAGTTCCCGCCCCAGTGGATGGAGAGCATGACCCGGTCGCCCGGCTGGCGTGCCGCCTCGATGCGCCCGGCAAGACGATCGAGGGTGTCGCTGGAGAAGTCCGGCAGGCAATGCATCCCGGGCCGTCCGGTACCGGACGGCCATTCGTCGGGGACCCCGCTGCTGCGATGGCCGGCGGCGAACACCAGCAACCGGCCGCCGTCCGGCAGCGGGAGATCGGCCGGGGCCATGGCCTCGTTGCCGTCGTGTCCCGCGCCGGCCGTGGGTATGCCCGCCCGGGCCAGCGCGTCCAGCGTTTCCACCAGGCCCTCGCGCCCCCAGTCGAGCACGTGATTGTTCGCCAGCACGCAGCAGTCCGGCGAGATGGCCCGGATGCAGCCGAGGTTGCCCCCCGGTGCATGCGGTAGTTGATCCCCTTGTCCGGCCAGGGTGTGGCGGCGGTGGTCAGCGCCGTTTCCAGGTTGATGATGCGCAGGTCGGGGCGAGCGTCGTCCACGGCGGGCAGGGCATCCCCCCAGATGTAGATACTCTGTTGGCCGTCAACCTGTCAGGGCATTTTGTTCGCTGAATAG
>CAYUAO010000145.1:0-5169 GCA_964442775.1 uncultured Halothiobacillus sp. | reverse complement strand
GAACTCGCCGTTGGGCATGCCCAGTTCGCGGATCGACGCCTTGAGGCGTTCGGCCAGTTTCTTCGCGCCGGCTGCGCGTTTCCTGCTCACTTCGGCGGCGAGCCCGTCGTAGGTGGCCTGGTTCTCCGCCAGGCGGGCCTCGATCTCCCCGAACGAGCCGCCGGCGCGCTCCAGTCGTTCGTGTTCCTCGCGCAGGTCGGCGACGTGCTGTTCGAAGGCCTCCGGGGCGACGCGGTGCTTGCGCGCCAGCTCGTGGAGCGTGTCGAGCCGCGCCTCGACGGTGGCGAGGCGCTCGGGGTCGGCCTCCGCGGATTCCAGCCGGTCGCGCAGCGTCTCGACCGCCTCGGCGATCTGGATCTCGGCCGATTGCAGCGTCTCGATCACCGGCCCGAGCGCGTCGTCGAGGTCGGCGATCCGCGAGAGGGCCTGCTCGGCGGCACCGATGCGGTCGTGGGCGTTGCCGTCCTCGTCGAACAGCGCGGCCATCTGGTCGGCGAGCACCTGGCGCCACTCGTCGAGGCGCGTCAGGCGCTTGAGCTCGGCGTGCAGCTGGTTGAACTCGTCGGGCTGCGGGTCGACGCGCTCGATCTCCTCGAGCTGGAACTCCAGGAAGGCCAGCCGGTCGGCGCGGGCGGCCTGCTCGGCTTGATGGTTGGCCAACTGTGCCTCGTCGGCGTGGATCTGTCGGCTCAGCCGGCCCAGCTCGTCGACCTGGCCCTTGAGATCGCAGAAATGATCCAGCAGCGCGAGCTGGGTCTTCGCCTGCATCAGCCGCTGGTTCTGGTGCTGGCCGTGGATGTCGATCAGGTGCCGGCCGATGCCCTTGAGGCTCTGGCCCGGCACCGGACGGCCGTTGATCCAGGCCTTGGAGCGCCCGTCGCGCGAGAGCAGCCGGCGGATGATCAGCGGCACGGCCTCGCCTTCCGCTTCCTCGCCCAGTTCCTGCTCATCGAGCCAGCGCGCCGCCGGGCTGTCCACGGGCAGCAGGAACTCGCCGGTGACCTCTCCCTGATCGCAGCCGGCGCGCAGCAGGTTCATGTTGGCCCGGTCGCCGAGCAGCAGGCCGATCGCGTCGATCAGGATCGACTTGCCGGCGCCGGTCTCGCCGGTCAGCGCGGTCATGCCGGCGGCGAAGTCGAGTTCGAGCTGGTCGATCAGGGCGATCTTGCGGATCGAGAGGGTGGTCAGCATGTCAGGCGGAATCCTTTGCCTAGAACGTCTGCTCGCTCCAGCAGAGCTTGTCGCGCAGCAGGGAATAGTGGTCGTGACCGATCGGGTGAATCAGGCGGACCTCGTGTTCGTACTTGGAGATGGCGAGCACGTCGCCGTGTTCCAGCGGCTGGTTCAACTGACCATCGAAGCTGACCACGCCGCCCCCGCGTGACCCTTCCACCGGGCGGATCTCGATCAGGTGGCGGGCATCGACCACGATCGGCCGGTAGCTCAGGGTGTGCGGGCAGATCGAGACGATGCCCACGGCGTGCAGATCCGGGGCGATCAGCGGGCCACCGGCGGAGAGGGCATAGGCGGTCGAGCCGGTTGGCGTGCAGACGACTACCCCGTCCGAGCGCTGCCGGTTGACCAGGGTGCCGTCGATGCTCATTTCGAATTCGACCATCCGAGCCGGGTCGCGCATCTTGAAGGTGATGTCGTTGAGCGCGACCGACTCCATGATGCGTGTGTCGTTGCGCATCAGGCTGCCCTGCAGCAGGAAGCGGCGCTCCTCGCTGAAGCAGCCGCTGAGGATGGCGGAGAGATGGCGCTGTACCTCCGTCGGGCTGACGTCGGCGAGAAAGCCCAGTCGGCCGAGGTTGACGCCCAGGATGGGCACGTCGTGCAGGCACAGCGAGCGCGCGGCGTTGAGCATGGTGCCGTCACCACCGATCACCACGACCAGGTCGCGGTCGATGCGGTTGCGCGAGAACCGGGTGGCCTCGATCGAGGGAACCGGATTCTCGGCCTCTTCCTCCAGTGCCCAGTCGACGTCGTGCTTCTCGGCCACGGCCACGAGATTGCGGTACACCTCGGCAAGCGCTTCGCCGCCGTCTGACTTGACGATGATGCCCAGGCGCGAGAACGCGGGCGACGCGTCCGGCTGCTCGCTGGCTGATGGAGAGGAAGGTTTCATGGCGTGTGCGCTCTTTCTGCCTGACGACTCAATGATTGCCCGTGGACCATTTCAATCCGACGATACCGATCACGATCAGGGCGATGAACCCCAGCCGGACGGCTGTCGCCGGTTCCTTGAACCACAGGATGCCGAGGATCGCCACCCCGGTCGCGCCGATACCCGTCCAGACCGCGTAGGCGGTGCCCATGGGGATCTCGCGCATCGCCAGGGCCAGCAGGTAGAAGCTCGCCCAGGCGATCACGAGGACCGCTACCGTGGGCAGCAGCCGGGAGAACCCGTCGGTGAAGCGCAGCCCGGTCGCCCAGACGATTTCCAACAGGCCGGCGGCCAACAAGATGAGCCAGGCGTTCATACCGTGTCGTTATCCTCGGGTCCGATAGGGGCCGGTCCGTCGCGGGTCGGCGTTCGGCCGGCCGGGCGCGGAGTCTGCCCAGTCTAGCAAAGGAAACTCTGCACGAATCGGATGTCACTCTGGCCTGGCGAGCCGTTCGTGCTCAAGCCGTGCCGTCGCCGGCGTTGCGGTGTCCACGTCAAGACGGCGCAACGCCGAGCATGGGCGACCCGGAACGGTGTGCCAGTGGCACGCCGCAGCCCGGGAAGCGCCGAGCGCCGCGAGGCCGGAACGGCTCGACAGGCCCCGCAGGGCGCGCTTTGAGCCGGGCATCTGCTGCGTCGCGAGGTCCACCCCTGGACCTCGCCCTTCGGGCCGGCGGCTGCCGATTCGGTTCCGCCCGACGATGCAGGAATCACCCTTCCACGGCGGACGGACGACTTGCACCTGCCCGGCTCAAGGCGCGCAGAGCGATATCCGATTCGTGCAGAGTTTCCTAAAAGCGCGTTCGAACCCGGCCCTTGCGGCGGCAGGTTTGGCACTCTCGTGTGGCGAGTGCTAGTTTACTCCACGGTACGCTGTGCCGCCCCGACAATCAGAGGTTCTCGAGTCCGCGTATGACTGACGCCTGGAGCGAACTCCCCGAGCGGGCGCAGACCCTGCTGCGTGTGCTGATCGATCGCTACACCGACGAGGGTGCACCGGTCGGCTCGCGCGCGCTCGCGCGCATGTCCGATCTCAACCTGAGCCCGGCGACCGTGCGCAACGTGATGGCCGACCTGGAGGATCTCGGGCTGGTGAGGGCGCCGCATACATCATCCGGACGCGTGCCTACGGAACTGGCGTACCGCCTGTTCGTCGACTCCCTGCTGGTCTCCCCGCACCGGGCGCCGGTGGATGCGCGGCGCCTGGAGCGCATCCTGCGGGAGGCGGCCGAGGACGATCCGCAGCATCTCGCGGACACCGCCTCCAACCTGCTCTCGAGCCTGACTCATTTCGCCGGGGTGGTGACCATCCCCTCGCGGGCCCGCGCGCTGTTCCGCCAGATCGATTTCGTCTCGTTGTCGCCCGGGCGCGTGCTGATGGTGCTGGTCACCGACGACGGCGGGGTGCAGAACCGCATCATCCACCCCGAAAAGCCCTATACCCAGGGCGAGCTCACGCGCTTCGCCAACTTCCTCAACGAGCGGCTCAACGGGCAGTCCATCCAGGCGCTGCGGGAGACGCTGGTCGACGAACTCAAGCGCACCCGCGCCGAGATCGAGGGTAACCTGGCCGAGGCGGTAGCGCTCGCGGAGACGGCGGTGGAGTCGGTCGAGGACGACGCCGGCATCGCCGTGGCCGGCCAGACCAACCTGATGGGCATCGACGAGCTGGGCGACGTCGAGCGCATGCGGCGGCTGTTCAACGCCTTCTCCGAGAAGCACGAGCTGGTCTCGCTGCTCGACGAGTGCGAACGGGCCAAGGGCGTCAAGATCTTCATCGGCCGCGAATCCGGCTCGCCCACCTTCGACGAGTGCGGCGTGGTGGGCGCTTCCTACGGCGTCGACGACGAGGTCGTCGGGGTGCTCGGCGTCATCGGCCCCAAGCGCATGCCCTACGACCGCGTGATCTCGATCGTCGACGTCACGTCAAGGCTGCTCTCGAGCGCGCTCTCCCGGCAGTGAGCCGGCGCGCCGCGCCGTTCTCCGCGACGTTCCCCTTGAAAAGACGCCGGACGCCCCAAGTGTGCCGGCCATCACGCGAGATATCGTTTCAGACATTCATCCTTTTCTCAGGAGATCTTTCGATGACGGACAAGCCGGTCGATCAAGACGACATGAACCAGGGCACCCCGGAGCAGCCGGACGAGGGGCAGCTCGAGCAGGGCTCCCGGGACGCCGAGACGAGCGAGGTCGACGAGCTAAAGGCGAAGCTCGCCGAGAAGGAGGAGGAACTCCTGCGCATGGCAGCCGAGGTGCAGAACGTGCGCCACCGCGCCGAGCGCGACATCGAGTCGGCCCGCAAGTTCGCCCTGGAACGCTTCGTCGAGGGGCTGCTGCCGGTGGTCGATTCCCTGGAACTGGGCATCGAGGCGGCCGAGAAGGAGAACGCCACCCTGGAGAAGATCAAGGAGGGTGACGAGATGACCCTCCGGATGCTGATCCAGACGCTGGAAAAATTCGGCGTCAAGGCGGTCCACCCGATCGGCGAGCGCTTCAACCCCGACCACCACCAGGCCATCAGCCTGCAGCCGCACGAGGGCGACCCCGACCACGTCGTCGACGTGATGCAGAAGGGCTACCTCCTGAAGGACCGCGTCGTCCGTCCGGCGATGGTGGTCGTCTCGAAGCCCAAGTAAGACGCTCGAGGGGCGATTCGCCGCGGGTGGCTTGAAAAATCACGGCTCGCCCGCACGTCCAAGCACAAGGGCGGGTCCGGTGCCATCGAGCCCCCGGGCCGCGCCAGCCGAATTTCGCATTCAACACAGAACTCTGGAGACACGATCTTATGGGCAAGGTAATCGGTATCGACCTGGGGACCACCAACTCCTGCGTCGCGATCATGGACGGCAAGTCCGGCAAGGTAATCGAGAACGCCGAGGGTGCACGCACCACCCCGTCGGTGGTCGCCTACACCAACGACGGCGAGATCCTGGTCGGTCAGCCGGCCAGACCATTTCTTCGAGATCCTTGTTGGTGGCGGCTATCAATCTGAAATTACTTGT
>CAYUAO010000144.1:0-5219 GCA_964442775.1 uncultured Halothiobacillus sp. | reverse complement strand
TGCTCGAGCACCGAATCGAGGTCTTTTTCGCCGACGGCGACCAGCAGGCCGTCGAGAAACGGGCGGGCGGACAGGGCGGCCTGGATGTTGGTGTCACGGCCGATGGGAAAGACCGGGTGGCCGGTCTTCAACAGGCCGTGGGCCAGCACACCGCCGATCTCGCCGGCGCCGATCAGGCCCCACTCGGTGGCAAACGGTTGCGACATGAATCTTTCCTCGTCGTGTCTGGTCAGTCCTGTTCGTCTTCGTCGGGGATCAACAGCTGCCCGGCAGTGAGTATCTTTTCCAGCAGGATGCGCGCACTGGCGTTGCTGGCCCGCTCGGCGAGTGCCTCGCCGGGGACGCGGACCTGCCGGGTCAGCAGGCGGGCGAGTGGCATGGATTCGGTGTCCAGTTCGTGGCTCTGCCCGTCGATGCACAGCTGGCCGGGGTCTACCTCGGTCGGTTCGAGCAGCAGCCAGCGCGAGGCCGGGGTGCGTTGCAGTTCGCTGATTTCGTGCAGGTGGTCGAGGATGCCGACGATCTCTTCCTCGTGATAGCGGGGATAGAGGTCGGCGTGGTCGACCGGTCGCTCGGTCAGCGTCTCCGCGATCAGGCGGTCGAGCTGGTTGGCATCGGCCGTCATTGCATCGAGCACCCACTCGCGCAGTCGGCGGCGCGTGGCCGGATCGAGTTCGCCGGGGTTGTCGCTCGGCGACAGATCGGGGTCACGGTAGCGAACTTCGGGGGCAAGCGTCGCCAGCCGGTCGCAGACGCCGCCGACAAGGTCGGCCTGGGTGGGGGCGCGGAAACCGATCGACCAGGTCATGCAGTCGTCCAGTGCCACGCCGTGGTGCGGGACGCCCGGCGGCAGGTAGAGCATGTCGCCCGGCTCGAGCACCCATTCGTCCGTCGGGGTGAAGTCGGTCAGGATGCGTACGTCCAGCCCCTCGCGGTAGGCGGTGTGCACCGGCGGGTTCTCGATCTGCCAGCGACGCCGTCCGTGGGCCTGTAGCAGGAAGACGTCGTAGTCGTCGATGTGCGCGCCCACCGAGCCGCCCGGCGGGGCGTAGGAGATCATCAGGTCGTCGATGCGCCAGTCGGGCACGAAGCGGAAGCGCTCGACGACCTCCATCAGCTCGGGGACGAGCTTCTCGCAATCGGTGACCAGCAGGGAATAGCCCTCATCCGGCAGGTTGCGGAAGTCGTCCTCGGTGAACGGCCCCATCTTCAGTTGCCAGTCGCGTTCCGGGCCGTGTTCGAGGATCAGCCTCGATGGCGCGTCCGCCTCGCAGGCCAGCCCGGCGAGTTCCTCCGGGGCGATCGGGCTTTCGAAACCCGGGAAGGCGCCGCGGATCAGGACCGGCTTTTTCTGCCAGTAATCGCGCAGGAACGTCTCGACGGAAAGATCGCCGAGGACGTGGGCGGTGGAGTCGTGCATCGATGCGGACATGGCCGTTTCCCTGCGAGTGGGTGGGTAGGGCGAAGTCTAACGGATATCGCGGAGTGGGGGAGAGTGCCTCGCCGCCGATGCGGGGAAAGTCGTCCGAAAGTTCGTCATTCCCGCTTTCGAGGGAATGACGGATGCGGTGTTGCCGGTGGCGCAGGAGGGATGAGGTCGTCGGGCCGTTGCGGTCTTGGCCACGAAAAACGGCGCACCCGGGGGCGCGCCGTCGATGATTTCGCATCGCCCCTTGTCGAGGCGTCGCGTCACTTCTCCAGCCGGTTCAGGCCGATCGCCCGCATGATGTACTTCTCGTAGAGCGGCTCGGAAGTGCCCTTCTTCATCTTGCGGATGAAGTACTTCTCGAAGGCGATCTTGGCCAGGTGCACCCAGCGGCCGGCGGCGAACCAGTTGACGTTGCGCGGCGGGATCTGGGGCAGGGCGATGAAGGCCGCGCCGCGGTCGCCGAAGTCGGCCAGGCAGATCGCCTGCCAGGTGCCCTTGGAATCCGGCTCGCCCTCGCCGGTCAGTTCGGCCTGGATGTTGTGCACGATCGCCGTGACCATCGACTCGATCATGTAGCCGGTCTTGGGCGCACCGGTCGGCACGGGGGTCTTCTCGATCGGCGGGATGGCGATGGCGACCCCGGCGGCGAAGATGTTCTTGAAGTTGGGGTTGCGCTGGTAGTCGTCGACCTGGACGAAGCCGCGCGGGTTGCACAGCCCTTCGACGTTCGCCACGCAGTCGACACCCTTGAAGGCCGGCAGCATCATCGAGTGGTTGAAGGGCAGCTCGTGCTTCTGCTTGACCTCGCCCTCGCTGTCGAGCTCCTCGACGTGCATGGTGCCGTCCTCGACCTTCGTGGTACGGGCGTTGGTGATCCACTTGATGTCGTGGGAGCGCATCTCGGATTCGAGCATGCCCTTGGAGTCGCCCACGCCGCCCAGGCCCAGGTGACCGATGTAGGGCTCGGCGGTGACGTAGGTGATCGGCACCTTGTGGCGGATCTTCTTCTTGCGCAGCGCGGAGTCGAGGATGAAGGCGTACTCGTAGGCCGGGCCGTAGCAACTCGCCCCCGGCATCGCGCCGACGATGACCGGGCCGGGGTTCTCCACCAGACGCTTGAAGTCGTCGTAGGCCTGTTCGGCGTGGTCGATGGTGCAGACCGACTCGGTGTGCCCACCGTGCGGCCCGGCGCCCTCGACCTCGTCGAACATCAGCTTCGCGCCGGTGGTGATGATCAGGTAGTCGTAGTCGACGGTCTCGCCGTCGGCCAGCTCGAGGCGGTTGCCTTCGGCATCGATGCGCTCGACGGTCTGCGCGATGAAGTCGATCTTCTTGCGCTTGAGGTACGGCTCGATCGGGAAGGTGATGTCGTCACGATTGCGCCAGCCGACCGCCACCCAGGGGTTGGACGGGACGAACTGGAAGTAGGGTTCGGCGTTGATCACGGTGATGCGGTGCTCGTTGCCGAGCGCCTCGCGGGCCTCGTAGGCGGCGGGCAGGCCACCGATGCCGGCGCCCAGGATGACGATATGTGCCATGAGTGTTCCCCCTGTTCGTGATGATCGTCTCGCGATCGATGTCAGCCGTTGATTGTTCCCTCGTGGGCGATGAAACACAAGGTCTTCGCTGCCCGCGAAAGCAATTTCGGGTCGATGTTCTCCAACAACCGCCTGATTTGCAACGGCTCTGGTTGCCGAATCGGCGTATTAGCGTTCAATTGTCATCCCGCGCCGCCTGCTGCCCGCGCCAGTCGCCGAGCTGCTCGCGGGTGAAGGCGACGATCGAGGAGGGAGCGGGCGACAGATCGACCCACAGGCCGTGATGCCCGGGCCAGCGATCGTCGAACCAGTGCCGCCCGTTGCCCATCTCGATGAAGATCCAGCCGTCCGGGACGAGGTGCGTGGCGGCCTGGTCGAGCAGCCGTTCGACCAGTGCCAGCCCGCGCTCGGGGGCGAACAGGGCGGCGGTCGGTTCGTGGTGGTACTCGTCGGGGAGGTCTTCGGCCTCGTCGGGGTCGACGTAGGGCGGATTGCTGACGATCAGGTCGAAGACCAGCGGCTGACCGGCCTCGTCGAGCAGCTGGTCGAAGCCGTCGGACAGGAGCAGCTCGACGCGATCCTCGAGCTGGTAGTCGGCGACGTTGCGGGCCGCCACGGCCAGCGCGCCGAAGTCGATGTCGCTGCCGACGACGGTCGCCTGGGGGAAGTGTTCGGCCAGGGCGATAGCGATGCAGCCCGAGCCGGTGCCGATGTCCAGCACCCGCTGCGGGGCGGAGCGGCGGTCGAGCAGCCCCTTGAAGTCGTCGCGGATCAGATCGCCGAAGGGCGAGCGCGGGATCAGTACCCGCTCGTCGACGTAGTAGGGCTGGCCGAGAAACCATGCCCGGTTGAGCAGGTAGGCCGTGGGCGTGTGTTCCAGGCAGCGTCGGCGGATCAGCTCGACCAGCTGGCGGCGTTCGTCCGCGGTCAGGCGTGCCTGCCACCAGTCGCGGCCCAGGTCCGGCGGCAGCCGCAGCCCCTCGAGCACCAGCCAGGCGGCCTCGTCGAGGTAATTGTGCGTGCCGTGACCGAGGAACACCCCGTGCTCGTCCATGCGGCTGGCGGCCCAACGGACGAAATCGAGGATGGTCTCGAGGTGATCGGGGTTGCCCAGCGTTTCCGGGCGGGTATCGGTGGACTCGGGCAGGGCGTGGTTCATGCGGTGACTCGTCGGGGCCGGGAAAGCGGTGACTCTGGCACAATGGTAACTTCACATCGACGGCAGCCGGGAGCGTCCCGGCCATCTCCAGAGGCAACATGACCAGCGCCAAGACTTCCCCGAAGTGGCAATCGCGCCTGTGGGCGCGCGTCCAGTACCTGCTCCCGCATCACCTGATCTCGCGGCTGGTGTTCCGCGTGACTCGCTGGCGGGCGCCCTGGACGACGTGGCTGATCCGGCGCTTCGTCCGGGTCTTCGGCGTCGACCTCGGCGAGGCGGCGGAGACCGATCCGGCCGCCTACCCGACCTTCAACGCCTTCTTCACCCGTCGGCTGGCCGAGGGCGCGCGACCCCTCGAGGGCGGGCCGACCGACTGGATCAGCCCGGTCGACGGCCGGGTCAGCCAGATCGGTCACATCCAGTCGGGCAACATCTTCCAGGCCAAGGGGCGTGCCTACACGGCCGTCGAGCTGCTCGGCGGCGACGAGGCGCTGGCCGCGCCGTTCAAGGACGGCGCGTTCGCCACGCTCTACCTCTCGCCCTCGGACTACCATCGCATCCACATGCCGGTGACCGGCACACTGCGCGACATGATCCACGTGCCCGGCCGGCTGTTCTCCGTCTCGACGGGTACCGTGGCCGAGGTGCCGCGCCTGTTCGCCCGCAACGAGCGCCTCGTATGCCTGTTCGATACCGACGACGGCCCCATGGCGATGGTGCTGGTCGGCGCGATCAACGTCGCCGCGATCGAGACCGTCT
Source organism: uncultured Halothiobacillus sp. (assembly GCA_964442775.1). Classification (GTDB taxonomy): domain Bacteria; phylum Pseudomonadota; class Gammaproteobacteria; order Halothiobacillales; family Halothiobacillaceae; genus Guyparkeria. Next base: position 334 of record CAYUAO010000144.1, on the reverse strand, counting down.
GGGCCGGCCTGGTCACCCCCAGCCCGCAGCGCCAGGTCGGGCGCTGGACGTACGGCGGCGACACGGGGCTGTCGATTCGGCTCGAGCGCGGCGCCGAGATGGGGCGTTTCAACATGGGCTCGACCGTGGTCCTGCTGGCGCCCAAGGGCGTCGATTTCGACACGGCATGGCAGGCCGAGATGCCGATCAAGCTGGGGCAGCGGTTGCAGACGCGCGAGGCCGGTGACGAGGGCGAGGAACAGGCTAGGCAAGGGTCTGCATGAGGGCCATGCCGCTTAAGGAAACTCTGCACGAATGCCATACCGCTGAAGCGCGCCTTGAGCCGGGCAGATGC
>CAYUAO010000143.1:0-5226 GCA_964442775.1 uncultured Halothiobacillus sp. | reverse complement strand
GCCGGCATGCAGCAACCGGCGCACGTCGGCGAGCGTGCGGATGCCGCCGCCGACGGTCAGCGGGATGAACACCTCGGCGGCCACGGCCTCGACCACGTGCAGCATGGTCTCGCGCCCCTCGTGTGAGGCGGAGATGTCGAGGAAGGTCAGCTCGTCGGCGCCGGCCTGGTTGTAGCGGCGCGCTGCCTCGACCGGGTCGCCGGCGTCACGCAGCCCCTCGAACTGCACGCCCTTGACCACGCGACCCTCGGCCACGTCGAGACAGGGAATGATGCGCTTGGCGAGCCCCATGAGCTACTCGGTGAACGGCGGGATGCCCGCGCGTTCGTCGATGCGTTGCTGCGCCACGCCAAGGTCGATGGTGCCCTCGTAGAGCGCCCGGCCGATGATCGCGCCGGCCACGCCGTCGTCGGCGGCGTCGATCAGCCGGTCGATGTCGCTCATGTCGGTCACCCCGCCGGAGGCGATCACCGGGATGCGCACCGAGCGGGCCAGCTTGCGGGTCGCCTCGATGTTCGCCCCCTGCATCATGCCGTCGCGGGAGATGTCCGTGAACACGATCGCCGCCACGCCGTTGTCCTCGAATCGCTGGGCGAGATCGTAGATGTCGTGGTGCGAGAGCTTGGACCAGCCGTCGATGGCCACCTTGTCGTCGCGCGCATCCAGCCCGACGATGATGTGGCCCGGGAAGGCCGGACAGACATCCTCGATGAAGTGTGGTTCGGAAACGGCCTTCGTGCCGATGATGGTGTAGTCCACGCCCAGGGCGAGGTATTCCTCGATGGTGATCTCGTCGCGGATGCCGCCGCCAACCTGCACGGGCAGGTCCGGGTAGGCCTCGCAGATCGCCTTGATGACCTCGCGATTCCTGGGGCTTCCGGCGAAGGCGCCGTCCAGGTCGACCAGGTGCAGGCGGCGCGCGCCGGCTTCGACCCAGCGCCCGGCCACGGCGACGGGGTCGTCGGAAAAGACGGTGTCGTCGTCCATGCGCCCCTGGCGCAGGCGTACGCATTTTCCTTCCTTGAGATCGATGGCGGGGATCAAGAGCATTGGTCTGGCGTCCTCGATGTGCGCTCGGTTCGGTGTGGTCGGGTTCAGGGCCGCGGGCCCTGCCAGCGGGTGAAATTGGCCAGCAGCGTCAGGCCGTCGTCGGCGCTCTTCTCCGGGTGCGCCTGGATGGCGAAGACGTGGTCTTCGGCCAGTGCCGCGCAGTAGCTCAGGCCGTAGTCGGCCGTCGCCACGGTGTGGGCCGGGTTCGCCGGCTCACAGTAGTAGCTGTGCACGAAGTAGAAGCGCGCGTCCTGGCGAATGCCGTGAAACAGCGGGTGATCCTGCGTCTGGTGCAACTGGTTCCAGCCCATCTGCGGCACCTTGAGCGCCTCGTCCTCGGGGCGGAAACGCCTGACCTGGCCGGGGAACCAGCCGAGGAGATCGACGCCGTCGTTCTCCTCCGACCGCTCCAGCAGTACCTGCATGCCCATGCAGATGCCAAGAAACGGACGCGTCCGCGCCGCCTCGGCCAGCGCGTCGGGCAGGTGGCGCTGGCGCAGGGCGGTCATGCACTGGGCCGCCGCGCCCTGGCCGGGGAACACCACCTTCTCGGACTCGAGTATCACCTCGGGGGCGTCGGTGAGCACCACGTGCGCACCGTCCGGGGCGACGTGCTCGATGGCCTTGACCACCGAGCGCAGGTTGCCCATGCCGTAATCGACCACCGCGATCTGCATTACGAGGCACCTCGTAAAATCTGCTGCGCCACCCGATTGCTGCGTCGCGTGCTCACTCGCTCCTCACCTGTCTTGTCGATATGTCCCGTCGCTCGCTCCGCGGCTCCTTGCACTCGGGCGCCTCGCGACGAATCTCCAAGGCACCTCACAGGGAACCCTTGGTCGAGGGAACGACGTCGGCCTGGCGTTCGTCGGCGCTCAAGGCCATGCGCAGTGCCCGGCCGAAGGCCTTGAACATGGTTTCGGCCTGGTGATGCGCGTTGCGCCCGCGGATGTTGTCGATGTGGAGCGTGGCGCCGGCGTGATTGACGAAGCCGCGGAAGAATTCCTCGACCAGCTCGGTCTCGAAGCGGCCAATCAGCGAGCGGGTGAAGTCGCAGTGGAACTCCAGCCCGGGCCGCCCGGAGAGGTCGATCACCACCCGCGAGAGCGCCTCGTCCAACGGCACGTAGGCATGACCGTAGCGGTGGATGCCGCGCTTGTCGCCCACGGCCCTTGCCACGGCCTGGCCGAGCACGATGCCGCAGTCCTCGACGGTGTGGTGGTCGTCGATCTCGGTGTCGCCGTCGCAGGTCAGCGTGATGTCGATCAGCCCGTGGCGGGCGATCTGGTCGAGCATGTGTTCGAAGAACGACACGCCGGTCTCGAGTCGGGCGAGGCCGGTGCCGTCGAGGTCGATCTCGAGGGAAATGCGGGTCTCGTTGGTCTCGCGGCGGATCTGCGCGGTGCGTGCGGCCATGGTTCGGTTCGCGTCTCGGGCGGATGGGGGTGTTGATTGGACGGGAAACCTTCCCGAACCCGGAGCATACAATGCCCGTCGCGGCACGTCAGCCTTTCGAGCGGAAAACGTCCAATCGCCGCTCTTCCGGATCTCGCCCGTGGCGGGGTTGACCGCGCGCGCATTTTGCCGTTAAATGCGCAACCTCGTCGCGCCGGCGTCATTGCCGTTCATCCGCGAGATGCCGGCGACGAAAGGCGGACATGGCCAGATAGCTCAGTTGGTAGAGCAGGGGATTGAAAATCCCCGTGTCGGGGGTTCGATTCCCTCTCTGGCCACCACGATTCGAAGGCCCCCGATTCTTGACCGATCGGGGGCCTTTCTCGTTTCGGCGCGCGTTATGCTGCCTATCCGCCGCGCCGGAGGGTTGGCATGCGCAAGATCATCCACGTCGACATGGACGCCTTCTACGCCTCGGTCGAGCAGCGTGACCGGCCCGAATTGCGTGGTCGGCCGGTCGTGGTGGGGGGCGATCCCGCCGGTCGGGGCGTGGTCGCGGCGGCGAGCTACGAGGCGCGCCGATTCGGCATTCGCTCGGCGATGCCGGCGGCGCGCGCGGCACGGGCCTGTCCGGACCTGGTCTTCCTGCGGCCGCGTTTCGATGTCTATCGCGCGGTCTCGCGGCAGATACACGCGGTGTTCCGTCGCTATACCGACCGGATCGAGCCGCTGTCGCTGGACGAGGCGTACCTCGATGTCACCGACAGCCCGGCCTGTCGCGGGTCGGCCACCCTGATGGCGCGCGAGATCAAGGCGGCGATTCGCGAATCGACCGGCCTGATCGCCTCGGCGGGCGTGTCCTACAACAAGTTTCTCGCCAAGCTCGCCTCGGACGTCGACAAGCCCGACGGGCTCTACCTGATCGATCCCGACGCGGCCCCGGCCTTCATTGCCGCGCTGCCGGTGGGTGATTTCCATGGCGTGGGGCCGGCGACCGAGCGGCGCATGAAGGCCCGCGGCATCCACAGCGGTGACGACCTGCGCCGCCACGAGTTGCACGAACTGGTCGAGTGGTTCGGCAAGGCCGGGCGACACTACTACCAGATCGCGCGCGGCATCGACGAGCGTCCGGTGCAGAGCCGGCGCGAGCGCAAGTCGCTCGGCCACGAGACCACCTTCGCGACCGATCTTGTCGCCCGGGACGAGGTCGAGGCGGCCCTGCCGCCGTTGGTCGAGCGGGTCGCGCGCGATCTCGCTGCTCGCGAGCTCGCCGCGCGCACCGTGACGCTGAAGGTCAAGTACGCGGACTTCGTCCAGGTCACCCGGCGCCGCACGTTCACGCGGCCGCTGTCATCGGCGGACGAGTTGTTCGGCGCCCTGCCCGTCCTGCTCGACGCTACCGAGGCCGGTCGTCGGCCGGTTCGCCTGCTGGGCGTGACCGGTTCGACCCTCGAGCCCGCCCGGGCCATGCCTGCGGTGGAACTCGACCTCGGTTGGCCGTCGGAGGACTGAGTTCTTCGCCGCGGTGAGATCCCGGCCCGGTTTGCGTCTAAGGTCTGTCTCAGTCTTCCTAAGGAAGGTCTGCACGAATCGATAGCTTCTCAGCGGGGCTTTCAAGGGCCCAGATGCAAGGCGCAGTCCGCCGTGAAGGGCCGTCGCCCTTCATAAGGACTGAGCCGGATCGGCACGACGCCGATCCGGTCGGCGCGAGCCGGCCCGAAGGGCGAGGTTCACGGACGAACCCCGCAACGCCGCAGGTGGGTCCTTGGAAGCCCGACCGGATGGGGCTCGCGGGTTCGCCCGCACGCAGCAAAGCCGGCCCTTGACGGGCAACGAGCCCGTCTTCGGCCCGGCGCCGGGAAAAGCGAACGAACCCGCGAGCCAGAGAGGCCACCGATTCGTGCAGATCTTCCGCTAACAAGGATCGTGTGAATGGCACTTGAAGTCAGCCTGCTGACCGTATTCATCGCCGCGCTGATCACCGCGCTGGCGACCGGGCTCGGGGCGATTCCGCTAGCGTTCGCCCGGCACGTGGACGTCCGTTGGCTGGCGGCGGGGGCGGCCCTGGCGGCGGGGCTGATGCTGGCGGCCAGTCACAGCCTGGTCGACGAGGGTAGCGCGATCGGTGCCTGGCGCGTGCTGCTGGGGATGGCCACGGGGCTGGCGCTGGTGGTGCTCGCCGACCGGTGGCTCGACCGGCACGACACCCCGGACGTCAGCGACCTGCAGGGAGCGGATGCCAGGAAGGCCCTGATGATCGTCGGCGTGATGACGGTTCACTCGTTCGCCGAGGGCGTGGGCGTGGGCGTCTCCTACGGCGGCGGGGAGGACCTGGGCGTGTTCATCACGGCGGCGATCGCCGTGCACAACGTTCCGGAGGGGTTGGCGATCGCGCTGGTGCTGGTGCCGCGCGGCGTGCCCGTCTGGCAGGCGGCGGGGTGGGCGATCTTTTCCAGCCTGCCGCAGCCGTTGATGGCGATCCCTGCCTACCTGTTCGTCACCGCTTTCGAGCCCGTCCTGCCCCTCGGGCTGGGGTTGGCGGCCGGGGCGATGATCTGGATGGTGTTCGCCGAGCTGCTGCCCGACGCGAATCGCCGTCTCGCGGCCACCACGGTGGGTACGGTGGTGGTGCTGTCGTTCATGGCGATGTTCGCCTTCCAGCTGAGCATCGCCCACTGAGGCACGAATGCCATACCGCTCTGTGCGCCTCGATCACGATCGGCTCGCCTGGCCAGAGTGGCAGGGCATTCGTGCTAAGGAAACTCTGCACGAATCGATGAC
>CAYUAO010000142.1:0-5278 GCA_964442775.1 uncultured Halothiobacillus sp. | reverse complement strand
GTCAGGCGGTTGGAAATCGCCAGGCCGGCCGCATCGTCCTTTGCACTATTAATGCGCAGACCGGTCGAGAGACGCTCGAGCGAGGTGCCAAGCGAGTTGTTGGTGGTGCGCAGTGCGTTCTGGCCCTGCAGCGAGAAGATGTTGGTGTTGATGACACTCGACATGATGATAACCCCTTACGACGTTGCGTAAATTCCGGCCCTTGGCCTTGTTGGACAAGACGCCTTTCAGGTCGTCTTGCTGAGCTTATCGGCTGAACTTGGAGAAACTTTAGCCTCGATTTTCATCCGATCTTCGCGGATGCCCTTTCGGCGTTCTCTCGGGCTTCGGGCCGGTTGGTCTCGACTCCCGGATCTGGCATCCGAGCTGGGTATCGGCGCCACCTGGAGAAACTTTAGCCTCGATTTCGGGCATCGGGTTCCGGCACGGGGGCATGGCCTTGCCCGCGCGACGCCAACGACCTGTAACAATGCCGCGGTAGAATTCTCGACAGTCACTTCAACCGGGTCATGCATCGTGTCCACCAGCCATCGCCTCGAACTCCGCCCAAGCCTGCCGCCCGCCCTCGCCGGACTCGCGGAACTCGTCGGCAATCTTCACTACAGCCGCTCGCGAGCGGCGCGGGACCTGTTCGACCGGATCGATGCGGAGACCTGGGCCCGGGTGGAGGGCAACCCGGTCCGTTTCCTGCAACTCGTCCCGCAGGCTCGACTCGACGCGGCGGCCGGTGATTCGGCGTTCCTCGCCGAACTCGATGCCGTCCGTCGCGACTTCGAGGCCCATTGCGCCACGGATCGCCCCTGCGTACTCGACCCGACGATCGAACCCTCCCGGACCGTGGCCTATTTCTGCGCGGAATTTGGCTTTCACGAGTCGTTGCCCATCTACTCGGGAGGACTGGGGATACTGGCAGGGGATCACTGCAAGGCGGCATCGGACCTGGGTCTGCCGCTGGTGGGTGTGGGACTGCTCTACCGCCAGGGCTATTTCCAGCAGTGCATCGACGCCACCGGACGGCAGCATGCCCGTTTCGAGGATCTCGACTTCTCGCACCTGCCGATTCACCCGGTAACGCGCGACGGCCAGCGGGTCGATATCGAGGTGGAGTTGCCCGGCCGCTCGGTCAGGGCGCAGGTCTGGGAAGCGCGGGTGGGACGGGTGACGGTCTACCTGCTGGACGCCGACGTGGACGGGAACACGGCCACGGATCGCGAGATCACCCACCGGCTCTACGGCGGCGACCGACGCCGGCGGCTGGAGCAGGAGATGCTGCTGGGCATCGGCGGAGTCAGGGCCCTGCGCGCACTTGGCATCACGCCGTCGGCCTGGCACATCAACGAGGGACACGCGGCCTTCTCGATCCTCGAACGGGTCCGCGAACTCACGCTGGAGGAACTGCCGTTCGAGCCGGCGCTGGCCGCCGTGGCGGCATCGACCCTCTTCACCACCCATACCCCGGTGCCGGCCGGACACGACACCTTCTCCCAGGATCTGCTCGTCGCTCACTGGGAACCCCACCTGGCCGATCTCGGCATCGATGCGCCACGGTTGCTCGCGCTGGGAATCGACAGCGAACACGACGGCCACCACTTCAACATGACCGCCCTGGCGCTGCGCGGCTCCCGCCAGCACAACGGGGTTTCCCTCGTGCACGGGGGCGTCGCCGCGACGATGAGCCGCTCCTTCTGGCCACAGGTGCCGCCGGAGGAAAACCCGCTCACGCACGTGACCAACGGCGTGCACGTCGAGACCTTCCTCAACCGCGACCTGACCCGGCTGTTCGACGCCATTCGGCGTGACTGGCGCGATCACCTGCACGAGGCGGCGATCGGCGAGCTGGTGGAAGCCATCGAACCGAGTCGCCTCTGGTCGATGCACCTGTCGGCCAAGGCGCACCTGGTCGCGGACATCAAGACACAGATGCGAGAGCGCGCGGCCCGGGCCGGTGAGGGCGGCGTTCGGCTCAAGCAGCAGTGCCGCGTGCTCGACGAGCCGGTCGACGAATTCCTCCTGGTGGGATTCGCGCGCCGTTTCGCCACCTACAAGCGCGCCACCCTGCTCTTCCACGACCGCGATCGGCTCGCGCGGCTGATCGAGACCAGCCCCCGACCCCTGGTATTCGCCTTTGCCGGAAAGGCGCACCCGGCCGACGAGCCGGGGCAGGCCTTGTTGAGGGAAATCCACGAACTGAGCCTCGACCCGCGCTTCAATGGACACGTCCTGCTGATCGAGGGCTACGACATGGGGCTGGCCCGGCGGCTGGTGGCCGGCTGCGACGTCTGGCTCAACACCCCGGAATACCCGATGGAGGCCTCGGGCACGTCGGGGCAGAAGGCGGGCATCAACGGCGTGCTCAATCTCTCGGTGGCCGACGGCTGGTGGGCCGAGGGGCATGACGTGCAGGGAGACGTGGCCAACGGCTGGTCGATCGAACCGGCCCCCGCCGACTCCCACCGCGTCGATCGCGAGGCCGATGAACTGCTGACACTCCTGGAAACCGAGGTGATCCCGCTGTTCGATCGTCGCCAGGCCTCGGGAGGCGGACCGGCCCTGCCGGCCGACTGGATCGCCTGGCAACGCCACGCCATCGCCACGATCCTGCCGCGATTCAACGCCTCGCGCATGGTGCGCGACTACGCCGAAAACCATTACCGCCCGGCGATCGACGCCGGGATACGCATGGCACAGGACGAGTACCGCCCCGCCCGCGAACGGTCCGACTTCGACCGGGCACTGGCCGAGAACTGGGAGAAACTGGCGGTGCGGCTGCTCGAAGCGCCCGAGTCGATCGCGCGACAGGGGCAGACCCTCGCCATCGAAATCGAAACCGTCAGCCCCGGCCTGTCGCCCCGCTCACTGCGCGCCGAGGCCGTGCTCGAGACGGGCGACGCGCCCCGCGTGGTCGTCGGCGAGCTGGTCGAATCGGAGGAAGAGACCGCGCGCGGCCGGCATCGCATCGCCCTGCCGGCCGACCTTGCCGGCGAGATCGATTACCGGTTGCGGGTCGTGCCGACGCACGAGACCTTGCTGCACCCCTACGAGTCGGGCCGGATGCTCTGGCTGTAACGGGGGTCGTGGTCCGCCCTTCCGGGTGAGTTGGAGTCATTCTCGGGGCACCCTCATGCGCCGGCACGACAGGTCTCGCAGGCGCCCCTGGACGGAAGACCGACACGACCGCTCCTCTTCATCCCCGTTCAGCGTGGTTCCCATCGAGAGCCCGGCCGATCCACGCCACAGGCGATCATCCGCCCCCTTTCAAACCGATCCCGTGCGCACAGCGCTCGACCAGCGGGCAGCCGTCACAGGCCGGCTTGACCCGGCAATGCGCCTTGGCGTGCTCGACGATCAGGCCGTGCCAGCGGGCGAGGCGTACGGCGGTGGGCTCGCGGGTGTGAGTGAGCAAGTCATCCGCCAGAAGGTCGTACTTGCGCGCCGCAATGTCGGGAAAGCCGAGCCGGTGGAACAGGCGGCGGGTGTAGGCGTCGATCACCCAGACGGGGCGTTCGAGGGCGTAGAGCAGGATGTCGTCGGCGGTCTCGAAGCCCACGCCGTGGATGCCGAGCAGCCAGTCGCGCAACTCGTCGGTGGAACGTGGCTGCAGGCCGACGAGCCCGCCGGCGGCATGCCATGCCTCGGTCACGGCCCGCAGGCGGCGCGCCTTGATGCGGAAGAAGCCCGAGGGGCGGATCAGTTCGGCCAGAGCCTCGTCGTCGAGCGCCAGGATGCACGCGGCATCGAGCGCACCGGCGTCGTTCAGGTTGGCCAGCGCCCTCTCGACGTTGTTCCAGTTGGTGTTCTGGGTCAACACGGCGCCGACGGTGATCTCGAAGGCGCGGCCCTCGACGTCGCGGGCGTAACCGGCCGGCCACCACGGCATTCCGGGAAACTCGGCAGTCTGCCCCCGCTCGAGGTGGTGTTCGTGGGCCTCGATCAAACGCGGCTCGATCCAGTCGAGGCAGTCGGCCAGGGAAGGGAACGTCGGCTCGGGCACTCGGGCCTCCGGGTTCGAATCGATGCGCGATGCACCATTCAATGCACTATCGTCCGGGGATGATACCCATTTCGAGGACAGGACCGTGATCATGCAAACCGATATCGCCACCTTCGCCGCCGGCTGCTTCTGGGGCGTGGAGGATCGCTTTCGCCAGATACCCGGCGTGATCGAGGTGGTCTCGGGGTACACCGGCGGGCATGTCGATCACCCCGACTATCAGGCGGTCTGCAGCGGAACCACCGGCCACGCCGAGGCGGTGGAGCTGCGCTTCGACCCCGACCGGATCGACTTCGAGACCCTGGTACGGGCGTTTTTCGCCATGCACGACCCGACCACGCTCAACCGCCAGGGGCCGGACGTCGGTTCGCAGTACCGCTCGGCGATCTTCACCCACGGTGACGAGCAGCGAGAGACTGCCGAACGGGTGAAAGGCGAGGGCCAGGCGACCATCGATCGGCCGATCGTCACCGAGATCACCCCGGCCTCGGCGTTCTGGCCGGCCGAGGAATACCACCAGCGCTACCTCGAGAAGCGCCGCGCCGGCGTGCTCTGACCTTCACCCATCGACACGCAAGGAGACCGCGATGCTCGATTTCCCCTACGGTGGCCTGCTCGGCCTGATCATCCTGATTCTCGACATCTACGCCATCATCAAGGTGGTCCAGAGCGGCGCATCGGCCGGTATCAAGGCGATCTGGATCGTGGTCATCCTGCTGCTGCCGGTCCTCGGCCTGATCATCTGGGCGCTGTTCGGCCCCAAGGGCTAGCCGTGGCCGGCGACAGCATCAGCATCCGCCGGGTCTACGACCCGCCGGGGCCGAACGAGGGCTACCGGGTGCTGGTCGACCGTCTGTGGCCCCGCGGGGTGAAGAAGGAGGACCTGCACCACGACGAGTGGCTCGAGCAGGTCGCCCCCTCCGCGGCCCTGCGGCGCTGGTTCGGCCACGACCCGGAGCGCTTCGACGAGTTCGAGCGACGCTACCGGCGGGAACTGGAGGACAACGCGGATCTCGATCGCCTGGTGGCAATCGCCGAGGATCGGCCACTCACCCTGCTCTGCGCCGCGCGGGACACCGAGCACAACCAGGCCCGCGTGCTCGAACGCCTGATCCGCGAGCGGCTCGCGCTGCGCGGCTGACCGCTACCCGCGCAGGCCGATCCCCTTGCGGAACAGCCGCAGGGCGTAGAGATAGGCGAGCAGGATGCCGACGGCGAGGATCGCGTAGGTACTCCAGACCGGCACGTCGCTGATGCCGAGCATGGAGAAGCGAAAGCCGTTGATGA
>CAYUAO010000141.1:247-5336 GCA_964442775.1 uncultured Halothiobacillus sp. | reverse complement strand
GGGTTTGTTCCTCCAAACAGCGTAATAGGGTGGGAGCAGGCCATTCCATTAAAAAAGCCCCGGCCGAGCCGGGGCTTCCTCTACATCGCGATAATCGCCGCTTAGAGTGACTTCTGGCAGAAGTACCAGTCGGTGCACTCGTAGCCTTCGTTCAGGCGCTTCTCCGCTTCCTCGACGGTGTTCGGCGGCGGAACGATGACCTTGTCACCCGGCTTCCAGCCCTCGGGCGTGGCCACGCCGTGCTCGCTGGATGTCTGCAGGGAATCGACCAGGCGCAGGATCTCGTCGACCGACCGACCGTTCGTCTTCGGGTAGTACAGCATCGCGCGGAGGTTGCCTTCCGGGTCGATGATGAACGTGGCCCGCACGGCCGAAGTGTCGGAGACGCCCGGGTGCACCATGCCGTAGGCGTTGGAAACCTGCATCGAGATGTCCTCGATGATCGGGAACGGGATCTCCTGGCCGAACTTTTCCTTGATGTTCTGCACCCAGGCCAAGTGCGAGTGGATGCTGTCGATCGACAGACCCAGCAGGTCGCAGTTACGCTCCTGGAAGGCATCGAAGGCACGCGCGAAGGCGGTGAACTCCGTGGTGCAGACCGGGGTGAAGTCCGCCGGGTGCGAGAACAGCACCAGCCAGCGGCCTTCGTAGTCGGAGAGCTGCTTGACGCCGTGGGTGGTGTTCGCCTTGAACTCCGGCGCCCGCTCGTTGAGACGCGGCATGGCGAGGGTCGGCTGTTGCTCGGTGTACTGTGCATCAGTCATGGCAGGTTCCTCCATCGATTGGACTGTTGGGATGCACCGGCCGGGTCTTCCCGACCGACAGGAACAATCCTATTGATGATGAATCGATTTTTCTAATGATTAATTTGAAATCTTTCGATTGAGCATTTCTATCGTTCGCTGATGCACTCGGGCTCGACCCGCAACTCGATCCCGGTTTCTGCCGCCACCCGCTGCCGTACCGACTCGGCGAAGCGCAAAAATTCCTCCCCGCTCGCCCCGCCGTGGTGTTCGAGCACCAGTGCGTGCCGAGGCGACACGGCCATCGTCCCCTGCCGATAGCCCTTCAGGCCGCTCGCCTCGATCAGCCATCCGGCCGGGATTTTCACGCCATCGGAAACGGCAAAGCGGGGCATCGACGGCCAGCGCCGAGCCAGTCGCTCGGCCTCCCGCTCACTGACCACCGGGTTGTGGAAGAAGCTCCCGGCACTGCCCGGGAGGCCGCCGCGCCAGTCGGGGAGCTTGGCAAGGCGCACGGCGGTGATCACATCGGCATAGTCGGCTGGCGATATCTCGGTCGGGTCACGATGGCTACGCTCGCTCCACGCTCGCACCGCCTGGTCGAGGCCCGGGTAGTCGAGCGGCGGCCAGCCGGCGGGGGCGTGCCGGGACAGGCGCAGCCCGACGCGCAGGATCAGCCAGCGCCCCGCCTCGTGCTTGAAGCGGCTGTCTCGGTAGCCGAACGCGCACTCGTCACGGGGGAAGACGACCAGACGGCGCCGCTGCCGGTCCCAGGCCTCGACCCAGCGCGTGATGTCGGCGATTTCCCGTCCGTACGCGCCGACATTCTGCATCGGGGCCGCGCCGACCGTTCCGGGTATCTCGGCCAGCGCCTCGAGGCCGAACCAGCCGCGTCGCGTGGTCTCGCGCACCAGCACGTCGAGCCCCATTCCCGCTTCCACCACGACGTCGATCGAGCCGTCGTCCGCCTCGGCCGTCGTCCAGCGGTCGGCGGCAATCCTCACCGCCCGGTCGATCCGAGCGGTGACGAAGACGAGGTTCGATCCTCCGCCGACGACGCGCGTGGCGGGATCGACCAGCCAGTCGGCCACCCCGGCTGCGGACAGTGTCTCCTCCGAGACGTCGCCGAGCACCAGCAGACTCTCGGCCGTGGCCGGCAGCCGAAGCGTGTTGGGCAAGGGACTGTGCTCGACCCATTGGTACGCCGGCCGATCGGCGCGCGCTTCGGGCGACGTCATGGCTTGTCGGGGACAGCCTCGACGCTCGCCGGGCCGGGAGGCTGCTCGTCGGGCAACTCGATGGGCGCCTGGCCCTGCGTGATGACCTGGATGATCGATTCAACCACGATCTCGGGCTGGTTCATCGGCGCGCGGTCGACGTTGATCAGCTTCTGCCGCGACCGCCGCGTGGTGATCACGCCCTCGTGCCTGGCCTCGCCCTCCCGGCAGACGCAGACGCCGGGGATGCCGAAGGCAGCCGCCAGCCAGCCGGCGCGATCGTTGCCGACCAGCACGTAACGGCTCTGCGTCAGGCGCCGCTGCCATTCGTCCAGGTCCGCGGGCGGATGGGCCGTCACGTCGTCGAGGCTCACCCCGGTCTGGCCGAGCCGCCTCTGTATCAGGGCGATGTCGTCGGCCTCGAAGGGCAGGCCGCCCGGATCGATCAGCAGGTCCGTGACGACCGGCTCGGCCTCGATCGACAGCCCGTAGTCGGGGTTGAGGTCGTGCAGCGAGTACTCGAGCACCGCCGCGAGCAGCACCCGCACGGCCTGCACCCGGTGCAGGTCGTCGGGTACGGGGTACTGCGAATCATAGGGTTGCCGCCTGGGCAGGCGCCCCTTGGAGGGACGGGTAATCCCTACCGACGTCATGGGCAGACGCCGCGCCATCGCCAGCGTCTCGGGATCACCGAACGGGTCGATCACGTACTCGGACGCGGCGGGCTTCGGATAGTCGCGCAACGTCTCCTTCCAGGCCCGGCGCGCCCGCCAGCCCGCCGGCGTCCACGCCGAGGCGAGCAGCGACGGGGCGTCGAACACCACCACCTCGTCGACGTCCGGGTGCCGCCGGAACCAGGGGGCAGCCTCGGGACCGGTGATGACGCTGAACTTCAGCCCCGGGCGGGCGCGGGCCGCGTCGGTCAGGGCGGGAAAGGTGGGAACGACCTCGTCCGGGAGGTCGGGGGCGACAATCGCGATACGCATGCACTCGGCGTCCTGACGAGAATGGGCGGGTTGCCGGCGCCCCGGGTCGATCACCCCGGCACCGGAATCGGGCAACGTCGCTGCATGCTAAACTGCCGCGCCTCGAATCACCAACGCCGCCCCCGGGAGCACCGTCGCACGCGGCGGCCACCTCCCGGTCAGTCACCACGTTCACGAAACTCGGACCCGCATGGACAACCAACGCCGGATTCTCGTCACCTCCGCCCTGCCCTACGCCAACGGCCCGCTGCACCTCGGCCACGTCATCGAGACGATCCAGACCGATATCTGGGTGCGCGCGCAGAAGCTCGTCGGCAACGACTGCCGCTACGTCTGTGCCGACGACACCCACGGCACGCCCATCATGCTGCGGGCGAAGCAGGAAGGCATCACGCCCGAGGAACTGATCGCGAAGATGCACCGGCTCCACGAGGCGGACTTCCAGGGGTTCGGCATCGGCTTCGACAACTTCGGCAGCACGCACACCGATGACAACCGCAAGATGGCGGAAGAGATCTTCGGCAAGCTGGACGCCGCCGGGCTGATCAGTCGCAAGACGATCAAGCAGGCCTTCGACGAGACCGAGCAGATGTTCCTGCCGGACCGTTTCATCAAGGGCACCTGCCCCAACTGCGGCGCGGACGACCAGTACGGCGACAACTGCGAGGCCTGCGGGGCGACCTACTCGCCCACCGAGCTGAAGAACCCGAAATCGGTGCTCTCGGGCACCACGCCGGTCGAGCGCGACTCCGAGCACTACTTCTTCGACCTGCCCAAGATCGGCGATCGGCTCAAGGACTGGCTCGACAACGCCCAGGTGCAGCCCTCGATCAAGGCCAAGCTCAACGAATGGTTCGAGTCGGGCCTGCAGTCCTGGGACATCTCACGGGATGCGCCCTACTTCGGCTTCGAGATCCCGGGCGCACCGGGCAAGTTCTTCTACGTCTGGCTGGACGCACCGATCGGCTACATCGGCTCGTTCATCGAGCTGGCCCGTCGCGAGGGTCTCGACTTCGACGCGTTCTGGGGCCGGCAAGCCGACACCGAGCTGGTGCACTTCATCGGCAAGGACATCGCCTACTTCCACACCCTGTTCTGGCCGGCGACCCTGATGGGCGCGGGCATGCGAACCCCGGATGCGATCCACGCCCACGGCTTTCTCACCCTGAACGGCGAGAAGATGAGCAAGTCGCGCGGCACCTTCATCAAGGCCAAGACCTACCTCGAGCACCTCGACCCCGAGGCGCTGCGCTACTACTTCGCTGCCAAGCTCGGTTCGGGCATCGACGACATCGATCTGAACCTGGAGGACTTCCGCTACCGCGTGAATGCCGATCTGGTCGGCAAGGTGGTCAATATCGCCAGCCGCTGCGCGGGGTTCATCAAGAAGCACTTCGACGGGAAACTCGCCGGCGAGCTGGAGCGCCCGGAACTCCACCGCGAGATGACCGCGGCCGCCGCCGGCATCGCCCAGCGCTACGAGCGCCGCGAGTACTCGGCGGCCATGCGCGAGATCATGGCGCTGGCCGACCGCGCCAACCAGTACATCGACGAGCGCAAGCCCTGGGTGCTGGCCAAGGACGAGACCACCCGCGCCGAGGTCCAGTCGATCTGCACCGACGGGATCAACGCCTTCGCCGTGCTGATGACCTACCTCTCGCCGGTGCTGCCGAAGCTCGCCGCCAAGGCCGCCGAGTTCCTCAACGTCGAGGCATTGACCTGGGAGGGGCTCAACGAGCCGCTGCTCGACCACCCGGTCAACAAGTTCAAGCCGATGATGCAGCGCATCGAGGAATCCTCGCTCGAGGCCCTGCTCGAAGCGGCCAAGCGGGACGCCGCCGACGAGGCCCGGACCAAGGCCGGTGACAACGCGCCGAAGACGACCGAGAAACGCGAGATCGAACCGATCGCCGAAACCATCGACATCAAGCAGTTCGGCGCGGTGGACCTGCGTATCGCGAAGATACTCGGGGCCGAACACGTCGAGGGCGCGGACAAGCTGCTGCGCCTGTCGCTCGATATCGGCGAGGAGCGCCCGCGCCAGGTGTTCGCGGGCATCAAGGCCGCTTACGATCCAGCGAGCCTGGTAGGGCGCTACACCGTCATGGTCGCCAACCTCGCTCCGCGCAAGATGAAGTTCGGC
>CAYUAO010000141.1:0-237 GCA_964442775.1 uncultured Halothiobacillus sp. | reverse complement strand
GTCTCCGAGGGCATGGTGCTCGCCGCCGGCTCGGGTGGCGCCGATCTGCACATCCTCTCGCCCGACGAGGGGGCCGTCCCGGGCACCCGGGTCAAGTGACGCGAATGACCTGGTGACGATTTGGTGACGTCGGTACGATTTTGTGTATAATGCGTCTCGCGGGATGGAGCAGTCCGGTAGCTCGTCGGGCTCATAACCCGAAGGTCGCAGGTTCGAATCCTGCTCCCGCAACCAGAT
>CAYUAO010000140.1:0-5362 GCA_964442775.1 uncultured Halothiobacillus sp. | reverse complement strand
CCTTCGGTCCGGCGCCAGAAAAGCGAACAAACCCGCGAGCCAGAGATGCCATCGATTCGTGCAGAGTTTCCCTAATTAATTTGCTGACGAGGCCACCAGGTCTCCCGGCATACTCGCCATGTCGCATGTGCGGGCACCGGCAGATCCGAACGAAATCCGCCTACACTGAACCCGGGACAGGACGAGAGGTCCTGTACCCATCCCGATCCACCGGCCGCTGGGACATCCTTGGCCGACGATGAGCAAAGTCGAGATGCACCTCGAACACGATTTATCCCAGCGCGGCGGATCTCCCCCGGGTTCGTCCGATGCCGAGCCGACCCTGTCGGCGGGTTTCGATGCATTGCTGTCCTCACACATCGAACCGACGGCTCCGCCTCCCGTCATCGTCCTGATGGTCTCTGACGCATCCGCCAGGGAGACACTCGGCAATGACTTGCTGGGTCTCGGCGTTCGCTGTCGCATCGCCGGCGGGTCTCGCGCCATGACTGGAAAGATCACGGCCCGCCCGGACGGTGCGATTGCCGTGATCACCGACCAGGCGTCGCTGGCAAAAGCGGATATCCCCGACGAAGCGCACACCCCGGAGGCAGTCGCTCATCACCCCGGCAAGATCCCGCCGCTCTACCTGCTGCCCATCGGCCCGGACACCGAGTCATCGACCGGCTGGCTGCGGTTGCCACCCCACGATTCCGCCCAGGCGCTGCAGAGCGTCCTGTCGGAACTCCTTGGCGACAAGATCCCCGCCCCGTACCGCATTTTCTTCGTCGGCAGGGAAGGCGAGATGGAAAGGGGCTTGCGCCTGGAGATCCGGGGATCGGGGGCCGTGTTCTTTGCCTCGCTCGATGATCGGGCAGACACCACCGCCGAGATCGAGGCCGCCGATCCCGACGTGGTCCTGATCGAAGAGGCCGTTGATCTCACCGATAGCCTGGCGGCAAAGCTCGGATCTCGCCGGCAGGAAGGCCTGCAGTTGATTGCCCTGGGCACGCCAGACGGCAACGGGGCAGACCGGGAGGGACTACTACTGGAGCCCGACCAGATACTGCCCGCCGACACCGCGATGCGCGCGGTCGCTCGAGCCGCGCTCATGTCCGCCCGGCAGGCCCGCGAAAACGGACGCATCCAGCGCCGACTCCGCAACGAGGAGACAGCGCACCAGCTGAAATGGCATGCCGTCGACCAGCACGCCATTGTCAGCATGACCGACAAGCGCGGCCGCATCGTTTACGTGAACGACCGGTTCTGCAACGCCAGTGGCTATTCGACCGACGAACTGCTGGGCGCGAATCATCGCATGCTCAAGTCCGGGCAGCATCCGGAGTCGTTCTACCGGGAGCTGTGGCGAACCATCACCGCCGGCGAAACCTGGCGCGGGATCGTCTGCAATCGTCGAAAGGACGGCACCTTCTACTGGGTGCGCTCGACCATCAGCCCGCTACTCGACACCAACGGGCGGCCGCGCGGCTACATCTCGGTGCGCACCGACATCACGCCGCTCAAGGAAGTCGAGCAACGGCTGCGCCTGCTGGAACGTGCGGTGGAATCCAACCCCAGCGGCCTGGTGATCGCCGACGCCCGGCAGGAGGGGTTCCCGATGATCTACGCCAACCGCGGGTTCAAGGAGATCACCGGCTACCCGGAAGAGGAGATCCTCGGACGTTCCTGCAACTTCCTGCAGGGACCTGAGCGCGACCAGGAGGGCAACCTCGTCCTGCAGGCGGCCCTCGAACAGGGCAAACCGGGCGAGGCCCTGCTGCGCAACTTCCGCCGCGACGGCGAGGCGTTCTGGAACCATGTCATCCTCTCGCCGATCCACGACGAGCAGGGTGAACTGACCCACTACGTGGGCGTCCAGCAGGACGTGACCGATCAGATCGAGTCGGCCCGCGACCTCGAGGAGAGCGAGTCACGTTTCCGCCGCAGCCAGCGCTACGCCAACATCGGCACCTGGGAGTGGGACATCCCCGCCGGGACACTGACCTGGTCGGAGAGCATTCCGGGCCTTTTCGGGCTTGCCGAGGGCGAACAGGAAATCTCGTTCGACCGCTTCGAGCAATCGGTGCACCCGGATGACCGGGCGGCCGTTCACGCGGCGATCAATCGCAGTCTCGAGTCCGACGCGCCCTACCACGTCGAGCATCGCGTCGTCTGGCCGGACGGCAGCGAGCACTGGTTGGTCGAACGGGGGGCCGTCGTCCGCGACGAGCAAGGCAAGCCCCGGCGCATGCTGGGCGTGGTGCAGGACATCGACGCCCGCAAGCACGCGGAAATCGACCTGGCCGAACGCGAACGCCGGTTGCGCGAGGCCCAGGCGCTCGCCAATCTGGGCGACTGGCACGTCGACGTCCACAGCGGCGAGCTGCAATGGTCCGAGGAGGTCTTTCGCATCTTCGGCCTCGATCCCGAACGGGTCGAACCCGACAGGGATCTCTTCTACCGGGCCGTGCACCCGGACGACCGGGACAAGGTGCTGGAGAGCGAGGCCCGTTCGGTCAAAACCGGCTTGCTCGACGTGTTCCACCGCATCGTGCGGCCCGACGGGCAGATTCGCCATCTCCACCAGCTCAGCCGCCCGATCCTCGACGAGTCCGGCCGGCTCGCCCGCTTCGACGGCACGGTGCAGGACGTCACCGACCTGGTGATCGCCAAGCGGCAACTCGAGGACGTGGAGGAGCGCTTCCGCTTCGCCATCGAGGGGGCGGGAGACGGCGTGTGGGACTGGCGCATCGAATCCGATGAAATGACGTTCTCGGGCAACTACGAGCCCATGCTCGGCTACGAGCCCGGCGAGCTGGCTCCCGTGTTCGCCAGCTGGCTCGATGCCATCCACCCGGACGACCGGCCCACGGCCCGGGAGCAACTCGACGACTACCTCACTGGCAGGATCGAGGCGTTCAGCCTCGAAATGCGCATGCAGGCAAGGGAAGGTTCATTCCTGTGGATCCTCTGCCGGGCGCGCATCCATGAGTGCGACGGCGGGCAGCCGAAACGCGTGATCGGCATTCACACGGACATCACGGCGCAGAAGACCACCGAACAGGCCCTGCGCCGCGCGCGGGAGGAAGCCGACGAGGCCAACCAGGCCAAGTCCGAGTTCCTCTCTAACATGAGCCACGAGCTCAGGACCCCGATGAACGCGATCATCGGCTTCGCCCAGTTGCTCGAGTACGACGAGACCCTGCCCGTCGAACTCGGACGCGACGTCACCGAGATCCTCAAGGCCGGCCACCACCTGCTCGACCTGATCAACGAGATCCTGGATCTCGCCAGGGTCGAATCGGGCAACATCGAACTGTCCCTGGAGCCCCTGCAGGTCAAGCCCGTGATCACCGAGTGCTTCGCCCTGGTCCAGCCGCTGGCCGACAAGCGGGGCGTGACCCTCCGGCTCGGGGAGAGCGCCGATCTCGTGGTGCACGCGGATCGCACCCGCCTGAAGCAGGCGCTGTTGAACCTGCTCTCGAACGCCATCAAGTACAACCGCGACGAGGGTCGGGTGACCTGCACCGCGACCCGGGACGGCGACACCGTGAGCCTCTGCGTCGAGGACACGGGACGCGGCATCCCCCCGGACCGCCTCGACGAACTCTTCCAGCCGTTCTCTCGGCTGGACGCCGATAAGCTCGACATCGAGGGAACCGGCATCGGACTGGCCTACACGCGCCGCATCGTGGAACTGATGCACGGCAGGGTCACCGCCGAGAGCGACCTGGGCAAGGGCAGCCGCTTCTGCATCCGGCTGCAGGCCGCGATCGAGGCCGCCCTGCCCGCGCACACGGAGGAGCTCCCGCCAGCCGCATCTTCGCCGAACCGGAGGCAGCCCGCGCGGGAAAGAACCGTGCTCTACATCGAGGACAACCCGTCGAACGTCAAGCTGGTCGCCTCGATTCTCAAGCGTCGCCCCGAGATCAACCTGCTGACCGCCCATCAACCCCGCGTCGGCCTGAACCTGGCGCGGGAGTACGAGCCCGACCTGATCCTGCTCGACATCAACATGCCGGGCATGAGCGGTTACGACGTGCTGCGGCTGCTGCGCGAGGACGAGACCTTTCACGCCACCCCGGTCGTCGCGATCACGGCGAATGCCATGGCCTCGCAGATCCGCGATGGCCTCGAGGCCGGCTTCGACGACTACCTGACCAAACCGCTGGACGTCGAGGCATTCCTCCGCACCCTCGACCGATTCCTGTTCCCGTCGAGCCCGACCGCGACCGGGTCGACCGACATCAGCGACTGACCACCAACCGAACCGAACGCCCCATGAACGACCTACCATTGAACGAAGCCCGAATACTGGCGATCGACGACGAGGAGGCGAACCTCCGGCTCGTCAAGCGCCTGCTCGAGAGCGTCGGCTACTGCCACGTGGAAACCACCGCCGATCCGGTCGACGGCCTGGCAAGCATCCAGATGGAAGCCTTCGACCTGATCCTGCTCGATCTCAACATGCCGAGGCTTGACGGCTACGAGGTCCTGCGGCGGATCCGGGAGACCACGTTCGCGATTCCGCCGGCCGTGCTTGTGCTCACTGCCCAGGGGGCATGCGACTTCATGCTCCGCTCCCTGGAGCTCGGCGCACGCGACTTCGTCAGCAAGCCCTTCGACCGCAACGAGCTCCTGATGCGCGTGCGCAACCTGCTCGAGGCACAACTGGCCCAGCGGCTGCTGCACGACCAGAAGACCACCCTCGAATCCCTGGTGGCCAACCGCACCCGCGAACTGAGCAACACGCGCCTCCAGGTCGTCCAGCGACTCGGGCGCGCGGCCGAGTACCGCGACGAGGACACCGGCCAGCACATCATGCGCATGAGCCGCATCTCCGCCCGCCTGGCGACCGAGATCGGCTGGTCGGACCGGGAAGTCGAGCTGATGCTGCATGCCAGCCCCATGCACGACATCGGCAAGATCGGCATCCCGGACGCCATCCTTCTCAAGCCCGGTCGGCTCACCGCCGAGGAGTGGGACATCATGAAGACCCACACCACCATCGGTGCGGAACTCCTCGACGGCGACGCTTCGGACCTGATGACCCTGGCAAGGGAAATCGCCCTGAGCCACCACGAGAAGTGGGACGGGACGGGCTATCCCAACGGGCTGGGGAGCGAGGACATTCCGCTCTCGGGGAGGATCTGCGGCCTGGCGGACGTGTTCGACGCCCTGACGTCCGAACGTCCCTACAAGAAACCCTGGCCGGTCGAAAAAGCGATTGATCTGATCCGCGACAACAGGGGAAAGCACTTCGACCCTATCGTCGTCGACGCCTTCTTCGATGTCATCGACGACATCGAAGAAATCCGCCAAGAACACCAGGAACAGTCCGGCCGCGCGACCCCAGTGTCCTGATTGCCGATCGCCGCAACGA
>CAYUAO010000139.1:0-5427 GCA_964442775.1 uncultured Halothiobacillus sp. | reverse complement strand
ACAGCGTCACCTCGGCCTCGGTGGATGCCGGCCCCAGGTCGTAATCGATGCCGAAATCCTTGAGCGTCAGCGTGGTGGTGCCGTGGAAGCCGGCACGGTAGCCGCCCCACGGGTCCTCGCCCTCGCCGGTCTTCTCGGCCTCGATCTCGATCTCCTTGGTCACGCCGCGCATGGTCAGATCGCCGGTAATGACGAAGCCGTCGTCGGTCGACTCGATGCCGGTGCTCTTGAAGGTCGCCTCGGGGTATTCCTTGACGTGGAAGAAGTCCTTCTCCCGCAGGTGCTTGTCGCGCTCGGCGTGGTTGGAGTCGAGGCTGGCCATGTCGATGGTCACGTCGACACTGGCGTCCTCGATGTTGCCGTCCTCGTACGTAAAGTGGCCCTCGAAGTCGTTGAAGCGGCCGTAGAGCCAGGAGTAGCCGAGGTGCTGGATGCGCCACTCGATGAAGGCGTGCTGGCCCTCGGTGTCGATGACGTACTCGGCGGCCTGCGCGCTCATGGGCAGGGCGGCAGGGGTGGCGATGGCGCCGGCCAGCAGGGCGGCGGAAAGGCGTTTGCTCAGCATGGATCGTCTCCTTCTCGGTGGTTGGTTTCAGCGCCGGGACGCCGCGGGTCGGAGCATCCGCCGCAGGGTGTCGTCCCGGTCGATCAGGTGGTGCTTGAACGCCGCGAGCGAGTGCAGGACGGTCAGGGCGATCACCGTCCAGGCCAGCCAGCGATGGATGTCGCCGGCGATGTCTTCCTGGTCCGGCAGGTCGCTGATCGCCGCGGGCACGGAGAACAGACCGAAGACGTCGATAGCGCTGCCGTCGGCGGTGGAAATCAGATAACCGGCGATCATCAGCGCGAACAGGAGCGCGTAGAACGCGCCGTGGACCAGGGAGGCGATCCGTCGCTCCCACGGCCGCCCCAGCAGACGCGGCGACGGGTTGATCCAGCGCCACGCCAGCCGGGCGACCAGCAACAGGAACAGCAGGATGCCAACGGCCTTGTGAATGGCCGGCGCCTGGCGATACCAGGAGTCGTAATAGCTCAGTTCGACCATCCACCAGCCCAGCGCGAACAGCCCGATAACGGCGACGGCCATCAGCCAGTGAAGGCCGATGGCCGCGAGACCGTAGCCGGATTCGGTATTGCGCCACTGCATGTCGTTTCCCGTTCCTTCCAGGGGCGGAGCGCCGGTGGATACCGGCGGTGATTCCGTGACGACAGCATGGTCGTTGCGCGGTGATTTTTAAATCACTAACCTTGGAAAACACTGTTGCCGAAACGAGAACGGCACTGGGGCTCCTCGAAAAATCGTCACAAGCCGCGCGAGTGCAAGGAGCCGCGCAGCGAGCGACGAGATATATCAAGAAGATAGGCGGATGCAGGCCGTCCATGGCCTGCACTCTACCGAGCGCGCGAAGCGCGCCCCGATTCCCTCCGGAGAATCGGCAGGAGCGAGTGACGGCATGGCCGGGATGCCATGCCGGACGCAAGCTTTGCTTGCGCAAGTGAGGGACAGGGATGTCCCGAATCCGCACGCGACGCCGCAATCGGGCGGCGCAATAGATTTTCCGAGGTGCCCTTGGACCGTTTTGCCACCCTGGCGACATTCGTCTGCATCGCCGACGCCGGCTCGATCAGCGCGGCCGCCGACCGGCTCGGCGTGGCCAAGTCGGCGGTCAGCCGGCGGCTGCGGGAACTGGAAAGCCACCTCGGCGTCGAGCTGGTCCACCGCACCACCCGCCACCTGGCGCTGACTCCCTCCGGCGAGGAGTTCTATCACCGCGCCAATCGCCTGCTCGCCGATCTCGAGCAGGCCGAGGAGGCGGTCACGCGCAATCACGGCGAGCTCTCCGGGGTGCTGCGCATCGCCGCCCCGCTCTCCTTCGGCCTGCTGCACCTGCAGCCGGCGATCACCGCGTTCATGAGCGCCCATCCGGGAGTGAACGTCGACCTCGATCTCGACGACGACGAGGTCGACCTGGTCGCCGAGGGCTACGACCTGGGCGTGCGACTGGCGAGCCTGCCCGATTCCACCCTTGTCGCCCGTCGACTCGCCCCGATCCGCAACCTGGCCGTCGCGAGCCCCGACTACCTCGCCCGCCACGGCACCCCGCGCCACCCGGCCGACCTGGCCGACCACGACTGCCTGGTCTACAGCAACGTGCCCGAGTCACGCGTCTGGGGGTACGTCAACGAACAGGGCCGCTGGCAGCCGGTGCAGGGGCGACGGCGCCTGCGGGTCAACAACGGCGATTACCTGCGCGATGCCGCCATTCGCGGCGCCGGCGTGGTGATCGAGCCGACCTTCCTTCTCCACCGCGCGGTCACCGAGGGCCAGCTGGTGCCGATCCTCACCGACGTGGACTGGCCGGAAATCGCGGCCTACGCCGTCTACCCGCAGACCCGCCATCTCTCGGCGCGGGTGCGGGCCTTCATCGATTTCCTCGTCGAGCGCTTCGCGGGCGAACCCTACTGGGACCACCACCTGCCGGTGCCTACCCGGTGAGACAAACCGGGTTGACGCGCGTCGATGCAAGCATGGCAATCAATCGAAGAGGGACTAGGAATGATTCTCATTTGACAGGCACCCCGAGCTGGGCTACCGTTTATCCGGTTTCCGATCGATGCAATTCACTCGACCGCATTTCCAACAAGCACCAAGAGGTTTCGATCATGTCCCGATTCGTCCCGCTGGCCGCCCTGGCCCTCGCCACCGCCAGCCTCGGCCTCGCCGGCTGCAGTGACAACGCCGAACAGGGCGGTGAGTCCGCCGCCGAACAGGGCGAGACCACCCTGAACGTCTACTCCGCCCGCAAGGAAGACCTGATCAAGCCGCTGCTGGATCGCTTCACCGAGGAGACCGGCATCGAGGTGCAGCTGCTCACCGCCGACGCGGGCGCCCTGCTCTCGCGCCTGGAGAACGAGGGCCGCAACACCCCGGCCGACGTGCTGATCACCGTGGACGCGGGCAACCTGCAACGCGCCAAGGAGGCCGAGGTGTTCCAGTCGGTCGATTCCGACGCGCTCGAGGAGCACGTCCCCGCCAACCTGCGCGACGTCGACGATCAGTGGTTCGGCCTCTCGCAGCGCGCCCGCGTGATCTTCACGCACAAGGAGCGCGTCGAGGACGGTGCGGTCACCAGCTACGCCGACCTCGCCGACCCGAAGTTCAAGGGCAAGGTCTGCATCCGCTCCTCGGACAACATCTACAACCAGTCGCTGGTCGCCGCGCTGATCGCGGAGAAGGGCGAGGAATGGACCGAGGAATGGGCCGAGGGCCTGGTCGAGAACATGGCGCGCAAGCCGCAGGGCGGCGATCGTGACCAGGTCAGCGCCGTGGCCGCCGGCGAGTGCGACATCGCCGTGGCGAACACCTACTACTACGGCGCCATGCAGAACGGCAGCGACAGCGAGCGCGAAGCGGCCAACGCCGTCCGTCTCGTCTGGCCGAACCAGGACGGCCGCGGCGCGCACGTCAACGTCTCCGGCGCCGGCATGGTCGCGGCGAGCGAGAAGACCGACGCGGTCAAGCAACTGCTCGAGTTCCTGACCACCGAGGAATCCCAGGAGTGGTACGCGCAGGTCAACAACGAGTTCCCGGTCCGCCCGGGCGTGCCCGCCTCCGAGACCCTCGAGCAATGGGGCGACTTCAAGGCCGACGACCTGAGCCTGTCGAAGCTCGGTGAGCTCAACCCGGCCGCCGTGAAGCTCATGGACCGGGCTGGATGGCAGTAAGCCACCCGTCCTCCCCCCAGGTCCTGATCGACAAGCCGGCCGTCCCGAAAGGGGCGGGCGGCTTGTCTGCGTGGAAGGGGGGGATGATCCTGATCACCGCGTTGCTGGCCCTGCCGCTCGCGGTGATCGTCGCGTCCGTGTTCTGGCCCGACAAGGCGACCTGGTCGCACCTGGCCGACACGGTGCTTGCCGACTACGTCGTCAACTCCCTGCTTCTGGCGGTCGGCGTCGGGTTCGGCACCTTCATCCTGGGCACCGGTACGGCATGGCTGCTGTCGGTGTGCGAATTCCCCGGCCGGCGTTTCTTCGAGTGGGCACTGCTGCTGCCGCTCGCGATGCCGGCCTACATCATCGCCTATACCTACACCGGCCTGCTCGACGTCGCCGGCCCGGTGCAGTCCGGCCTGCGCGCCATGACCGGCTGGTCGGTGGGCGACTACCCGTTCCCGCAGGTCCGTTCCCTGTGGGGCGCCATCGTGATGCTCACGCTGGTGCTCTACCCCTACGTCTACATGCTCACCCGGGCGGCGTTTCTGGAACAGTCGGCCAGCGCGCTGAACGTCGCCCGGTCGCTGGGGCTGGGGCCATGGGCCATGTTCCGCCGGGTCGCCCTGCCGCTGGCGCGCCCCTCGATCGTCGCCGGCCTGTCGCTGGCGATCATGGAAACGCTGGCCGACTACGGCACGGTGAAGTACTTCGGCATCCCCACGCTGACCACAGGCATCTTCCGCACCTGGTTCGGCCTGGACGACGCCGTCGCCGCCGCGCAGCTCTCGGCGCTGCTGCTGACCTTCGTGTTCACGGTGATCCTCATCGAGCGGCTCTCCCGGCGCCAGGCCCGCTACCATCACCACGGCAACTGGCAGGCCCGGCCCTCCTTCCGGCTGCACCGCGGCGCGGCGGCACTGGCGATCATCGCCTGCGTCCTGCCACTGGCGCTGGGCTTCCTGGTGCCCTCGGCCCAGTTGCTGGCCTGGAGCCTCGAAGTCGCGCCCACCCGCGACCTGGGCGAGTTCGCCGTGCTGGTGAGCCGCTCGGTGGGACTGGCCGGACTGACCGCGATACTCGCCCTGCTGCTGGCGCTGTTCCTCGCCTACGGCCACCGGCTGATGCCCGGGCGGCTGACCTTCGCCATCAACCGGATCGCCGGGATGGGCTACGCCGTGCCGGGCACGGTGATCGCCGTGGGCGTGATCATCCCCTTCGCGGCCTTCGACAACACGCTCGACAGCTGGATGCGGGACGAATTCGGCGTCTCGACCGGGCTGTTGCTCTCCGGCACGCTCGCCGCGCTGGTGTTCGCCTACCTGGTGCGCTTTCTGGCGGTGAGCCTGAACACCGTCGAGGCGGGCCTGGGGCGCATCCGGCCGAGCATGGACGACGCGGCCCGCTCGATGGGCGCGGGCGCCGGGCGCACCCTGTGGCGGGTGCATATCCCGCTGATTCGTGGCAGTCTGCTCACCGCCGCGCTGCGGGTATTCGTCGACGTGCTCAAGGAGCTGCCCGCGACACTGGTGCTGCGGCCATTCGACTTCAACACGCTGGCGGTCAGGACGTTCGAACTGGCCTCCGACGAGCGACTGCGCGACGCGGCGATGCCGGCGCTGGCCATCGTGGCCGCCGGACTGATCCCCGTGATCCTGGTCAGTCGTTCCATTACCCGCGCGAGAGGACATGAAGGCGACCCATCCAGCCGCGACC
>CAYUAO010000138.1:0-5449 GCA_964442775.1 uncultured Halothiobacillus sp. | reverse complement strand
CGACAACCTCGAGGTCCTCAAGCTCCTGCAGAAGAGCTACCACAAGCGCGTGAAGGTGATCTACATCGATCCGCCCTACAACACGGGCGGCGAGTTCATCTACCCGGACCGCTTCCAGGACAACCTGGACACCTACCTGCGCTATACCGGCCAGATCGACGACCAGGGATTCAAGACCTCCAGCAATGCCGAGTCTTCGGGCCGCTATCACACCAACTGGCTGAATATGATGTATCCGCGCCTGCGGCTGGCGCGGAATCTATTGAAAGATGACGGCGTGATTTTCGTCTCCATCGACGATCACGAGGTGCATAATCTGCGGCTCATGATGGATGAGATATTCGGTGCGGAAAATTTTATTGCCACCGTTATATGGCACAAAATGGACAGCCCTAAAAACTCTGCACGACACCTGAGCGAAGATCACGACTATGTGGTGCTCTACGCGAAGAATTCCGAACGTTGGAAACCAAACCTCGTGCCCCGTTCGCAAAAGATGATTTCTAGGTACAAGAACCCCGACAACGATCCCAGGGGCCCTTGGTTACTCAGTGACCTAGCCGCTAGAAATCAATACTCCAAGGGGCTCTACCCCATCACAACTCCAACCGGAAGGGTTATCGATGGCCCACCCGCTGGGAGCTACTGGCGGATTAGCAAAGAAAAATTCGATGCATTAGATCGAGACAATAGGATTTGGTGGGGTGAGTCTGGAAACAATAGGCCCGGGATTAAGAAATTCTTAAGCGAAGTAAAAGAGGGCGTAGTCCCTCAAACATACTGGCATTGGAAAGATGTTGGGAGCACACGAAATGCCAAACAGGAAATTAGCAGCATATTAAATGCCGAACCGGGTGACTTGGTTTTCGACACACCAAAACCCGCAAAACTTGTCCAGCGGATACTTCAGATAGCCACAAACCCCAACAAATCCGACATCGTGCTGGATTTCTTCGCCGGATCGGCAACGGCGGGCGACGCCACCATGCAACTCAATGCGGAAGATGGTGGGAACCGGCGCTACATCTTGGTCCAGCTGCCCGAACAAACGGACGCCGAGGACTACCCCACCATCGCCGACATGGGCAAGGCGCGGCTGCGCGCGGCAGGCAAGACCATCCGGGAAAGCAAAGGAAGCGCCCTGTCAAAGGACGTGGACCTGGGCTTCAAGGTGCTCTCGCTCAGCGACAGCAATATCCGCCCCTGGGCACCGGACGAAGACGATCTGAAGGCATCACTCTTCGATGCGGTCGACAATATCAAGCCCGACCGCGCCCCGGCGGATGTCCTCTACGAGCTGCTGCTCAAGTTCGGTCTGGACCTGGCCGCGCCGGTGGGGGAACGTGAGATCGGCGGTCAGCCGGTGCATGTGGTGGACCGGGGAACACTGGTCGCCTGTCTGGCCGAGAAGATCGACCTCGAGGTGGTCAACGGCATCGCCACGCTCAAGGAGGAGCTGGCGCCGGAGACGATGCGGGTGGTGTTCCGTGATTCGGGGTTCCATGACGATGTGGTGAAGACCAACACCGTGCAGATCCTGCGGCAGGCGGGCATCGACGACATCAAGAGTCTCTGACCAAGGAGGGCGACGAGATGGACGATACCGAGCACAGAGATCAACCACCGCAGCGAGCGGACGAGGAGATTCGCTCGGCATCCGGCGAGGTGCTGTTCTTCCAAGCGGAGGACGGTCGGACGCGGATCGAATGCCGGTTCGAGGACGAGACCATCTGGCTGACCCAGGCGTTGATGTCGGACCTTTACCAGGTGACGGTTCCCACCATCAACGCGCATCTGCGCGCGTGTTTCGAGTCCGGCGAGTTGGATCCGGATCGAACTGTTAGGGATTTTCTAATAGTTCGGCAAGAAGGCAGCCGGCAGGTCTCGCGACAAATCGCTCACTACAGTCTCGACGCCATTCTGGCTGTCGGTTACCGGGTCCGCAGCCAGCGCGGCACGCAGTTTCGCCGCTGGGCCACCGACCGCTTGAGCGAGTACCTGAGCAAGGGCTTCGTCATGGACGATGAGCGGCTGAAAAACCCGCCCGGCCCCGGCGTGCCCGACCACTTCGACGAGCTGCTCGAACGCATCCGCGACATCCGCGCGAGCGAGCGGCGGATGTATCTGCGGGTACGCGAGATCTTCGCCCTGGCAGCGGACTACGCACCCGGCGCGCAGGAAACCCAGCGTTTTTTCCAGCATATGCAGAACAAGCTGCACTACGCCGCCACCGGGCACACGGCCGCGGAGCTGATCCACCAACGCGCCGACCACGAAGCGCCCAACATGGGCCTGACGAATTGGAAGGGCGGCGAGGTGCGTGCCGGGGACGTCACGGTGGCCAAGAACTATCTGTCCGCCGAGGAGATCGACGAACTCAACCGCATCGTGACCATGTGGCTGGATTTCGCCGCGGACCAGGCCAGGCGCCGCCGACAGGTTTTCATGACCGACTGGCAAAAGAAACTGGACCAGTTCCTGAGCTTCAATGACCGCGAGGTGCTCGAGGGCCATGGCGGCGTGCGCAAACGCACGGCGGACGAGAAGGCGAAGGACGAATACGCCCGTTTCGCCGAGCGCCGCCGGGCCATCAAGGAGTCGGCGGGCGAGGAAGACACCCTGCGCGCGATCGAGACACTCGCCCGGCGCGGTGCGGCGCGGCACGACGCCGACAAGGGAGACGACGAGCGATGAAGATCCGGTTCGACGCCGATCTGGACTATCAGCGGGAGGCCATCGATGCGGTGGCCGACGTGTTCGAGGGCCAGGAGACCTGCCGCACCAGTTTTACCGTCACTGGTGAGCGCGCAACTTCACAGATGGCGATGGGCTTTGGGCAGGAGGTCGGCGAACTGGGGGTGGGCAATCGCCTGAGCCTGCCGGACGAGACCTTGCTTGAGAACGTGCGCGCCGTGCAGCTGCGCAACGGGCTGGCACCCTCTTCGGCTCTGGATGCGCTGGACTTCAGCGTCGAGATGGAGACCGGCACGGGCAAGACCTACGTCTACCTGCGCACGATGTTCGAGCTCAACCGGCGATACGGCTTTACCAAGTTCATCGTGGTGGTGCCCTCCGTGGCCATCAAGGAAGGGGTGTACAAGTCCCTGCAGATGACCGAGTCGCACTTCAAGGGACTCTACGAGAACACGCCGTTCGACTACTTCGTCTACGACTCGCAGAAGCTGGGACAGGTGCGCAATTTCGCCACCAGCGACACCATCCAGATCATGGTGATCAACATCGATGCCTTCCGAAAGAGCTTCGATGACCCCGAGAAGGAAGACAAGGCGAACATTATCCACCGCCCGCACGACCGGATGACGGGGTATCGGCCGATCGAGTTCATCCAGGAAACCCGGCCGGTGGTGGTGATCGACGAGCCGCAGAGCGTGGCGACCACGGAGAAGAGCCGCGAGGCGATCCGTTCGCTCAACCCGCTGTGCACGCTGCGTTATTCGGCCACCCATCTTGACCGACATCACATGCTCTACCGGCTGGATTCGGTAGACGCCTACGAGCGCAGGCTGGTCAAGCAGATCGAGGTGGCCGGCATCGAGGTGCAGGACAGCCACAACAAGGCCTACGTGCGGCTGCTCAAGGTGGACAACAAACGGGGCATCCGCGCCCGGCTGGAGCTGGACGTGCTCTCGAAGGGCAAGGTCACCCGCAAGGCGAAATGGGTCAAGAGTGGGGACGATCTGCTGGATGCGACCGGCGGACGCAGTGTCTACGACGGCTACATCGTCGAGGATATCTACTGCGAGGAGGGCAACGAGTACGTCAGCTTCACCAGCCGCCCGGAGATCATTCGCCTGGGGCAGGCGATCGGCGAGGTGGACGACGACGAGTTCAAGCGCTTGCAGATCCGCAAGACCATCGAGGAGCATCTGGACAAGGAGCTCCGGCTGCGGCCCCGCGGCATCAAGGTGTTGAGCCTGTTCTTCATCGATCGGGTGGCCAATTACCGCGAATACGATGCCGACGGCAATCCGCAGCCGGGCAAGTACGCCCGGATCTTCGAGGAGGAATACCATCGTGCGGCCGGTCGGCCGAAGTACCAGAGCCTGTTCGGCGAAGTGGACCTGGAGACCGAAGCAAAGGACGTCCACGATGGCTACTTCGCGGCGGACAACAGGAAGGACGCCAGTGGTCGGGGACGGCTGAAGGACTCACGCGGCGAGGGCAAGACCAAGGCCGACGAGAGCGCCTATCGGCTGATCATGCAGGAGAAGGAACGGTTGCTGAGCTTCCATTCCCGGCTGAAATTCATCTTCTCCCACTCGGCGCTGCGGGAGGGCTGGGACAACCCCAACGTCTTCCAGATCTGCACGCTCAACGAGACCCGCTCGACCATCAAGAAGCGCCAGGAAATCGGGCGCGGCCTGCGGTTGGCGGTGAATCAGCAAGGCGAGCGGGTACACGGCTTTGACGTGAACACGTTGACGGTGATGGCCAATGAGTCCTACGAGGACTTCGCCCGTCAGTTGCAAAGCGAGATCGAACAGGCCGAAGGCGTCCGCTTCGGTGTGGTGGAAAAACATCTGTTCGCGAGCATCCCGGTGGAAACCGACGAGGGAGCGGCAGGCCACCTGGGAGTCGACACGTCCGAAGCCGTCTGGATGCATCTGCGCGATCACGGCTATATCGACGCCAGCGGCAAGGTGCAGGACCGCCTGCGCATCGACCTGAAGAACGACGAGCTCGCCCTGCCGGACGATGTCGCGACACACCACGATGCCATCGCCGCCCTGCTGCGCAAAGTGGCCGGTCGTCTGAACATCCAGGACAAGGGCCGGAAACGCCAGGTGCGGTTGAACAAGGCGGTGTTCCTGAGCGAGGACTTCAAGGCGCTGTGGGACCGGATCAAGTACCGCACCACCTACCGCGTGTCGTTCGATACCGAAGCCCTGATCGAGCGTTGTGCCGAGGAGATCCGCGACAATCTGCGCGTGGGCAAGGCCCGGTTCGTCACCCGCACCGCAGTGCTGGACGTGACCCGCGGTGGAGTGGAGGCCGAGGCCGTGCGCGAAATGCCCAGCACCTACGACGCGCATGATTTCCAGCTGCCGGACATCATCGGGTTCCTGCAGAACGAGACCAATCTGACGCGTCGCACGCTGGTCGAGATCCTCACCCGCAGCGAACGGCTGGCGGATTTCCGCAACAACCCGCAGAAGTTCATCGAGCAGGTCCTGGAGATCGTCCGCCGGCAGATGCGCCTGTTCATCGTCGATGGCATCCGCTATCACCGCATCGGTGACGATCAGTTCTATGCCCAGGAACTGTTCGAGGAGCGCGAGTTGTTCGGCTATCTGCAACGCAACATGCTCGAGAGCCGGAAGTCCGTCTACGACCACGTGATCTACGACTCGGACGTGGAGTCGAACTTCGCCGAAGCCTTCGAGCGCAACGAGGCGATCAGGATCTACGCCAAGCTGCCGCCCTGGTT
>CAYUAO010000137.1:0-5460 GCA_964442775.1 uncultured Halothiobacillus sp. | reverse complement strand
CGGGCAATGAGCCCGCCTTCGGTCCGGCGCCTCGATTGCGAACAAACCCGCGAGCCAGAGATGCCATCGAATCGTGCAGACCTTCCCTGGAGGGATGCCGTGCCGGCGTCGTTCCGCTTTGCGGTCAAGGCCAGCTGCTACATCACCCACATGAAGAAGCTCAAGGACCCCGAGCCGAGCTTCGCCCGGTTCTTCGAGCGTATCGACCGGCTGGCCGAACAGCTCGGACCGGTGCTCTTCCAGTTGCCGCCGCGCTGGGGCGCGAACGTCGAACGGCTCAAACGCTTCCTGCGCGCCCTGCCGACCGGGTATCGCTACGCCTTCGAGTTCCGTGACGAGAGCTGGTGGATCGACGAGGTGGCCGAACTGCTGGGGAAACTCTGCACGAATCGGATGTCACTCTGGCTTGGCGAGCCGTTCGTGATCAAGGCGTGTCGTCGCCGGCGTGCCGGCGGCCACGCCAAGACGACGCAACGCAGAGCACGGACGGCTCGCCAAGCCCCGCAGGGCGCGCCTTGAGCTGGACATCTGCTGCGTCGCGAGGTCCATCCCT
The DNA here is from genome assembly GCA_964442775.1 of uncultured Halothiobacillus sp. Classification (GTDB taxonomy): domain Bacteria; phylum Pseudomonadota; class Gammaproteobacteria; order Halothiobacillales; family Halothiobacillaceae; genus Guyparkeria. The sequence continues at coordinate 4,907 of CAYUAO010000137.1, read as the reverse complement.
GGACCTCGCCCTTTGGGCCGGCTCACGCCGGCCGAATCGGCGTCCTGCCGATTCGGTTTCGTCCGAGGATGCGGGAATCACCCTTCCGCGGCGGACGAGCGCCTTGCATCTGCCCGGCTCAAGGCGCGCAGAGCGATATCCGATTCGTGCAGAGTTTCCCTGACAAGGCGGCCTGGCGCATCTTCGATCTCGATGGCCGGACCTCCCGGCTCTGGACCACGGCCGATTTCGTCTACCTGCGCCTGCACGGGTCGGACGGACCCTACGTCGGCAGCTACGACGACGATGCCTTGCACGACTGGTCTCGGATGATCCGGGCCTGGCAGGGCGAGGGTCGCAGCGTGTATTGCTACTTCGACAACGACAACGACACCGAGGCGCAGGCGCCGGGAGATGCCCGCCGACTGATCGAGATGCTGGGATGATGCTGGGCCGGCAGGGATGGTCGGGATCGGCCGGGAGCCACGAGTTGTCGAGCCGATCGGGCGGCGAGCGAGACATCGGGCTCGTTTCGACGAGCGGCCCGGGACTCGATCCCGAACAATTCCCGACAATCAATAAGTTGATTCTATTCCAGCCACAAAAACGGTATCACGCCGGGCGCAGCATCCTGCTAAACGTTGTAGTGAAAGGTATGCAATACGGGGAGCAGGGAACATGAGTCTTGTAACGGATCTGATGGAACTCCCGGGCGTCCTGGCCGCCGGGGATTTCGCTTACCGGGGTGACCAGTACTACGCCCACGAGGGCGAGCTCTCCCAGGAGGAAACCCGCATCGTCACCGCGTTGGCGAGGTCCAACATGGCCGCCGTGCGAATGGAGGGGGACATGCTCGCGCTGTTCTCCAAGGTCTGCCAGCCCGGAATGAAGCGCTGCGGCTTCGAGCGCGCCAAGGGATGGGTGGTTCACGGAGGGGATCGCGGTTTCTGCGTGCTGTCTCACGTCTACTGCCTTTACGAGAACGACCGCGCCTCGCTGACCCAGATTCTCGGGTTGATGCGAGAACGGCTCGCCGACGCGTCCGACGATCTCATCCTGATGTGACAACCGCGGTGTGCAGACAGCCCGAAACCTGGAGGAAAGACCATGGCTGATATCAAGACTCTCAGTTCGATGTCCGGCGCGATCGCGGCCTTCCAGTTTGGCGATGATGGCCAGCTGGTGGATTCCGTGATCTCGGACGAAAACGCGATCGACCAGGACACCCTCGACCTTCTCGGTCACCTCTGCATTGCCAACATGGCCATTGCGTCCATGCAGGCGCGTGGCTGGGAGGGCATGAGCGACCTGGGAGGTTTCTATCCCGTGCAGGGTTTCACGTTCGTGGGACTTGACTGGTCCGCGGTGGCGCGTGAGCGAATGGCGGTCGTGCTGAAGAACGAGCAGGCCGACTACGATGCCGCCTTCAAGGCCCTTGGCGAATGAGGAGGGTGACATGCTCAAGGAACTACTGAATCTCGACGGCGTCGAGACGGTCGCCCACTTCCGCGAGGAGACCGGTGAACCGTGGCAGGTCCACGGGGGGCTCGAGGGAGAGGAAGCCCGCCGGCTGACGCGCCTGGCGCTGGACTTCAAGCGGTTGACCCAGGCCCACTCCGACCAGTTGGCCCTTTTCATCAACGACCCCGGCTGGACGCCGGCCAACGGCTGGGTCGTCCACGGCGCGGAGCGATCGGTCTGCGGCGTGAACAGCATGGTGGCCGTGTTCAAGAACGATCAGGCCAACATCACGGAGGTCATGCGGGCGCTGGCGAAGGAATCGTTCTTCACCTGAACGCACGACTAAGCGAAAAGACCCCGCCGGATCATATGTCGATCCGGCGGGGTCTTTTTTCATGAGCGACCGCGATAGGTCAGGTGTTTTGCCGGATGCCGGCGATCAGCCAGTTGGCGTTCTCGTCATCGAGGCGGCGCGTGACGAGCCAGGTTTCGTCGAGTTCTTCGGCCGCCGCTTCCGGTTGTTCACGGACGTGGCCGGTAAATCGCACCGCGGCGACCAGGTCGCCGCCTTCCTCGCCAAGCTGCTCCAGCGAGACGTTCAGGTCGATCACCTCGGTGACGTTCTCGGCGTCACCCAGTGAGGCGCGTTCGCGGACCAGTTCGCGGAAGAACTCGGGGGTGACGAACTCGCGGATCTCCTCCATGCGGTTGGCGTCCCAGGCCAGCTGCAGGTTGGTGAAGTGGGTGCGCGCCGCGCCGAGGAAGCGCTCCTCGTCGAACCAGCTCGGCGGCTGGTAGCTGGTCGAGTTGCCGAAACTGAACTCGTCCATGAGCGAGCCCGGGCGAGCCGCCTGCCGGCCGCCGGCCCCGATGACCGAATCCCCGGCCCCGCCGTGGCTGCTGCGAGCCTGCCCGGTTGCCGGGCCGCTGGTCGGCGTCGCCGTGGGGCCACCGGCGGGGGCCGGCCGGGGCGCCCCGGCTCCCCCACGCAGGTGACGGATCAGGAAGAACGCGCCGACGGCCAGCAGCAGGATCACGAGGAAGTCCATCGGCTGGAAGCCCTCGAAGGCCCCGCCCATGAACATCCACGCCAGCAGGCCGCCGGCGGCCAGGCCGGCAAGCATGCCGCCCATGCCGGCGCCCGGGCTGCGGGTGGCTTTCTGGTCCTGAGCGGATTGGCGCTGGTTGGTGGTCTGCGAGTTCTTCTGCCCCTGGAAGCCGAAGCTCTTGCCGCCACCGAAGCGCTTGGCCTCGGCGGGCATGCTGAGCATCGCGGTCAGCAGCGCGGTGATGGCGAGCAATGCCATGGAACGAGCGAATGATTGGCGGGACGTCATGGGGTCTCCTGGGATACGGATCGGGCCGGTATGTAATTCTATCACGCCGTGTAATGGCGCAAGTCGATCTGTCGGGGCGAGCGTGGCCTCATTCGGCCCTGAAGGGAACGCGGATCACCGGTGCCTGGAGTTCGATGATCACCTCGGGCAGGGGCCGGCCGAGGACGTCGACTGCGTCGTCGGCCAGTACCACCGCCGATGCCGGGGTGTCTCTCAGTTGCCGGAACAGGTCCGGGTCGGCCGATCGTTGGCCCGGTTCCGGCGCGGTATCGATCGATTCCAATGCCAGTGGCGGCTCGCCCAGCTGGCGCCAGGCCACCAGCGAGGGCAGGGTGGCGGGGTCGATCGAGGAGAGGATCAACAGGTGGCAGGGTCGATCGGTGGCCATGGCAACGGCGTGCGCGGTCTGGACCACGTCTTCCGCGTTTCTCGGTGTCGCCAGCAGGGCGACGACCGGGGCGAGAGGGTCCCCCGGGAATCGAGTCGGGTCGTCGGGAGCGCTCCGGAAAACCGGCAAGCGACGAGTCGAACGGCGAGGGGACGGGCGTTGCCGGGGTTCGCGACGGGAATCGTTCGGCGTGGCCGCATGCCAGAGCAGCAGACGCCTGTCTCCCGCCTCCAGCAGACGCCTGGCGACAGAGCCCAGTTGCGTCCCGTGCCCGGCCGACCAGCCTGCCTTGCCAAGCACCACCCAGTCGGCAGTCACGGCGGCGGCGTGGACGCTTTCGAATACCGGGCCGGTGACCACCTCGAGTCGCCAACGCAGCGGCGCCTCACGTTCCAGTTCCGTCAGCATGGCCTCGATCTGTCGGCGTTGCCGGGCCATGCGGGTGACCAACAGTTCGCGATCGAAGGGGCGTGATTCGCCCGACAGTCGGCTGATCTCGCGGGCGAACGGGTGTCCGGCAGAGGCATGCAGGTCCCGATCCTCGACGAACAGGGCGATCAGCTCGCAATGCTGATGCCGGGCCAGTCCCGCGGCACCGGCCAGCGCCGCCAGGCTTGACGGCGAGGCGTCGACGAGGAGCAGAACGTGCGGTTTGCTCATCCCGACAAGCCCCCAGCGGGGCCGCGGGAACCGTCCCCATGGTCGTGATGGCCATGGCGACGGTCATCGTTCCGGGCGAGGCGGGCGAAACTGGCCAGGCGCTCGACCACCCGTCGGTTGAGGCTCTCGGGAGGGAATACGCCCTTGGCGTCGGGTTCGCCGGTGTCGAGCCCGGTCAGCAGTTTCAGCGCCTGGTCGACGTGCTCGACCGCGTGAATCGAGAACCGCCCGGCGCTCACGGCGCTGCGTACCTCGTGGTCGAGCATCAGGTGCGGCTGGTTGCTTGCGGGGATGATCACGCCGTGCGAGCCGTCGAGTCCCCGGTCGCGACAGATGCGGAAGAAGCCCTCGATCTTCTCGTTGACCCCCCCGATCGCCTGCACTTCGCCCAGTTGGTTGACCGAGCCGGTCACCGCCAGCGACTGACGAATGGGGGTCTTGGCGATCGCCGAGAGCAGGGCAGCCACCTCGGCCACCGAGGCGGAATCTCCGTCCACCGAGCCGTACATCTGCTCGAAGGCGAGGCTGGCTGACAGGGATAGCTCGCTATCCGGCGCGTAGCGGCTGGCGAGATAGCGCGAGAGGATCATTACCGCCTTGGCGTGAATGTTCCCGCCGAGCTTGGCCTCCCGCTCGATGTCGACCACTTGGCCGCGACCCGGGCGCGCGGTGGCGGTGATGCGCGTGGGCAGGCCGAAGCGGAACTCGCCCAGTTCGCTGACCGCCAGGCCGTTGATCGCCCCGACCCGTTCGCCTCGGGTGGGCACGTTGAGCGTTCCGCGCAGGATCGCCTCGACCGCTCGCTCTCGCAGGCGCTCGGCGCGCCGCTCCCGACAGCGGATGGCGGCCTCGACATGGTGCACGGCGATGTGATCCCCGTGACCGGCGGCGGCGATGTGGTTTGCCTCGGCGAGCAGGTCGGCCAGTGGGCGGGTGCCGGCGGCGAGCTTGTCGTGGTCGTCGGCCAGGCGACTGGCATGTTCGATGCTCCGGGCTACCGCACCACGATCGAGCGGTCGCAGTCCGTCCCGCCGGGCGATCGCGGCCAGCGTGCGGGCGTAGTCGAGCTCGTTTTCCGGCTG
>CAYUAO010000136.1:0-5566 GCA_964442775.1 uncultured Halothiobacillus sp. | reverse complement strand
AGGGGGCCGAGGTGCTGGTGCGCTGGGATCACCCGACCGAGGGACTGATCCCGCCGGATCGCTTCATCCCGGTGGCCGAGGCCACCGGCCTGATCTGGCCCCTGGGCGAATGGGTGCTGCGCGAGGCCTGTTCCCAGGGGAAGGCCTGGCTCGAGGCCGGGCACGATTTCGGTCGACTGGCGGTGAATGTCTCTCCGCACCAGTTGCGCCACGGCGAGATCGACCGCCTGGTCGAGCGGGTGCTCGCGGAAACCGGTTTCCCCGCCGACCGGCTGGAACTGGAGCTGACCGAGAGCGCGATCGTGCAGCGCGAATCCGAGGCCCGCGAGTTGTTCGATCGCCTGCGGGCGATGGGCGTGCACGTCGCGCTGGACGACTTCGGCACCGGCTATTCCTCGCTGGGCCAGTTGCGCGACTTCGCCATCGACATCCTCAAGATCGACAAGCGCTTCATCGACCTGATCGAGGCACCCGTAGACCGGGGGCAGATCGCGCGGGTGATCATCGATCTGGGCCACACGCTCGGGCTGAAGGTACTCGCCGAGGGCGTGGAGCACGACAGGCAACTCGCCTTCCTGCGCCAGTACCAGTGCGACGTCTACCAGGGCTACCTCGAAAGCCACCCGCTGCCCGCGGACGAGTTCCACGAGCGCTATCTCCGGACGCCCTGATAGCCGCCAAGGGCTCGCCGGTCGTCGACCGCGGCGCCTCCGCCCTACCGTCCCGGCTTGTGCCGGTACATGTCCGCATCGGCCGCGCGCATCAGCGTGTCCGCGGTGCGACCGTCCTCGGGGCAGCAGGCCATCCCGATCGATACACCGACGCGGGCCTCGCCCTCGTCGAGTGGGTACGGTCGACCCAACTCCTCGCACAGCTTCCCGGCCACCACGTCGGCCTCGGGGCGCCCGGCGTGGCTGACGATCAACACGAACTCGTCTCCCGAGAGCCGCGCGACGCTGTCGGCCGCGCGCAACTGCTCCCGCAGCCTTCCGGCCACCTGAATGAGAAGCTGATCGCCGGCGGCATGTCCGAGCGTGTCGTTGACCGCCTTGAAGCCGTCGAGGTCGAGGTAGAGCAGGCAAAAGCCGACACCGCCGTAGCGATGGAACTCCTCCACGGCCAGCTCTAGCCGATCGATGAACAGGCGCCGGTTCGGCAGCCCGGTGAGCGGATCGTGGCTGGCCGCCCACTCGAGGTCGCTCTCCGCCCGCTTGCGGGCCGTGATGTCGATGATCAGGATCAGCACGGTCCGAGCGGTCAATGGCGAACAGCGCCCCTCGTAGTAGCGGCGCGCGCCGTCGAAGTCCAGGTGGTACTGGTAGGTCTGCACCGTCCCGGTCGCCAGGGTGCGTTCGATCACCGCGCAGGTCGTCTTCGCGAGGTCCGCGGGCAGTACCTCCCTGACCGATCGCCCGAGGAACTCTTCCGGAGCCATCAGCAGGGGAATGCCCTCGCCCGGCTCGAAGTCGAGGATGCGACCCTCGACATCCATGGTGAACAGGAGGTCGGGCATGGCCTCGATGATCGCGGCGTTGCGTCGATGGCTCTCGGCCAGCCGTCGCTCGCTCTCGGCCACCTGCTCCAGGGCCGCGGCTCGCCGGGAGAACAGCCAGCCGACCAGCAACAGCAGCGCACCCGAAACCAGCGTCCAGATCAGCAGACGCAGGTAATGGTATCGGGCGTTCTCCGCCACCCGGGACGCCAGCGGGGCTCGATTCTCGGCGACGATCAGGTTCAGCGGCCAGCCTTCCGGGCGCGCGAGCGCGTATTGATAGTCGTGGTCGCCGGTCGGCGGGGCGAAACGCCCCGTCCGTTGCGCCGAGACGCCGCTCGCCTCGATCCACTCGGCCAGCGAGGCGCTGGGCAGGCTGTTCTCGGCCAGGTTGAGCAACAGATGCCCGTCCCGGTGGGACAGCATGGAGGCCAGGCGCTCGCCGCCGATCACCCGCTCGAGCAACGCGGCCAGTGCGCCGAGATCGATCCAGGCGACCAGCACGCCACGGAACTCCCCATCCCGGTCGCGCAACATCCGGCTGACCGCCAGCAAGCGGGTCTCGCCCGTGTCGATCGCCCCGGAAAGGTCCGCCTTGTCCTCCGCCGGGGCCCGCGAGGCGTCGGCATGGGCGCGGAAGAACGGTTCTTCGGCCGGCTCGATCGCCGGTGGCTCGACCCGACCGCGCGATGCAACGCGCTCGCCCGCCCCGTCCAGCCACCACAAGCCGCGGACCATTTCATTGGCATCGAGCGACGATTCCAGGATCGGTGTCACCTCCGAGCGCGGCTCGTCCAGTCGCTCGACCAGACGCTCGCGAATCACCCGCAGGTCACGATCGACGGCATCGAGCTCGCCGTCGACCAGCGTCGACTGCATCAGGGCCACCAACCGGGTGCGCTGCTCGATCTGCTCGTTGACATGGCGCTCGTAGCGCTCGACCGCCTGCCAGCTCGACCAGGTCAGCGTGCCGGACACCAGCACCCAGATGACGAGCAGCAACAGGCCGACCCGGTAAGCGGGCCAGGCGATTCGTCGAGCGGCCTCGCCATCGGTCATGGGTGCCCCGCCCCCACGACCTCGCCGCGGCGCAGGTCTCATTCGTCGACGTCCAGCAATCGCACCCGTGTCGCGCCGTCCGGGCGCTCGATCTCGAATACCGCCTCGCTGTACTCGGCCTCGTCGTTCATCGGGCTCGGGTCGTTGGTGCAGGCGCAACCGGCGATCACGCTGGTAAAGAACAGCCCGGCATGCACGCGAACGCACTCGGGCTCGATCCCGATCGAGATCACCATGGCCGAGACGGCATCGCCCGTGGCGACACTGCCTCGAGCCATCCCTTCCTCGAGCGGCAACTCGCCGGGGTCCAGCGCCGAGATCTCGGCCTTGAAAGTCGCCTCCAACTCACCCGGATCAGCGCGGGCGGTTCGCGGCAGGTACAACATCGGTGACTCCTCGTGCCGGACAACAGCCGGCAATGTCCCAGGCCTTCTTGGACTGTAGCCCATGACGACAAACGCATGAAGCCTCCACGAGCGACCCGAGCAGCATCAAAACCGTTCGTGGACTACCCTTTCTCGCTCTATGCAATCGGCCGGCCCGGTCAACCCTTTCGTCAGGGGGCGCTAAACCCTGCGCCCGGCCGGCCGATAAACCGATGTACCGGCGCCTTCCCCCTCACTCGGGCCGACTTGCCGCAAACCGTCCCAGAACAGGAGACCCGTGATGAACAACCTGCCCATCGGCACCCGCCTCGGCCTGGGCTTCGGCCTGCTTACTCTACTGATATTGCTGATCTCCGCTTCCGTGTGGCTGCAGTACGGCCAGGTTCGCGACGCGCAGGCCGTCAACGAGCACAGCCACGAGGTGATCGAATCGCTGGAAAAGCAGATGGTCGCCCTGGTCCGGATCGAGAGCAGCCAGCGCGGCTACCTGCTGACGGGCGACGAGAGTTTCCTCGCCCCCTACCGGGAGAATCGGGAGACATTCCTCGAGCGCAACGACCATCTCGAGGAACTGACGGCGGACAACCCCGTGCAGCTTGAGCGGCTGGGGGAAATGGAGCAGATCTACCATCGCTGGATCGGCGACTACATGCAGCCGGCGGTCGACCTTCGCCGCGAGGCGGGCGATCTCGACGAGACCGTGCGCGGCCGGGTCCAGGAGCTCAAGGCCAGCGCTCAGTCCGACATGAAACGCCTGGGCGATATCGACCGCGCCATGATCGACGACGAGCATGCGCTGCTCGATGAGCGCGAGGCGAACCTGCAACGTGTCGACTCGCTGCTGCGGAGCATCCTGATCTTCGGCACCCTCGCCGGCCTGATCGTCGCCGTCCTCGCCGGGCTGACGATCACGCGCTCGGTGGTTCACCCCATCGACGAGGCGGTCGCGATTGCCGATCGCATCGCCGACGGCGACCTGTCGACCACGCCGAAGTCGGCCGCCAGGGACGAGACCGGTCAGCTGATCCGCCGCCTGGGCAGCACCGTCGAGCGGCTGCGCGAGATGATGGGCGACATCGCCAACAGCTCCTCGCAACTGGCCGCGGCCACCGAGGAGATGTCCGCCGTCTCCGCCCAGACGCGCAGCGGCGCGCAGAAGCAACGCGACGAGACATCCCAGGTGGCCACCGCCATCACGCAGATGAGCAGCGCCGTCGAGGAAATCGCCCGTAACATCCAGTCGGTCAACGATTCGGCCACCGAGACCGACGAACGCGCGCATGCCGGCATGGAGGCGATGGACGACAACATGCGCGCCATGCAGTCGTTGTCCGACGACATGCAGCGTGCCGGCGAGGTGATCCGCGACGTCAACACGCACAGTGACTCGATCGGCACGGTGCTCGACGTGATCGGCGGGATCGCCGAGCAGACCAACCTGCTGGCACTCAACGCCGCCATCGAGGCGGCTCGCGCCGGCGAACAGGGCCGGGGCTTCGCCGTGGTCGCCGAGGAGGTACGCAGTCTCGCCAACCGCACCCAGGACTCGATCGGCGAGATCGAGCAGATGATCGAGAAGCTGCAGTCGGGCGTGCGCGAGGCCGTCGGCGTGATGGAACGCAGCAGCGAAAGCGCCCGGGACACGCTCGACCGGACGGGCCACACGCAGGGGCTGCTCGACGAGATCGCCCAGTCGGTGCGCCAGATCACGGATCTCTCCACCCAGGTGGCCAGCGCGGTCGAGGAGCAGACCGCCGTGACCGAGGAAATCAACCGCAACGCCGTGAACATCGACCAGGTCTCCAACGAGTCGCTGGATGCCATCGAGCAGATCAACACGGCCAGCGCAGACCTCGCCCGACTGGCCTCCTCGCTCTCCGGCATGGTCGGCCAGTTTCGCCTCGAGCGCGGCTGATCGGATCGCGACACCAGCAAGAGCAAGGCCCCGCCTTTCGACGGGGCCTTCGTCATTCCAGGTCACCTCGAACGGGCGAGTGGTCAGAACATCGTGACGGGATGATAGCCCTGTGCCTGCCAGCCGATCATCGCAACGAAGCCGTCCCCGGTGAGCTCCAGCCCATCGAACAGCGTGTCGTTGTCCACGCCGAACACCTCGGTGGCCACGGCACAGACCTCGAGGCGCACGCCCAGCTCGGCCAGCCGCTCGACCTCGGACTCGATGCGCATCAGGGTCGCCGGGTCGGCGACGTCCTCGCCAGCCTCCGTGCTGAGGAACTGGACGGTCGGGCCGATGAAGACGATCACCAGGTCCGGCTCCAGCCCCTGGCGAACGAAATTGGCGTGCGTGCCGCGAATGATTTCCAGGTAGAACGCGGTCTTCTCGGCCTCGGTGAAGTCGATCTGGAAAACGCCCTTGGCCTCCTCCACCCCGGCGAGTGCCGCCGTGTCGTCGACGGGAGCGGCGGCCTGCGCCGGCAAGGGCATCGCGATGGCCAGCACCACGGCGGCCATGAAGGCCGCCATGAAGGATTGGATCGTGCGCTTGATCATGGGAACACTCCGTTTCGCCTGAATGGGAACGCCGGCTGACCCGGGTAGGCAGACCAGATTACTTAGGGAAACTCTGCACGATTCGATGACGTCTGAAGCGGGACCTCCAAGGGCCCAG
>CAYUAO010000135.1:0-5765 GCA_964442775.1 uncultured Halothiobacillus sp. | reverse complement strand
GGCGGGATCAGTCCCTCGGTCGGGTGATCCCAGCGCACCAGCACCTCGGCCCCCTGCAGGCGGTTGTCGTCGACCCGGCTCTGCGGTTGGAAGACCAGGCGGAGTTCGTGGTTGTCAATCGCCTGGCGCAACTGCAGTTCGAGTGCGACGCGGTCGCGTGCCGCTTCGGTCATCTCGTCGGAGAAGAAGCGGAAGCTGCCGCGCCCCTCGTCCTTCGCCCGGTACAGGGCCGTGTCCGCCTGCTGCAGGAGGCTCAGGGGGGTGCGACCGTTGTCGGGGAACAGCGAGATGCCGGCCGAGGCGAACACCCGCACCTGCTGTCCCTTCGACAGCTCCCAGGGCTCGCCCAGGGCGTTGATCACCGCGTCGGCGAGTTCCCCTGCCTCGGTGGCGTTGTCGATGTCGGCCACGGCCAGGGCGAACTCGTCGCCGCCGAGACGGGCAATGGCATCGGCCCGGCCGAAGCGGCGACGCAGGCGCTCGGTGACCTTGATCAGCAGTTGATCGCCCACCGCGTGGCCCAGGCTGTCGTTGACGTCCTTGAAGCGATCGAGGTCGATCATCAGCACGGCGACCCGGTTCTGCCGGCGGCGGGCGACATCGATCATCTGCTCGAGGCGGGCCATCATCAGCAGGCGGTTGGGTAGGCCGGTGAGCGGATCGTGGTGGGCGAGGAAATCGAGCTTGGACTCGTTTTCCTTCTGCCGGCTGATGTCGACGAACAGGCCGACGTAGTGGCTGATCTCGCCGTCGCGATCGGTCACCGTGCTGATGCTCAGGATCTCGGGGAAGGTCTCGCCGTTCTTGCGCCGGTTCCAGATTTCGCCCTGCCAGTGCCCCTCGCGCTGGAGGGTGCGCCACATCCGGTCGTAGAAATCCCGGTCGTGCTGCCCCGAGGCGAGCACCTCGGGTGTCCGGCCGATCACCTCTTCGGCGGTGTAGCCGGTAAGCTCGGTGAACGCCGGGTTGACCTCGATGATCCGCTCGTCGCGGTCCGTGATCAGGACCCCCTCGCGGGTGTTCTGGATCACCTTGGCCATCAGGCGTTCGTGCTCCTCGATCTCGTGGCGGTCGTGGATGTCGGTCACGACGCCGTCGAACCACAGCGGGTTGCCCTGCGGGTCGCGCCGGATCAGGGTGACTTCCTCCACCCAGCGGTACTCGCCGCTGGCCATGCGCACGCGGTACTCCTGGTGGTACTGCGTCTCGCCGCTGGCCACTTCCTCGCCGAAGTCGGCGGCCAGCATCGGCCTGTCGTCCGGATGGACGATCTCGGCATAGGACCGCTGCTCTCGCTTCCACTCGTCGGCCGAGTACCCCCAGCGCTCGATGTTGCTGGAGACGAACACCGTCGGCCAGTCGGGACTGGGCAGCCAGCGGAAGAGCACCGCGGGGCTGGCCCGGACGGCCTCGCGGGCGCGCTCCAGATCGTCGAGCTTGTCGAAATAGTCCAGTGCGAAGGAGACGTCGGTGCCAAGTTCCCGGATCGTGTCGCAGACCACCTCGTCGAAGAAGTCGCTCGATTCCGCGTACATCGCCATCGTACCGACGACCCTGCCGCCCCGGTGAATGGGGAAGGCGACGGCGGCGTCGACGCCGGCCTCGGCCGCCTGCTCGTGCCAGTGTTCGGTCGCCCGCGCGGTCTGGAAGTGGCTCACCACGACCAGGTCGTCGTCCCGGATCGCCCGGCCCACCGGCCCCTGGCCGGCGGGCTCGTCCGGATGGATGCTGACATCGAGGTTCGCGACGTAGCCGCTGGTGTCGCCGAACTGCTCGACGGCTTGGACCGCGCCGCTTTCCTCGTCGATCAACCCGATCCAGGCGAAGGCGAGATGACCGTGCTCCACCGCGGCCCGGCAGGCGGTCTCGAACAGATCCTCGGCCGTCCGGCAGCGCGTGATCGCCTGGTTGATCTGCGAGAGCAGGTCGTAGAGGTCCTTCTGGCGCTCCAGCGCCCGGTAGGCCTCGCGTTCGCCGGTGACGTCTTCGGCGATCGTGACCAGGCGCTCGGCCGTGCCGTCCTCCGATCGCGTGACACGGGTATCGAAATGCAGGTACGCCCGACGACCGTCGGGCCGGGTGATGGCGTATTCCTGCGTGCAGTGATCGACCCGCCCGGCGACGAGATCGTCGATGGCCCGGCGCTCGTCGTCGTGCCGGGCGTCACCCAGCAGGTCGTCCCAGCTCATGCCGGGCAGCGATTCGCCCGGGCGTCCCAGCATCGCGGCCAGCCGCGGGTTGGCTTCGGTGATCCGCCGGTCGCCGGGCGAGCTGATGGCCATGCCGACGAATGGCATGTCGTAGAACACCCGCAGCAGCCGGTCCCGCTCGGCGGTCCGGGTGGCCCATTCCAGGGCCTCGCGCTCCCGGTTGCCCCGCCAGAGCAGAGTGAGGATCACGGCGATGATCGCCAGCAGGAAGAAGCCCACGACGGCGAGCAGCCACAGGGTGTCGTAGAGCGGCTTGAGCACGACCGCGCGCGGCTTGCTGGCGACGACCACCCAGTCCTTGCCCGACAGGGGGTGGACCGCGCCGACGATGGCCTCGCCCTGCACGTCGAGACCTTCGATGGTCCGCGGCGTCGCTTGCGAGCCGAAGTCCACCGGGTCGAGCGCCGACCGGTCCCACCGCTGGCGCGGCCAGGGCGCCTCGGCCGAGACGCGATCCGCGTCGTCGAGTATCAGGACCCGCTCGTCGCCGGGGTGAGCGAGGTGGGTTCGGGTCGCCGACTCGGTGCCGCGTGGCATGGGTGGCACGTCGGCCCGGAGCAGCACGTGGGCGAGGACAGTGTCGTCCCCGCCGATCGGGATCAGCCAGTCGACGTGGGCGTGACGGTCGGCATGCAGGTCAGGCGGCAGTTCGACGATATCCCCGTCGCCGGCGGCTTCGATGCCGGCGGACAGGGCCTCGGGCCAGTCGGTCACGCCCTGGTTGACCAGCGGCTCGGCGCCATTGGCGTCGAGGAGGGCGGCGCCCTCGTAGTCATAGGCGTCACGCAGGGCCTTGAAGCGTTGGTTCACGTACTCTCGTGCCGATTCCGTCGTCAGCCCGGGATCGTCGTCGGTCCCGGCAAGTGCCCGGGCGGCCTCGCGCAAGGTCGGGGACGACTGGAGCACCAGGGCATCGCTGTCGCGTTCGTCGAGCCAGGCGTCGATCAGGTCGGCGCGCAGCGCCGCCACGTCGGCCAACCGATCCTGGGCCGACTCGATGGTCGCCGGGGCGCGATACAGGTAGGTGCCGAGTGCCACGCCGGCGACCAGCAGCAGGTTGACCAGGAAGACGACGAACGGGCCGAACCGTCGACTCCTGGTGCCCAGGAACGGGGTGTGGGGTCGGGCGGCGGGGCGATCGGGCATCAGCCAGCGCAGGAGCAGGTAGAGAATGACGCCCGTGACGACGACGAAGAGCAGCCCCTTGAGGATTCCTGCTCGGGCGAGCTGTTCGGCAGGCACGAACAGGCCGAGCAGCCAGTCGGAGGTCAGTATCCACAGGCCCGCGTAGAGGACGTAGGAAAGCGCCAGCACCAGCGGAGTGTGCGACCGGTGCTTGCCTGGGTCAGTCCTGTGATCTCGCGACGTCATGTCGTCGTGGGTTCCTGAAGCAAGGCGTCACCGGTCTCGGAAAATCGATTGCCACGGCGGTGCGGAAAGACCGCTGAACTCACCGTCCAGCATGAGTCAAGACGTGGGTCAAGTCCAGCCGGGGGCAGCGGGGGGTCAGGGCCCCGGATCGCCGAGCAGCAGCGGGTCGAGCAGCAGCTCGCGGGCATTCTCCCGGGCGATGCGTCGGGCGACGGAGGGAGGCAGCTGGTCGAGCCATTGCCGGATCGTGTCGGCCGCCTCGTCGAAGCGTCGCCAGCGGGCGAGGCTGTAGGTGTCCACCCCCACCACGAAGCGATTGGGGTGGTCGACGAACAGGGCGCGCCATTCGGCCAGCAGTTGCCCGTCGTCGTCGAGGAAGCGCTCGTCGCGTACCGAGGTGTCGATGAACAGTCCCTCGGGATGGCGGGCGAGCGCCGCGCGCAGGATGGTGGGGTCGGGCGTCTCGCCCAGGTGGGCCCAGAGCACCTCGGCCCCGGGCTCGATCTCGAAGATGCGGTCGATGATGGCGAGATCGCCGTGGATCATCAGCACGAGATCGCGCTCGGCGGCGATTTCCACCAGTCGCTCGAGCACCGGGCTGTCGCGGTCCTCGCCGAAGATGTGCAACTCGCCGATGCCACGGTAGTCGCCCTCGTCGAGCCAGGTCTCCACCCGGGCCGGCAGGTCCTCGCGGTGCATCCAGTTTTCCTTGTCGGCGCGGGCGCGGTAGACGCCCAGGAACGGCACGATGCGATCGGGGGCCAGTTCGGCCAGCAGCATGGCGTTCTCGGGTGGCCGGCTGGTGACCACGGCATGTTCGATGCCGCTGGTCTCGAGCGTCTCGAGCACGGTCTCGGGCTCGATGGCGACCCTCTGTTCGGCGTTGTAGTGCAGGTGGGCGTCGAACAGCGGTGTCTTCGCCGCAGCCGGGCCGGCCCAGGCGCCGATGAGGCAGGTCAGCCCGATGACGGGCCAGAGCCGATCAATCCTCGTCACTGTCGGCATGGCGTGATACCCCTCCGCGCGGGAAAAGCACAAGGTGGGTGAACGCCGGGCGCAGGTTGACCCGCGACCCCGGGGCGTAGTGATCGTGACTCGGTGCCAGGCTGAGCAGTCGCGTCCCGCCGGGCAGGCTGAGCGTGTAGAGGAAGTTCGCGCCACGGAAGACGCGTTCGGTGATCTCGGCCACCCCGGGGCCCGCGGCGTCGATGATCACGTCGTCGGGGCGCACCAGGACGTCGACCTCGGTGCCCGGCGGGTACTCGTGCGAGACCTGGCCTTCGAGCAGGCCCAGCTCGGTCTTGACGCGTCCGGGGCCCACCATCGTGCCGGCGATGCGCGTGCCCTGGCCGATGAAGTCGGCGACGAAGGGTGTCTCCGGGCGGTGGTAGAGGTTGTAGGCGGTGTCCCACTGGTGCAGGCGGCCGGCCTGCATCACCCCGACGATGTCCGCCATGGCGAAGGCCTCCGACTGGTCGTGGGTGACCAGCAGGGCGGTGGTCTCCGCCTCGCGCAGGATGTCGCGCAGTTCGCGAGGCAGTGTCTCGCGCAGCTCGACGTCGAGGCTGGAGAAGGGTTCGTCGAGCAGGAGAATGTCGGGCTTCGGCGCCAGGGCCCGGGCGATGGCGACCCGCTGCTGCTGACCGCCGGAGAGGTGGTGCGGGTAGCGCCGGCCCATGCCCGGCAGCCCGACCAGTTCCAGCAGTTCGTCGATGCGGCGCTGCCGCCGGTCGGCCGGCTTCTTCGGCAGGCCGAAGCCGATGTTGTCGGCCACGCTCAGGTGCGGGAACAGCGCGAGATCCTGGAAGATCATGCCCACGCGTCGCTGCTCGGGCGGGTGGCCCCAGCCGGCCCCGGCGACGGTCGTGCCGTGGAGGCGCACCACGCCGGCGCTGGGCGACTCGAAGCCGGCGACCGTGCGCAGGATCGAGGTCTTGCCGCAGCCCGACGGCCCCAGCAGGCAGCCGATCACCCCGGTCGGCAGCTTGAGGTTGACGCCCTCGACGGCCATCGTGCGGCCGAAGCGCACCGTCAGGTCCACCAGGCTCAGGTGTTCACTCATGAGGGGCCCCTGCACGATTGCCATGCCACTCTGGCCTGTCGAGCCACACGTGAACAAGGCGTGACGTCGCCGGTGACGCGATTGCCAAGGGAAGGTCTGCACGATTCGATGACGTCTCTGCG
>CAYUAO010000134.1:5441-5796 GCA_964442775.1 uncultured Halothiobacillus sp. | reverse complement strand
GCGACCGGCTCGACCTGGACCAGGCGCTCGTCCTTGCCAAGACGAATGAGGGTCACGCCCTGGGTATTGCGCGACAGGGAGGAGATCTGGGACACCTCGGTGCGCACGAGTGTACCCCGGTTCGAGATCAGAATCACCTCGTCGGATTCGCGGACCAGCACCGCACCGACCAGCTCGCCGTTGCGCTCGCTGGTGTTGATCGCGATCACACCCTGCCCGCCCCGGTTGTAGACCGGGAACTCGTCGGTGGGCGTGCGCTTGCCGTAGCCGTTCTCGGTCGCGGTCAGCACCTCGCCCTCGTCGACCACGATCAGCGAGACGACGAATTGGCCGTCCTGCAGGCGGATGCCGCGCA
>CAYUAO010000134.1:0-5431 GCA_964442775.1 uncultured Halothiobacillus sp. | reverse complement strand
CTTGCCGGCATTCGAGAACAGCATGATCTCGCGCGCGCCGTCGGTGAGCGCCGCACCCACCAGCCGGTCGCCCTCGCGCAGGTCGATGGCGATGATGCCGGCCTGGCGCGGGCGGGAGAAGTCGACCAGCGGTGTCTTCTTCACCTGGCCGTTCTTCGTGGCGAAGAAGATGTAGTGGTCGTCGACGAATTCCCTGACGGGAAGCATGGTGTTGATGCACTCGCCGTCCTGCAGCGGCAGCACGTTGACCACCGGGCGGCCGCGCGCGCCACGGGCGCCCTGCGGCAGCTGGTAGACCTTGCGCCAGTAGACGCGACCGTAGTTGGTGAACATCAGCACCCAGGCATGGGTACTGGCCACCAGCAGCTGCTCGATGACGTCCTCGTCCTTCATGCGGGTCGAGGCCTTGCCCCGGCCGCCGCGGCGCTGGCTGCGGTAGTCGGTGAGCGACTGGGTCTTGATGTAGCCCTCGCGAGAAAGCGTGACCACGCGGTCTTCCTCGGCGATCAGGTCTTCCATCGAGAGATCTTCGTAGTCGACGATGATCTCGGTGCGACGCGCGTCGGCGTACTCGTCCTTGATACGCATCAGCTCGTCGTGGATCACCTGCATCAGCCGCTCGTCGGAGCGCAGGATATCGAGCAGATCGATAATGCGCTCGAGCAGCGTGGCGTACTCCTCGACGATCTTGTCCTGCTCGAGGCCCGTCAGGCGGTTGAGTCGCATCTCGAGGATGGCCTGCGCCTGCTCGGGGGACAGGCGGTAACTGCCGTCTTCCTGCAGGCCGAACTCGTCACCCAGCGCCTCTGGACGGGAGGCGGCAGCATCGGCCTTCTCCAGCATGGTGCGTACCACGCCCGACTGCCAGGTGCCGTCGAGCAGCTTGACCTTGGCCTCGGCCGGGGTGGGCGCGGACTTGATCACGGCGATCATCGGGTCGATGTTCGCCAGGGCGACCGCCAGCCCCTCGAGGATGTGGGCGCGATCCCGTGCCTTCCTGAGTTCGAAGATCGTGCGACGGGTGACCACCTCGCGGCGGTGACGCAAGAAAACGTTGAGGATCTCGCGCAGGCCCACCGTGCGCGGCTGGCCATCGATCAACGCGACCATGTTGATGCCGAACACCGTCTGCAGCTGCGTCTGCTGGTAGAGATTGTTCAGGAGCACGTCGGGCATCTCGCCGCGCTTGCACTCGATGACGATCCGCATGCCTTCCTTGTCGGACTCGTCGCGCAGCTCGGCGATACCATCGATCTTCTTCTCGCGCACCAGCTCGGCGATGCGCTCGATCAGGCGGGCCTTGTTGACCTGGTAGGGCAGCTCGGTGATCACGATCGAGGTGCGATCGGTCTTCTCGCTGTCCTCGAACTCGGCGCGGGCGCGCATCACGCAGCGACCACGGCCGGTCAGGTACGCATCGCGCAGGCCGGCCGCGCCGTTGATGATGCCGGCGGTAGGGAAGTCAGGCGCCGGCACGTGGGCCAGCAGGTCCTCGTCGGACACCTGCGGATCGTCGATCAGGGCGACCGTGGCATCGAGCACCTCGCCGAGGTTGTGCGGCGGGATGTTGGTGGCCATGCCCACGGCGATGCCCGACGAGCCGTTGACCAGCAGGTTGGGGAACTGGGCGGGCAGAACCTGCGGCTCGGATTCCGAGCCGTCGTAGTTGTCGATGAAGTCGACGGTTTGCTTGTCGATGTCGGCGAGCAGCTCGTGGGCGATCTTTGCCATGCGCACTTCGGTGTAACGCATCGCCGCCGGGGCGTCGCCGTCGACCGAGCCGAAGTTGCCCTGCCCGTCGATGAGCATGTTGCGCATGGAGAAGTCCTGCGCCATGCGCACCAGCGCGTCGTAGACGGCCGAGTCACCGTGCGGGTGGTACTTACCGATGACGTCACCGACCACGCGCGCTGACTTCTTGTACGGCTTGTTCCAGTCGTTGCCCAGCTCGCGCATGGCGTAGAGCACACGCCGGTGCACCGGCTTTAGGCCGTCACGGGCATCCGGCAGCGCCCGTCCGACGATCACGCTCATGGCGTAATCGAGATAGGACTGCCGCATCTCGTCTTCGAGATTGACCGGGAAGATTTCTGAAGCGAACTGAGTCATTCGAGTGTCCTGGTACCCACGAGTGTCCTGATTCAACGGCGCGAGAACGGCGCAAGGAAGCGATCGCTCCGCTCCCCGGGCCGCGTGCCCACGAGACCGCCGCAAGCCCCTCGGGGCCTTGCTCGGATGGGGATGCCGGCAAACCGAGGCATGGTACCACAGAGCGGCCGCTCGTCGCGGGGACGCGCCGCGCCCGACGGATGACCGAGGACAACCTCACGAGATTCCACACCTGCTCTTTAAGTCGTGGTGTCGGACTAACGGGCAACCAACGGGTCGGACTCCGGGGACTCGACCCGGCGATTCCCGCCCAACTCATTCGAGCAGGCGGGCGATCGCGGCTCGATCCGGGTGACGCACGACACCGGCCTCGGTGACCAGGGCATCGATCAGCCCGGCGGGGGTAACATCGAAGGCCGGGTTGTAGACGACGGCCCCCTCGGGGGCGAGCAACCGCCCGCCGACCGAGGCCACCTCGGCGGCCGGACGCTGCTCGATCTCGATCGACTCACCGTCGGGACAATCTCGATCGATGGTCGAGCGCGGCGCGACCACCATGAACTTCACGCCGTGGTGGCGCGCCAGCACGGCAAGCGAGTAGGTCCCGATCTTGTTCGCCGTGTCACCGTTGGCCGCGATGCGGTCGGCCCCGACGATCACCCAGTTCACGCGCCCGCCGGCCAGCACGCTGCCCGCGGCCCCGTCGCAGATCAGCCGGTAGGGAATCGATTCCTCCTGCAGCTCCCAGGCCGTCAGCCGCGAGCCCTGCAGCCAGGGGCGGGTCTCGTCCACGTAGACCCCGGCGAGCCGACCGCCCGCCCAGGCATCCCGGATCACGCCCAGCGCCGTGCCCTGCCCCGCCGTCGCCAGCGCCCCGGTATTACAGTGCGTCAGTACCCAGCCGGGCTCGTCGTCGGCCGCGATCAGCGCCGCACCACGCTGGCTCATGGCGAGATTGGCCTCCACGTCACGCGCTTCGATCGATCGCGCCTCGTCATCCAACCGGGCGAGTCGCTCTTCGTTCGGCAGCGACTGCGCCGACCGCAGACACGCGACCATCCGGTCGAGCGCCCAGACCAGGTTGACCGCCGTCGGGCGCGCGGCCGCCAACTCGCGGTACGCTCCGTCGAGCGACTCCTCCGTGAGCGATTCGCCCCGGGAGACCATCGCGCGCGCCGCGAGCAGGAAACCGTACGCGGCCGCCACCCCGATCGCCGGCGCCCCGCGCACCGCCATGTCGCGTATCACTTCCACCACGCACGTTGCTTCCTTGCAACAAAGCCATTCGACGCGGTGAGGCAGGACCCGCTGATCGAGAACCAGCAGGCTATTGTCCTTGTATATCAATGCTTTGAGCACAGGAACCTCCCCCTGGATGATCGGGCGAAACCACGAGCCGGTGCCGCCTGCGGCAGGCCACCGAATAGTCCCTGCGCCATTTTGATGCCTATGATCGCAATCCGTCGATGCTATTTTTGCACTTTGCGGGAATGGGCGGCTACTATTCTGGTGAGATTCAACCGTTGTCGGACCTGAATCGTGGTATCCCTACCGCCCCCCCAAGTCATCTCTGCCCGCAGAAAGAAACAAGGAGATTTCACAGATGAAGAAAATGACCGTGATCGCTGCCTCCATTGCAGCCACGTTTGCCTTCTCTGGCCAGACCCTCGCCGGGGGTGATTCCCCGTACGTATTCGACAGCAACGGTGACCCGGTCATGACCGGTCACGGCACGTGCCTGTACAACAACCACGGCACGCTGAACGAAGACACCGCCATCGAGGCGTGCGACCCGGACCTGGTCAAGAAGGAAGAAGCCAAGCCCGCGCCCAAGCCGGTGGTCGAGCCGCCCCCGGAGCCGAAGGCAGAGAAGATCACCCTCGAGGCCGATACCTATTTCGACTTCGACAAGTCCAACCTCAAGCCGGAAGGCAAGGACACGCTGGACTCGCTGGTCCGTGACATGGGTGACCTGAACTCCGTGGCCAACATCGAAGCCGTCGGTCACACCGACAGCATCGGTACCGAGGAGTACAACCAGGGCCTGTCCGAACGTCGCGCCGCGACCGTCAAGGACTACCTGACCGACAAGGGTATCGACAGCGACAAGATCGAAACCGAGGGCATGGGCGAGTCCAACCCGGTCGCCACGAACAAGACCCGTGAAGGTCGCGCGAAGAACCGTCGCGTCGAAATCACTGTTCAGGGCACCGACTAAGTAACGGCGTCACCGACGTCGGACACGAAAAACACCGCCTCCGGGCGGTGTTTTTGTTTCCGGGCCGCTCCTATCGTCCGTGAACCAAGCCACCGGGCGCCTATACTCGGCACGACACCCGGCCGGACATGCGTCCGGTTCGGCTCGACAACGCACAAGAACCCATCGTAACGAGGATCATCATGGAAGCCGGCTTTTTCTCGCTGTATGTCCTACCGTGGATCATCAAGATACTGATCGCCGCCGCGATCGCCGTCGGCGGCTATTTCATCGCAAGAGCGGGCAGCCCCTGGCTGGCCAGGCTGCTGGGGCGCACCGGACTGGACAAGATGCTGGTCGGCTTTACCGTCGCCCTGGCACGTGCGGCTTTCCTGCTCTTCGTCGCCATTGCCGCGCTCTCCCAGCTCGGCCTGGACACCACCTCGCTGGTCGCCCTGGTCGCCGGCGCCGGCATCGCCGTCGGCCTGGCACTCAAGGACTCGCTGGGCAACTTCGCCGCCGGGGTGATGGTGCTGATCTTCCGACCGTTCAAGGCAGGCGACTTCATCATCGCCGAGGGCGTCATGGGCACCGTCAACGAGATCGGCATCTTCCACACCCGCATGAACACGCCCGACAACGTCGAGCTGATCGTCCCCAATGGCCAGCTCTACGCCTCGGCGATCACCAACTACAGCGTGCGCGACACCCGTCGCCTGGACCTGGCGATCGGCATCGACTACGCCGACGACATCGCCAAGGCCAAGGAGCTGATCATGCAGGTGTTCGAGAAGGACGACCGCGTGCTCGAGGATCCCGCCCCCGCGGTGCTGGTCGACCAGTTCGGCGCCTCGAGCGTGGACCTGCTGGCGCGCCCGTGGGTGCACTCGGCCGACATGCCGCACATCAAGTCCGACCTGCAGCAGCAGATCAAGGAAACCTTCGATGCCAACGGCATCACCATCCCGTTCCCGCAGATGGTAATCAGCTCGGCCGAGGACGATGCGGGCGGCGACAAGCTGACCAAGAGCTGAGTCCTTCCCTGCAGGGAAGGCAACGCAAAAAGCCCGCCGGAGCCGGCGGGCTTTCGCTTTTTCTGATCAGTCAATTTGGCGGAGAGGCAGG
>CAYUAO010000133.1:0-5858 GCA_964442775.1 uncultured Halothiobacillus sp. | reverse complement strand
TCGGCCGAGGGGCTGGGCGCGGCCTTCCTCGCCCTGCCCGCCGAGGCCGAGCCGGCCGACTGGCTCGCCGAGGCGCCGGTCGCCCTGGCGCGCGCCGCGGGAGCCACCTCATGACGGACAGCTACCGCGACTGGCATCACCCCGATGGCGGCCTGCCCGAGCAGGCGCCCGAGGGACTGGTCGACATCTACACCGCGCCGTGGCTGGTGCAGCGCGCCGGCGAGGCCCCTGGCGCCGCGCCCGATGGCTCGCCGACCTGGCTGCTGGTCGCGGTGGCGGCCTTGCTGGTGCTGCTTGTTCTGGGCGGCTGGTGGGCCTGGCGTCATCGCGCCGCGTTGCGCCTGTGGATGCGCCTGCGCCGACTGGAGCGTCGTGCGTCACGCCCGCTGGACGCCGGCGCCCGGCGCACCTTGCTCGACGAGCTGATCGCCGCGATCGGCGAGTGGCAGCACGGCGGCCGAGCGCCGTGGCGTGAGCGGCTGGCCGAGCCGTGGGCCGCCTGGGTGCGCGAGATCGACCATGGCCGCTTCGGCGGGGCGGGCGATCCGCCGGACGCGCTGGTCGAGCGGCTGCGGGCGATGCGTCGCGAAGCCTGGCGAGGACCGATCTCATGATCGGTTTCGACTCGCCCTGGGTGCTGCTGTTGCTGGCCGGCCTGCCGCTGGCCTACCCGGCGTGGGCCCGGCGGGTGCGAGACCGCCCGCCCTCGCGGCTGCTGCGCCATCCCGCGCTGGGACGCGACACGGATGGCGGCAGCCCGCGCGGTGGGCAGCGTTGGCTCCTGATCGCCTTGCTGGTCGCGCTGGTCGCCCTGATCACCGCCCTGGCCCGCCCGGTATGGGTGGGCGAGTCGGTGGACCGCGAGGCCCCAGCCCGTTCCATCGTGCTGCTGGTCGACGCCAGTCCCAGCATGTCCCGGCGCGATTTCCGCGACGACGAGGACCAGCCGGTATCGCGCATGGCGGTGATGCGCGAGGCGCTGGAGGCGTTCATCGACGCGCACCCGCAGGACCGGTTCTCCCTGATGGTGGTCACGGACTCGGCCGGCACCGTGGTGCCGGAGACCAGTGATCACGGCGCATTGGGCTTCTGGATCGACCAGCTCGAACCCGGGGTCGACGGCAGCGCCACCGCGCTGGGCGACGGGCTGGCGCTGGCGATGGAGTCGATCGCCGAACGACGCGAGCGCGGCGAGGCCCCGCCGCAGTTGCTGGTCTGGACCGACGGGGTGAACACCGGCGGCGAGATGAACCCGGCCGAGGCCCTGACGCTGGCGCGGGCGGAGAACATCGAACTGTTCACCATCAACCTCGCCCCGGACGACGTCGGTCCGACCGGCGGCGACCCCACCCTCGAGGACCTGGCGCGACTGTCTGGTGGCGAGGCCATCGCCGCCGGTGATCGCGAGGCGTTGCTGGACGTCACCGACGTGATCGAGCGCCACCGCCCCGAGAGCGACGAGGCGGACACCCGCCGCGAGCGGCACTCGTTGCTGGCCTGGTTCCTCGCCCTGGGGCTGGCGGCCCTGCTGGTCGCCCAGTTCCTGAAAGTGCGGCTGACGGCCTGAGGTGAGCATGAACGCATCCGTCGACAGCCTGATCGATCTCTGGGGACAGTTGCTCGCCGCCGGCGCCTGGCCCGTGCTGGCCCGCCCCGAGGCGCTGTGGCTGCTGTTGCTGCCGCTGGGACTGGCCGCGTGGCGGCTGCGGCGGGGGGCGCGCCTGGACGCCTATGCCGACCCCGAGCTGCACGACTGGGCCTTCGCCGGCGGTACCGGCGGGGCGCGCCGGGTCCCGGGGGCGCGATGGGCCGCCCGCCTGCTCTGGGCGGCCTTCTGGCTGTTCGCCGTGATCGCGCTGGCCGACCCGCGCGTGGCGGAGGACCGGGAATCCGGCGAGCAAGCGCGCGCGCCGGTGATGTTCGTGGTCGACGGATCGGCGGCCATGACCGGCCGAGACGTCGAGCCCGACCGGATCGAGCGCACGGCCACGCTGATCGAGCTTCTGGCCGAATCGCAGTCGGGCCGCCCCATGGGGCTGATGCGCTCGGTGGATACCGCCGGGGTGCTGCTGCCGCCGGGCCCGGACGCCGGCCTCCTGACCTTTTACAGCGGCCAGCTGCCGAACCTGGTCGGCGACAGTCTCGTGGTGCGCCCCGATCGTGCCTTCGAACTGGCCGCCGAGATGCGCGGCCTCAAGGGAGGCGCGGTGATCTGGCTGACGGCCGCCGACGATCGCCAGTTCGCCGGCGAGGCGGGCAGTCGGCTCCTCGCGGCTGCCGAACGGCTCGCCGAGCGGGACATCGCCCTGTTCGCCGTCAGCATGGCCCGCGAGCGCACCCCGCTGTTCGAGGACGGCGAATCGCTGCGGGACGACAACAACGAGATCATCGTCTCCGAGCCGGCCTTCGAGCGCGTCGCGGAACTGGCCTCGCTCACGGACGGCGCGGCGCGCCGGACCGGCGTGCTGGCCGAGGACGTCGCCTTTCTCGAGGAGCGTATCGATGCCCTGCCGGCCCCGGCGCGCTCGCCGGAGTCCGTCGAGGGATACCGGTCGCTGGCCGTGCTCGCGCTGTGGGTCGCGATGGTCGCGCTGGTGATCCACCTGCTGCTCGAGTGGGGCCTGCCCGCCGGTCGCCGCTGGCGGCTCGTCGTGATCGTGGTGGCGGTCGTGCTTGCGCCGGGGGTCTTCACCGTCGCCGGGGCCGCCCCGCTGGTCGACGAGACCGAGCGCGAGGCGCATCTCGACCGCGCCTGGAAGGCCTTCGAGGCCGGCGAGTTCGCCCGGGCACAGGGCGACTTCGATCGCGCCGCCGGTTTCAACGCCCGCCTCGGCAGCGGGCTGGCCGCCTTCCGCCGGGGCGACTATCCGCACGCCGTCGAACGGCTGCAGGCGGCCGCCTGGCTTGCCGAGACCGACGAGCAGCGGATGCTGGCTCTGTTCAACTTGGGCAATGCGCTGACACTGGCGGGACGCTATCGCGGCGCGGTCGACGCCTTCGAGGCGGTGCTGGCGATCGACCCCGAGCACAATGAGGCCCGGCATAACCGTGACCTGGTCGCGTCCATAGCGGGTGGCGGGCGCGAGGAGACCGACGAGGAGCGCCCGGAATTCGAGGGCTACGACACGAGCCAGCGCCGCGAGGTGGACGAGACCCAGGGGGCCGAGATGGCCGATGAAATGCTGGAGAGCGAGGGCCTCGGTCAAGGTGGGGCAGCTGCCGAGGAGTCGTCGGGCGACGGCGAGGCATTCGCGCTCGACGAGGGGCTGCTCGGCGGGGCGCGCAAGAAACTCGAACGGATCGAGGACCGCCCGGTGCCGCCCATCGACGGGCTGCTGCGTCAACAGCCCTACAAGTCGGCGGTCCGCGAGGCGCTGGTCGGCGAGCAGACGGAGGTGGACGAATGAGGGGGGATCGAGTGCACCGGGTGTCGGCCGTCCTGCTCGCCTTGCTGCTGTCGGCCCCCGTGGCGGCCGACATTCCGCGGCCAGATCGTGACCGCGACCGCGATGGCCTCGCCGAACAGGTCGAACTCGGACCGATCGATCCGCTGTCGGCAATCGCCGAACGGGTCAGTCGGGACGGGGCCGGCCGACTGCCCCGCGGGGTGATCGTCGAGACCGAGGTCGCCGCGATCGAACCGGTGCAGCGCGAGACGTTCCTGGTCACCCAGACGATTCTCGATCCCTCCCGGCAGTTGCGCGGGGTGGAGGTCCATCGTCCGTCGGGACCGGCCGTCGATGCCCGGGTGCTCGAGGCCGGCCAGGACACGGTCGAGATCGAAGGGCGGCGCGTGAACCGTCGCTATTATCGCTGGGCGGTGCAGGCGCTGCGACCCGGCGAGGTGACGCTCGAGTTCGCGCGCATCGAATTCGACGTGGTCGGCGTGGCCCAGACCGAGTACGCCTGGCTGCCCGTGGCGCGCCGGCTCGAAGTGACGCGCCTGCCGGCCCACTGGCCCGAGTACCTGCCCGTGAGTTCCGAGTTGAGCCTGACGCAACCCGAGGTGACCGAACTGGTCGCCGGCGAGCCGGGCGAGTGGCGCTTTGACGTGATCGGCGAGGGGCTGTCGGCCAAGGCCATCGAGCGACTGCTGCGCGCCGGGCTGACCGCCCCGGCGGGGTTGCGCATGGACGAGCCGTCGATCCGGCGGGCGCCGGATCAGTCGCCTGCCGAGGACAAGGGGCCGCTGGCCGATGTCTGGGAGGTGCGCCTGTCGCTGCTGCCGTCCACCGAGGGCGGCGCCGACGGAAACCGGGAGGCCCGCCTGCCGGCGGTGACCGTCCCGTACGTCGACCCCCGGGCCGTCGAGGCGAGCACCGAGACGGCAGCCGTGGAGCTCGAATACACCGGCCTCGACGAGCGTACGGTCACCTGGCAGGCCGAGCCGGCCGAGCGGCGGCTGGCCGCCCTCCGGGCCGCCCTGCCCTGGGCGGCCGCCGCGCTGCTGGCGCTTGTCGTGGCGGGGTTGATCGGCCGGATTGCCCTGCGTTGGCTGCGTGCCCACCGTGATTGGCGACGCGCCCGGCGCGAACTGCTCACGGCAGCGGATGTCGATGCCCTGCGGGAGCGGCTTGCCCGTCGGCTCGCCGCGCTGCCCCGGCCCATGTCGAATCCGACGCGTTCGGAGCTCGCCGCCCGGGGCGCCCCGGGGGAATGGATCGAGGCCCGGGCGACCCTCGACCGGCTGCGTTTCGCCAGCGAGCCGGGGGACGAGGATGCCTTCCGCGCCGCAAGGGCCACGCTGGCCGAATCCCTGCCACCCCACTGGTTCCGGTAGCCGATTTTCCCGGCCATGGTGTAAGGTTGGCGGCGGCCGGCCGGCCGTCCACCTCTGGAACGAGCGAGACGATGAGCATGCAGTTGAACGAGATCCGCGCACTGATGGCCGAGGACATGCAGGCCGTCGACCGCGTGATCATGGATCGGCTCGGCTCGGACGTCGCCCTGATCAACCAGCTGGGCAGCTACATCGTCCATTCCGGCGGCAAGCGTTTCCGTCCGCTGTTGCTCATGCTCGCCAGTCGCGCCCTGCGCGGCGAGACGGACGACCTGCCGGGCTCGGCGCAGCTCGCCGCGGTGGTCGAGTTCATCCACACGGCCACCCTGCTGCACGACGACGTCGTCGACGAGTCGAGCCTGCGCCGCGGGCGGGATACCGCCAATGCCCGCTTCGGCAACGCCGCCTCCGTGCTCACCGGCGACTTCCTCTACTCGCGCGCCTTCCAGATGATGGTCGAGGTCGAGCGCCCGCGCGTGATGTCGATCCTAGCCGACGCCACCAACCGTATCGCCGAGGGCGAGGTGATGCAGCTGATGAACATCGGCGACGCGACCGTCTCCGAGGCGCGCTACATGGACGTGATCGGTCGCAAGACCGCCACCCTGTTCGAGGCCGCCTGCCGTCTCGCCGCCGTGCTCGATGACCGCGACGAGGCCACCGAGCGCGCCCTGGGCGATTACGGCTATCGTCTGGGCGTGGCCTTCCAGCTGATCGACGACGTGCTCGACTACCGTGGCGACGAGAACCAGACCGGCAAGCACGTCGGTGACGATCTCGCCGAGGGCAAGCCGACCCTGCCCCTGATCGTCGCCATGGCGCGGGCGGACGCGGCCAGCGCGGAACGGGTCCGGGAGGCGATCGAGTCGCAGTCGGCCGAGCGGATCGACGAGGTGCTCGAAGTAGTTGAACGGACCGACGCACTCTCGTATACTTCGGCGCTCGCTGAACGCGAGGCCGATGCGGCCAAGCAGGCACTGGGGGTTCTGCCCGACAGTGACCATTCCCGAGCGATGGCCGCCCTGGCGGACATCAGCGTTCAGCGCGACCACTGACGTTTCAGGCGTCGACGGTCTTT
>CAYUAO010000132.1:0-5883 GCA_964442775.1 uncultured Halothiobacillus sp. | reverse complement strand
TTGCGGACGGGTCGGTTCGACGCGACATCCTGTCGCGGCGAACCTCGGGCTCGCGTCCATGCGAGCCCGACCCTGCAACCCCTCGCCCGCGAGGCAAGGCACAAGGGGACTCCACCCTTCGATTAAGCCGAGAGCACGATCTCGGAGCAGCAGTTCACTTGGAGATTTGGATCACGCCACCTGATGGCTGGGAACCAAATCCCCTTGCGTCCTGCCTCGCGGCCGGTGGGGGGTTCGGGGTCGGAGCGACAGGGCGAGTCCGGAACGGTGTGCCAGTGGCACACCGCAGCCCGACGAGCGCGTAGCTTGCGGAGCCGGACCGTCACGTCGAGCCGGCTCCGAAGCCAGCCGCCGGTCGCGAGGCTTCGAGTGCGGACGGAGTCCGTGCTCGAAGGCCCGCAGGGCCAAGGCACCGGGGTGCCCTTCTTCTCGCCCCCGGAGCCATAACTTGGCTTGGGCAAGCAAGAAAAGGGGCTCGCGCGCCTTGCACGGCAGTGCATGCGTGCCCGCTGGGGTAACAGGCGTGCGAAAACCCAGTGGCGGTCAGTCACAGCCTCACTGTCACGCGAGCTTCGCGTCTCAGGAAAGCATCGCCCGAATCCGCTCCGCCGCCTCGACGCAGTCGTCCAGCTCGGCGACCAACGCCATCCGCACGAACCCCGCCCCGGGGTTCACCCCGTCGACCTCGCGCGAGAGGAACCGCCCCGGCAGGACGGTGACGTTCTGCTCGGCGAACAGGCGGCGGGCGAAGTCCCGCTCGTCGCCTTCGACCCCGGCCCAGAGGTAGAACCCGGCATCCGGGTGGCGCACGTCGATGCCGGCGACCGGCTCGAGGATGTCGAGCACCGCGTCGAATTTCTCGCGATAGAAGCCGCGGTTGGCGCGTACGTGGTCCTCGTCGTTCCAGGCGGTGATCGAGGCCAGTTGCGTCGGCAGCGGCAGGGCGCAGCCCTGGTAGGTGCGGTAGCGCAGGAAACGCTTCAAGAGGGCGCCGTCACCGGCGACCAGCCCCGAGCGCAGGCCCGGCAGGTTGGAGCGCTTGGAGAGGCTGTGGAACACGATCACGTTCTCGAAGGGATCGTCGCCGTCGCGCGTAGCTGCCACCTCGAGCAGGCCGGTGGGTGGCGCGTCCTCGTCGAAGTAGATCTCGGAATAGCACTCGTCGGCGGCGACCACCACGTCATGCCGGCGGGCGATGTCCAGCAGATTCCGGTAGCGGTCCGCATCGATCACCGCGCCGCTGGGATTGCCCGGCGAGCAGACGTAGAGCAGCTGGGCGCGTTGCCAGATGGACTCGGGGATCGCATCGAAGTCCGGCAGGAAGCCGTTTTCCGGCAGGGTCGGGTAGTAGTAGGGCTCGGCGCCGGCCAGCAGGGCTGCGCCCTCGTAGATCTGGTAGAAGGGGTTGGGCATCAGCACCACCGGCGGCTGGTCGCCGCTATCCCGGTCGACCACCGCCTGGGCGATGGCGAACAGCGCCTCGCGGGTGCCGGCGACCGGCAGCACGTTGGTCTCGGGGTCGAGCAGCCCGTCGGCGAGGTTGAAGCGTTGCGTCAGCCAGCCGGCCATCGCCTCGCGCAGGGCGGGCTCGCCCTTGGTCGCCGGGTAGCGGGCGATCTGCGGCAGGGCCTCGCGCAGCGTGTCGAGCACGATCGCCGGCGGGGCGTGCCGCGGCTCGCCGATCGACAGCGGGATGTGCGCGCGGTCGGAGGGTGGCTCGGCGCCGGCTTTCAGTTCGGCGAGCTTCTCGAAGGGGTAGGGGTGCAGTCGGTCGAGATCGGAGTTCATGCCGGGAATCGCATTCGTTTGCCTAGAATGGGCGCGATTATACGCGGCCCATACGGGGCATCAGAATCGGGAGGAAAGGCCATGTCCACAAGCGACGTTCTCGGCGTCGATCACGTCAGTCTGTTGGTGAGCGATACCGCCCGGGCCGAGCGCTTCTACCGCGAGGCGCTGGGGCTGTCGCCCCTGCCTCGCCCGGACCTGGGGTTCCCGGGTGCCTGGCTGGACCTGGGTGGCGGGCAGGCCCTGCATTTGCTCGAACTGCCCGATCCCGACCCGAAGGCCGGCCGGCCGGCGCATGGCGGGCGCGATCGGCATTTTGCCCTGCGCGTAACCGCCACGGCGTCGTTCGCCGAGCGGCTCGAGGCGATGGGCATTGCCTTCACCCGCTCGCGTTCCGGCCGGGACGCGCTGTTCTTCCGCGATCCGGACGGCAATGCCGTGGAACTGCTGGGAGTCGGGTCGGGGTAGGGCTTAGCCGGACAGGCGCGCCTGTTGCCGTATCCGTTCCAGCAGGTCGGCCAGGGCGTCTTCCGGCGGGCGTTCCCGGCCGAGAAACCAGGCCTGCAGGTCCTGGTCGGACGCGGTCAGCAGGCGGTCGAGGGTATCGAGCTCGCCCGGCGCGAGCCGGGGCAGTTCCCGCTCGGCGAAGGGGGCGAGCAGCAGGTCGAGCTCGCGCATGCCGCGTCGGCAGCGCCAGCGCAGGCGGGCGCGGAGTGCCTCGTCAGACATGCCGACCCAGCATGCGCCGCCGGATGCGGCCGATCGCCTCGGTGGGGTTCAGCCCCTTCGGGCAGACCTCGGCGCAATTCATGATGGTGTGGCAGCGAAACAGCTTGTAGGCGTCGTCGAGCTGTTCGAGCCGCGTCTCGGTGGCCGTGTCGCGGCTGTCCTCGATGAAGCGGGCGGCCTGCAGCAGGGCCGCCGGCCCGAGGAACCGTTCCGGGTTCCACCAGTACGAGGGGCAGGCGGCCGAGCAGCAGCCGCAGAGGATGCATTCGTACAGGCCGTCGAGACGCTCGCGCTCGGCCGGGGCCTGTTCGCGCTCGCGGTCCGGCGGCGGGGCGTCCGCCTGCAGCCAGGGTTCCACGCGCCGGTACTGGTGGTGGAAGTTGTCCATGTCGACGATCAGGTCGCGGATCACCGGCATGCCCGGCAGCGGGCGGATTTCCACCGGCTCGACCAGGCTGCCCAGCCGGGTGATGCAGGCCAGGCCGTTGCGCCCGTTGATGTTCATCGCGTCCGAGCCGCAGACGCCCTCGCCGCAGGAGCGCCGGAAGCCGAGCGTCTCGTCGAGCTCGCGCAGGCGCAGCAGGGCGTCGAGCAGCATGTCGTCCGGGGATAGTCCATCCAGGACGTATTCCTGCTGTCGGGGCGCCTCGCCGCTCTCGGGGTCGAACCGGTAGATGGAAAAGCGCATCCGCCCGTCGCGCGGGCCGGGGCGTTGCATGAAGCGGATCGGTCGCCATTCGCGGGGTGAGCCCATCAGTAGACCCTCGGTTTGGGCGGGAACGATGCCACCGTCAGGGGCGTGGTGCGCACCGGCTTGTAGTGCATGCCGGTCTCGAGCGAGAACAGGCTGTGCACCAGCCAGCGCTCGTCGTCGCGCTCGGGATGATCGACCCGCGAATGCGCGCCCCGGCTTTCCGTCCGCGCGGCCGCGGCACTGATCATCGCCAGCGCCACGTCGGCGAGGTTGAGCAGTTCTAGCGCCTCGATTCTTGCGGTATTGAACACGCGCCCATGGTCACCGATCGCCAGCTGCCGGCTGCGGGCGTGCAGGTCGCGGATGCGCTCGAGGCCCTCGTCGAGCTGGTCCTGTCGACGGAACACACCGGCGTGGTCTTCCATGGTCTGCTGCAGTTCACGCCGCAGGGCGGCCACCGGCTCGCCCGTTTCCCGTTGATCGAGGGCCTCGACAAACGCCCGGGCTCGCTCCACCGCTTGCTCCGGCAGGGGGCGGTGGTAGCGGTGCGCGTCGAGGTGCTCGAGCATGTGGCGCGCCGCGGCCCGGCCGAAGACCACGATGTCCAGCAGGGAATTGCCCCCCAGGCGGTTGGCGCCGTGCACGGAGACGCAGGCGCATTCGCCCGCCGCATACAGGCCCTCGACCGGCTCGTCGGCACCGTCCTTGCCGGGACGGACCACCTGGCCGTGGCGGTTGGTGGGGATGCCGCCCATGGTGTAGTGCGCGGTGGGGAACACCGGGATCGGATCTCGGGCCGGGTCGACGTTGACGAAGGTCTTCGCGGTCTCGCGGATCGCCGGCAGGCGTTCGCCGATCACCGATTCGCCGAGGTGGTCGAGCTTGAGCAGGACGTGGTCGCGGTTCGGGCCGCAGCCGCGCCCCTCGCGGATCTCGGTGACGATCGCCCGGCTGACCACGTCGCGGCTGGCCAGGTCCCTGGCATGCGGGGCGTAGCGTTCCATGAAGCGCTCGCCGTCGGCATTGACCAGGTAGCCGCCCTCGCCGCGTACTCCCTCGGTGATCAGCATGCCCTTGCCGGCGATGCCGGTGGGGTGGAACTGGACGAATTCCATGTCCTGCAGCGGGATCCCGGCGCGCAGCGCCATGGCCATGCCGTCGCCGGTGTTGATCAGCGCGTTGGTATTGGTTCGGTAGGCCTGCGCCGCCCCGCCGGTGGCCAGCAGGGTGGTACGCGCCTCGATGGTGCTCGTTTCGCCGCTGGCGATGTCGAGGACTTCCGCGCCAAGCACCGCGCCGTCCTCGTCGACGAGCAGGTCGAGCGCGAAATGCTCGTCGAAGAAGTGCGTGCCGGCGGCGAGGTTCTGCTGGTAGAGGGAATGCAGGATCGCGTGCCCGGTGCGGTCGGCGGCGGCGCAGGTGCGCGCGGCCTGATCCTCGCCGAAGTGCTGGCTCTGGCCACCGAAGGCGCGCTGGTAGATGCGCCCGTCGGGCAGGCGCGAGAACGGCACGCCGAGGTGCTCGAGTTCCCGGACGGCCTTCGGCGCGGCGCGGCACATGTACTCGATCGCGTCCTGGTCGCCCAGGTAGTCGCTGCCCTTGACCGTGTCGAACATGTGCCAGTGCCAGTCGTCGGGCAGGACGTTGGCCAGCGAGGCGTTGACGCCGCCCTGCGCGGCGACGGTATGCGATCGGGTGGGGAAGACCTTGGATACCACCGCCACGCTCGCCTCGCCGCGGGCCAGTTGCAGCGCGGCGCGCAGTCCGCCGCCCCCCGCGCCGATCACCAGTGCGTCGACTCGTCGTGTCCTGTTCACAAGGCCTCCAGCAGGGTCGCGGTGAACCAGATGCCCGATCCCAGCAGCCAGCCGGCCAGCCCGGTCAGCATGGCGATGCGCAGTCCGAGCGGGTGGACATAGTCGAGCAGCACGTCGCGCCCGCCCACCCAGGCGTGCAGCAGCACGGCCAGCGCGGCGAGCCAGAGCATCACGGCATTGGACGGCGCGGCGAGCCAGTCGCTCCAGGCCGCGTGTGACCAGGCCTCGGCCATCGACAGGCGAACGACGGCGAAGACGGTGAACACGGCGAGGTACAGCGATGAGAGCCGCTGGACCAGCCAGGCGGACAGCCCGCTCATGCCCACAGCCCCCACCAGAGTCCCAGCCCGACAACCAGGCCCGCTCCCATCACGAGCAGGGCGCTGCGACGCGCCGCCAGCCGCGTGATGCCGATGTCGACGTCGAGCAGCAGGTAGCGGATGCCGGCGAGCAGATGCAGGGCGAGCGCCAGGCAGAGCAGCAGGCCGACGACCCGCGCGGGCAGCCCCGTCAGCAGATCGCCGGCGCGGGCGAAACCCTCGGGGCCGGAAAGGCTCAGGGCGAACAGCCAGGCAGCCGGCGGGATCGCGAGGAGCATGCCGAGGCCGGTGATGCGATGGGTGATCGAGGAGATGGCCTGCGGCGGCAGATGGATCCGGCGCAGGTCGAGGAAGACCGGGCGTTTGGCTGTGGTCTTTTTGTCCCTGTGCGGCATGGCGTGGTTGCCCTGTCCTTTGTCCTTGTCCGTGAGCGCGGGCCTCTAGGGAAGGTCTGCACGAATGCCATGCCACTCTGGCTTTGCGAGTCGTTCGTGATCAAGGCGCGATGTCGCCGGCGTGCCGGTGGCCACGTCAA
>CAYUAO010000131.1:0-5925 GCA_964442775.1 uncultured Halothiobacillus sp. | reverse complement strand
GAGCCGGCCCGAAGGGCGAGGTCCAAGGACGGACCTCGCGACGCAGCAGATGCCCGGCTCAAGGCACGCCCGGCGGGGCTTGGCGAGAATCGGCAACACCGAGGACGGGCAAGCCGGTAAGCCCCTTCGGGCGGGCCGCCAAGTCAGCGCGGCACGCTGTGGCGGTCCGGGTAGCGGCGTTGGGTGTGAACAGCGAGCGCATTGGCGAGATTGACCGTCGGGTTCTCGGCGCAGAACTCGAGCACCACGTCTCGTGCGGCCGAGGCGGATTCCCCCGCCTGGATGTCGTAGGTATTCTTCAGGATCACGTTGCTCGCGGTGAGGTACCCCGCGATGAAACCGTCGAGCTCCCCCTGGCTGCCCGGGTGATCGCCCTCGGCGACGGCGACGGCATCCTCGCAGGACCAGTTGCCCGGCCCGAAGGCGACGAAACGCCCCTCGACGCTCTTGGCGGCCGCCAACGCAGGCATGCCCCCCAGCCCCGCCGCGACGACCAGGGCGAGGACAGGGGGCGTGGCTTTCGCCAGAGACGGGCCAGCGTGTGTCATCAGGGATCCTCTCAACGGAACTGCAGTTCGAAGCCGCAGTTGGCGACATAGGCCTGCTCGCGCTCGAGATCGGCCACGGTCAACGGGTGATCGTCGAGCCAGCCCGGTGCGAAGCCGAGCGCCAACCGATCGCCCTCGGCCTCGGCCTTGACCTGCGAGGCCGCGATGCCTTCGCCCCGATCACGGTGGAACAGCACCGCCAGGCGCAGGATGACGGCCAGGCGCATCACCAGCGGGCGCATGTCCTCGTCGAGCGACTCGAAGCGCGCGACCTTGAACTTGCGACGATGCGCGTGCACAAGCGCGGCGACCGACGCCTGGGCCGTCCGTGTCAGGCCGGGCATGTCGGCGTGCTCCAGCACGTAGGCGCCGTGGTGGTGATAGCCGGAATGGGAAATCGCCAGCCCCACCTCGTGGACGCGCGCGGCCACGTCCAGCCAGGTCGACAGTGGCAGCGCCTCGCTGGTCTCGTCCCGGGTCGTCCCCCAGTTCGACTCGACCTGGCGCCACAGCGCCGCGGTGGTCGCCGCGACCCGCTCGGCGTGGGTCGCGTCGACGTTGAACATGCGCTGCAATCGACCCACGGTCAGATCGCGCACGTCGTCGAAGTCCGCGCGCTCGAGCCAGTCGTAGATCAGCCCCTCGCGCAGTGCCCCGTCGGAGATCGCCATGCGCTCGATGCCGAGTGCCTCGAACACCGCTCGCATCGCCACCAGCCCGCCGACGAAGACCGGCTTGCGGTCGTCGGAAAGCCCGTCCAGGGAAAGCTTGTCCAGGCTGCCGGCCTTGAGCACGGCCTTGCGGATGGCGTCCAGGCCCTCCAGCGTCAGGCTGCCGTCGCCCCAGCCGTTCGCCTCGGCGACGGTCGCCAGCGAGCGCGCCGTGCCGCTGCTGCCCACGGCCCGCGCCCAGCCCATTTCGCGGTAGGCACGCTGGTAGCTCATCAGCTCCAGCTCGGCGCGGCGTTCGGCCTTGAGCAGGCGGGTCTTGTCGTAGTTACCGTCGCTGAAATGATCGGTGGTCAGGCGCACGCAGCCGAGCGGCGCGCTCTCCATGCGCACCGGCTCGAAGCCCTCGCCGATGATCAGCTCGGTCGACCCGCCGCCGATGTCGATCACCAGCCGACGGCCGTCGACCGGCACGTCGCTGTGCGCCACGCCCAGGTAGACCAGCCGCGCCTCCTCGCGCCCGCCGATGATCTCGATCGGGTGCCCGATGGCGTGCTGGGCGCGACGAATGAAGGTCGAGCCGTTCTTCGCCGCGCGCAGCGTGTTGGTGCCCACGATGCGCACCCGTCCCCGGCGCATGCCCGCCAGCCGCTGGCCGAACCGTCGCAGGCAGTCCAGCCCGCGCTCGATCGCCGCCTGCGAGAGATAGCCATGCTCGTCGAGCCCGCCGGCCAGCCGCACCATCTCCTTCATCCGGTCGATCACCTGCAACTGACCCGCCTCGACGCGTGCGACCAGCATGTGAAAACTGTTGGACCCCAGGTCCACCGAGGCGATGACTTCTCCGTCCTGCATGCGTTTTCTGCTTCCGGTTGCCTTGTTGGCGGGCATGGATCCGTTGGCGCGACAACGTCGCACTCAACGGCTCAGCGCATTATGTCCATTTTCCCCGTGACCAGAAACCCCGCCCGCTCGAGCGCCAGGCTTGCGAGTCGCCGACCGTTCGGCTAGCGTGACACGCAAAAGTCGTCACCGACCATCATCTCAAGGAAGAGAGACGTGGTGTCATCTCGCTGCCGTCACGGTGGTCTCGTCCGGCGTCTGGCATGGACTGCCCTGTCGCTGGTCGTCGCGCGTATCAGGCCTGCAGCCGCGCAGGCGAACGATCCCACCGACGAGTCGCTCCGCCAGATCGAGCGCCAACGGGAGTTGCGCGAGCGCCTCGACTCGCCGTCCGACGTGCGCCTGCCCCGGCCTGCGCATCCCTCGCTCGAGATTCCCCACGACGAGACGCCTTGCGTCAAAATCGACCGCATCGGCCTGTCCGGCGAGACTCGCCCACCACTCGCAGAGGTCCTGGGCCGGGCGCTGAATCGCCTCGACTGGAAAGGCGGTCACTGTCTGGGGCAGCGCGGCATCCGGATCATCCTCAGGGAGGTCCGGCAACAGTTGATCGACGCCGGGCTGATCACCAGCCGCGTGAGCGCTCCACCACAGGATCTCGACGACGGCACGCTGGAACTGGCCATCCTCCCCAGCCGGATCGACGAACTCCGCGCCAGCCCGGCCTCCGACGAGCGCGCCCGTCCGGCACCGGCGTTTCCGGTCCGCAAGGGCGGACTCCTCGACCTGCGTGATCTCGAGCAGGGTCTCGCACCGATCAGGCTGGCACCAACTCGGCCGTTGCGACGATCCCGGCGGGCGCAGACCACTCACCAGCCACGAGCCCCGCGCTCCCCAAAGCCAGCCTGTTCCAGATCCAGCCCGACAACCCCAACGCCCCATTGATCGAGACCGACCCCCGCTTTGCCAGTTACCGCCACTGGTATGGCTCCGATGCCATGCTCGATGCCCTGAGTCGCGACCCGGCTTATACCCAAAAACGACTTGGCGACGGCTTCTACGAGCAGTCACTCGTCCGCCAGCAGGTCATCGAACAAACCGGGCAACGCCGCCTCGCAGGCTTTGCCGATGACGAGGCCCAGTTCCGCGCCCTGATCGACGCCGGCATCACCCTCGGCAAGGATCTCGATTTGGCACCGGGTGTACGCCTGAAAGCCGAGCAACTCGCGCGGTTGACCACCAACATCGTCTGGCTCGAGCACGAGACGGTCGATGTCGATGGGAAGGCGCAGCAGGTACTCGTGCCGCGTCTGCACCTTGCAGGTGAGCAATCCCGGCCGACCGGCACATCGGGGCGAATCGCGGCCACCAACCTCGACCTTTCCGTTGCCGACACCGCCGTCAACCAAGGCAATCTCGCAGCAAGCGACATGCTCTCCTTGTCCGCCGACAGGATCAAAAACCTCGGTGGCTCCGTCACGGCCACACGCACCCACTTGGGCGCCAGCACTGACATCCACCAGCACGGTGGCGAGATTATCGGCGAAGACACACTGTCTTTAACCGCCGGTCGAGACATCACCATCGAGGCCGATACTCGACACGGAGAGAGCCGAGCCGGCACCAGCCGCTTTTCCCGAGACCAGGTCGTCGACCGCGGCCGACTCGAGGTGGCGGGCGATAGCGAGCTAAGAGTCGCTGCCGCGCGCGACCTCACGCTACAAGTCGCCGACGTCACTCACGATGGCGACGGGGCCACGACCCTGGCTGCCGGCCGCGACCTGAACCTGACCACGACCACCGTGGGACAGGACGAGCGCATCGTCTGGGACAGCGACAACTACCTAACCCAAGGGAAAACCAGCGAGGTCGGCACGACCGTTGACACGCAAGACGACCTTGATCTGTTCGCCGGACGCGATCTGGCCGTCCGTGCCGGGACCATCGACAGCCGAACCGGACACGCGGCCCTGGCGGCGGACAACGACATTCGTCTGGAGGCAGGGCGAAAGACCCACCAATGGGAAGAGGCGCATCGCATCGAGGACGACGGCTTCCTCTCCAGCAAGGTCAGCACCAGCTTCGACTCGTCGACCACCGACCAGGCCATCGCCACCACCGTCGGCGGTGATCGGGTGACCCTGGCCACCGGCGGGGATGTCAGCATCCAAGGCAGCCACGTCATCTCCGACCGCGGCATGCAGGTCGGGGCCGACGGCGACGTCAAGTTGCTCGCCGATCGCGACGAGCAGAAACGTTACCAATTCCACCAAAAGAGCCGCTCGGGGCTGTTTTCCAATGGCGGCCTCTCGGTGACGCTGGGCGACCAGCGCATCAGCGCCACCGACGATCTCGCCCGGCAGACCACCGCCCCGTCGAACCTGGCCAGCATCGACGGCGACGTGACCGTGCGTGCTGGCGAGACCTACCGCCAGACGGGCAGTGACGTGCTGGCTCCGGGCGGCGACATCGACATCCGTGCCGGGCGCGTCGAAATAACGGAGGCCCGCGAGACCGCCACGAGCCGGCACCAGCGGGGAATGGAGCAGAGCGGGCTCACCGTCTCGCTCTCCAGCCCCGTCATCGACGCCGGCCGCAGCATTCAGCGCATGGCGAGCGCAGCGGATCGCACGGATAGCGGGCGAATGAAAGCATTGGCGGCTGCCAGCGCCGGACTGGCCGGCATGGATGCCTACAATCGAATCGACACGGGCCTGGCACTCGAGAATGGCAACGGGGCTCAAAAGGCCGGGGGACTCGAAGTCTCGCTCTCCCTGGGATCAAGCGAGAGTAGCCAGGCGATCCACAGCCGTCGCGAATCGACACGAGGCTCGGTCGTGGCCAGCGGTGGCAACG
This sequence comes from uncultured Halothiobacillus sp., assembly GCA_964442775.1. Lineage (GTDB taxonomy): Bacteria > Pseudomonadota > Gammaproteobacteria > Halothiobacillales > Halothiobacillaceae > Guyparkeria. The sequence continues at coordinate 1,010 of CAYUAO010000131.1, read as the reverse complement.
CGCGCCTGGTCGCCCAGGGGATGGATGACCAGAGCGACGTCCTGGTTCGAGGAAGCGAGATATCCGCCGGGGAGAACGCCGACGTTCGAGCGCAAGACGCCATCCGCATCGAAGCGGCCAGACACGACACGCGGCGCCAGGAACATCAGGACGGCTCAGGCTCCCGGATCGGGATCGGGTTCTCGATCGGCGGCCAGCAGAACGGCTTCAGCCTGGAAGTCGGCGCCCACCGAATGGAGGGGGAAGGCGAACTGAACGCGACTCAATATAAGCACAGCCGGCTACGAGCCGGCGAGACAGCCTCCCTGTCTTCGGGCGGGAACACCATGCTGCGAGGGGCCCGAGTCGAGGGGCAGACGGCTCGCATCGACAGCCGGGGAAACCTGGTGATCGAGAACGTTCAGGACGTCAGCCGGTACGACAGTGATCGACGCGAGGCCGGCGCCGCCCTCAGCCTGTGCATCCCTCCGTTCTGTTACGGCGCCTCCTCGGCCTCCCTCAACCTGGGGGAGGCCAGTGTCGAAAGTAATTATGCGTCGGTCACGGAAACCGTCGGTATCGAAGCGGGCGACGGCGGATTCGACGTGAGAGTGGCCGGCGACACCGAGCTCGCCGGTGGTGTAATCGCCAGCTCCCAGGGCGCGGTCGATGCCGGCCGCAACCACTTCGAGACCGGCGGGAAATTACGGCTCGCCGACATGGAGAATCGCGCCCAGTACGAGGGCGAATCCTACGGGGTCACCGTCGGCCTCGGGGCGGATATCGCCGACAGCAACGCCGGTGTGGGCGAAGACGACGGCCGGGCCGATTCGGCCACCCGCGCCGGCATCTCCGGCATCGCCGGCCACCGCGAGGTACGAAGCGGGGACGACTCGGGCGCCATCGACCCCATTTTCGACGCCGAACGGGTCCATGACGAGATTCGTGCTCAGGTCACCATCACCCGCGAGTTCGGCCAGCGCGCCGGCGCGACCGTCCAGCAATGGAGCGCGACCCGCCGCCACGCGTTG
>CAYUAO010000130.1:0-5985 GCA_964442775.1 uncultured Halothiobacillus sp. | reverse complement strand
AAAGCGAACAAACCCGCGAGCCAGAGATGCCATCGAATCGTGCAGAGTTTCCCTAGCAATGCCTCCAGCGTCTCGAAAATGTGGCCGTCACGCAGGTTCCAGGCGCTGCGCGAGCCGTAGAACATCGAGCGGTAGTACTCCTCGGCGTTCGCCACCAGGCGGGCGTTCTGCACGACGTCGAGGAACCGGTCACCGTCCTTTTCGGCGTACTCGCGCCGCCGCTGCTGCAAATCGCGCAGCATCTCGACCACCGGTGTCTCGCAGCCGGCATAGCCCGGGCTCAACGCCATGCGCGCGTAGGCCGCCGGGTCGGGCTCGAAGGGCGTCAGGCAGCCGTAACGCTCCCGGGCGACCACCGCGGCCTCGGGGTCGACCTCGTCGAGGTAGTCGAGCACCGCGGCGATCGAGTTGTACAGGCTGTAGAGATCCAGCCCGTGGAAGGCCACCCGCCGCGCGGCCGGTCGGTCGACGTTGTACCCGTGCAACCAGTCGACGAAGCCGCGTACCTCCTCGTTGCGCCACATCCAGGTGGGGAAGCGGGCGAAGGCGGTCCACTCGGACGGCGGGTAGTCGGCGTGCCGGACATAGTGATCGATGCGCGCGGCGTCCGGCCAGTCGCCCTCGATCGCAACGAAATCGAAGCCCATCTCCTCGATCAGGGCGCGGGTGATCCGCTGGCGGGCCCGATAGAACTCGGAGGTACCGTGCGAGGCCTCGCCGATCAGCACCACGCGCGAATCGCCGATACGCTCGAGCAGCCCCGCCAGCGGCAGGCCGTCGACCGACTCGAAAGCCTCGCCCGCCGCGGCGATGCCGGAGATCAACGACCGTTCGCGCCCGCTCTTCCCGGGCTCCGACCGCCGCGTCCCGGGATCCGCCAACGGGGCGAAGCTGACATCGGCGAGGTCCTCGCGCCGGTAGGAATCCTCGCCCACCCGCGTGATTCGTTGGAGTTCCTGGATCTCCTCGTCGGGCCCCACCGGAATCACCATCCGCCTGCCGATCGCCAACTGGCGCACCAGCCGATCCGGCACGCTCGGGCTCGACGCGGAAACCAGGATCGCGTCGAAGGGGGCGGCCTCCGGCCAGCCCCGTGTGCCATCGCCGACGCGCAACTCGACGTTGCCGATACCAAGGTCGGAAAACACGCGCCGTGAACGATCCGCCAGTTCCTCGACGAGTTCGATCCCGTAGACACGCCCGGCGACCCGGGCCATCACCGCGGCCGTGTACCCCGAGCCACTACCGATATCGAGGACACGATCACCGTCGTGCAGGTCGAGGGCCTCGACCATCATCGCGACGATGCCAGGCCGGGGCATGGTCTGGCCGGCAGCGATCGGCAGGTCGAGGTCCTCGTAGGCGAACTGCCGCTGCGCCGGGGGCAGGAACGCCTCTCGCAGTATCCGACGCATCGCCTCGATCACCGCCGCCGAACGCACGCCCCGGGCGCGCACCTGCTCGTCGACCATCGCCTCGCGAGGGGCCTTCTGATCTGGATAGGTCATCGCTCACCCCCGTCCGGAACCGTAATCGGATATCGAGTCTAGTCAGTAAGCCGCGGGAAGGCGCCTATCCTGGGTCATTTGCCCGCGGTTGCACGCCTACGAGGTCGATCCACCGCTTCAGCGCCAGGCCGACCACGGGGATAGCGAACTCCGATCGGCGGGCGACCCACGGCGACCGACCGGGCCGCCAACATGTGGTGATCCTTTATCGCTTCGGCACCGCTGATCCATCGGCCTTTAACAGAACCGCTGCTATGGTCGACGGGGTGCCTGCCCGACCACGCGACAGGAGCGAGCCGACCGATGTCTCGACAAGACGATCATCCCGACGAGATGAAAACGGCCCACCGCGAGCCCTTCGAGGCTGTCCTCTCCCGCCAGGGAACCTCGCTGGAAAGCGGCCTGTCCGCCGGCGAGGTGCAGGCGCGCCGACGTCGCCACGGACCGAACCGCCTGCCCCGCTCGCGCCCCCCCAGCCTGTGGCGCATCCTGCTCAACCAGGTCGAGAGCCTGGTGGTGATCCTGCTGTTTGCCGCCGCCGTGGCCGCCGCGGCCTTCGGCAGCACCGTCGAGGCAGTGGCGATCCTCGCGGCACTGCTGGTCAATACCGGCGCCGGGTTTGCCATGGAATGGCGCGCCACGCGGGCCATGGAGGCCCTGCACCGCATGGGAACCGCGCAGGTCCACGTCCGGCGTGACGGCAAGACCCAGCGGATCGGCGCCGACGAACTCGTGCCGGGCGACATCGTCCTGCTCGACGCGGGCGACATGATCATGGCCGACATGCGGCTGGTCGAATCCAACCGGCTGCAATGCGACGAATCGTCCCTCACCGGGGAATCGGTCGCCGTCGACAAGATCACCGACGCACTGTCCGAGGGGGACCGGGCGATCGCCGACCGCCGCAACATGGGTTATGCCGGCACGGCGGTCACCCAGGGCTCGGGATCCGGCGTGGTCGTGGCGACCGGGCTGAACACCGAGCTGGGCGAGATCGCCCGCCTCGTCTCGGAGTCGAAACAGTCGATCACGCCGCTGGAAAAACGCCTCGACCGTCTCGGCCAGCGACTGATCTGGCTGACCCTGCTGGTCGCCGTGCTCGTGGCCGGGGCCGGCATGTTCGCCGGCACCGACCTGCGCCTGATGATCGAGACAGCCATCGCCATGGCGATCGCCGCCGTCCCGGAAGGTCTCCCGGTGGTGGCCACCCTGGCCCTCGCGCAGGGGATGCTCCGCATGGCGCGGCGCAACGCCCTGGTCAAGCGCCTGTCGGCCGTGGAAACGCTCGGCTCGGCCAACGTCATCTTCACCGACAAGACCGGCACCCTGACCCGCAACCACATGACGCTCGACCGCCTGGCCCTCGACCGCGGTGTCGTGCGGGCGGAGGACGCGACGTTCCGACTCGACGACAGGACACTGTCTCCGTCCGAGACGCCCGACCTGCTCGCCTTTCTCGAGACGGGAACGCTGTGCAACAACGCCAGCCTCGAATCGCAGGGTGCGGTCGGCGACCCCACCGAGATCGCGCTGCTGGAGGCCTCCGCCCGGGCCGACATCACCCGGCAGTCACTGTTGGAGACACAGCCCGAGACCCGGGAAGTGAGCTTCGACCCGGCGGTCAACATGATGGCTACCTACCATGTCACCAGCGACGGCTTGCGGGTGGCGGTCAAGGGGGCGCCGGAGTCGGTCGTCGAGGCCTGCACCCAGGTCATGACCGCCGACGGCGAGCGAGGCCTCGACGAGGCGGGTCGCGCGCAGTGGCTGGACCGCAGCGAGGAACTGGCCGCCAACGGTCTGCGTACACTGATGCTGGCGCAGAAGACGGTCGGCGACGAGACGGCCGAGCCGTACGAGGGGCTCACGCTCCTGGGCGTCGCCGGCCTGCACGACCCGCCACGGCCCGAAATTCGCGAGACCATCGCCGCCTGCCAGGACGCGGGCATCCGGCTGGTGATGGTCACCGGCGACCATGACGCCACGGCCCGCGCCATCGCCCGCGAAATCGGCATCGCCGGCGCCGACCAGCCGGCCAGCGACCCCGCCGTCCTCGATCGCCTCGACGACCTCGACGCCGACGAACGCGAGGCGCTGCTGGCGCAGGGCGTGTTCGCCCGCATCTCGCCACGCCAGAAGCTCGAACTGATCTCGCTCTACCAGCAGGCCGGCTGGGTCGTCGGCATGATCGGTGACGGCGTCAACGACGCCCCCGGACTGACCAAGGCCGACATCGGCATCGCCATGGGCCAGCGCGGCACCGAGGTGGCCCGCGAGGCGGCCGACATGGTGCTCAAGGACGATGCCTTCGCCACCATCGTCGACGCCGTGCGCCACGGACGGACCATCTTCCAGAACATCCGCCGTTTCATCGTCTACCTGCTCTCGGGCAATCTCGGCGAGATTCTCGCCATCTCGGCGGCCGCCATGGTGGCCGCGCCGCTGCCGATGCTGCCGCTGCAGATCCTCTACATCAATTTCGTCTCCGACGTGATGCCCGCACTGGCCCTGGGACTCAATCGCAGCGAGCCCGACATCATGGACCGGCCGCCCCGCGACCCGAGCGAACCGATCCTGATGCGACGGCACTGGGCGGCGATCGGCTCCTACGCGGCCATCATCGCGGCCACGGCACTGGCGGCCTTCGCCGTGGCGCTGCTGGTGCTGGAGGTCGACACGGCGATGGCGGTGACCGTCTCGTTCCTCACCTTCGGCTTCGCCCGGCTCTGGCACGTGTTCAACATGCGCGGCAGCCGCTCGCCGCTGCTGGTCAACGAAGTGACCCGCAACGGCTTCATCTGGGCGGCGATCGGCGTCGGCGTGCTCCTGCTGCTGGCGGCCACCTACGTCGCCCCCCTGGCCGGCATTCTCGGCGTGACGCCGCCGGGCGGGCGTGAGTGGCTGCTCATCCTGGGCTTCTCCCTGCTGCCGTTGGTCGTGGTCCAGTCGCTCAAGCAGGCCGGGCTGTGGTGGGAACGCCCGGCCAGCCCCGAAAAGCTGGCGACTAGCTGAGAGCGGCCAAGGCCACGTAGCCCCGGTTGTCCGAGTGGACTCGCTTCTCGCGCTTGCGGGCTTCCAGTTCGGCGCGAAGCAGGAAATGGGTGGAGTTTGCGGTCAGCTCGGTGCGGGTCACCGTGCGCACCGACCAGTCGCGTGGGCGTCGGCCGGGACGACGACCGGGGCCGAAAGGACACACCATGTCGGACGGCGGGACTTGGCAACGTCGTCACGCCGGTGGATCATGCCGTGATCCGACACAGTGACGATTTCCAGGGGAATCGAATGTCTTACCTAAAGAACTTTCCGAACGAGGAAGGCTACTTCGGTGAATTCGGCGGCGCTTTCCTCCCGCCGGAACTCGAACCTCACTTTGCCGAGATCGAACAGGCCTACCTGCGCCTGATGCGCTCGGCCGACTTTCTCAACGAGCTGCGCTACATCCGAAAGCACTACCAGGGCCGCCCGACCCCGGTCTACTACGCGCACAACCTCAGCGCCGATGTCGGCGCACACATCTACTTCAAGCGCGAGGACCTCAACCACTCCGGCGCGCACAAGCTCAACCACTGCATGGGCGAGGCGCTGCTGGCCAAGCACATGGGCAAGAAGAAGCTGATCGCCGAGACCGGCGCCGGGCAGCATGGCGTGGCGCTGGCGACCGCGGCGGCCTACTTCGGCATGGAATGCGAGATCCACATGGGCGAGATCGACATCGCCAAGGAGGCGCCCAACGTCACCCGCATGAAACTGCTGGGCGCGACCGTGGTGCCGGTGGGCTTCGGCGGGCGCAGCCTCAAGGAAGCCGTCGACTCGGCCTTCCAGAGCTACCTGTCGCAGGCCGATGAGGCGATCTTCGCCATCGGCTCGGTGGTCGGGCCGCATCCGTTCCCGCAGATGGTGCGCAACTTCCAGTCGGTGATGGGAATCGAGGCGCGCGAGCAGTACCTGGAGATGACCGGCGAGCTGCCCGATCACGTCACCGCCTGCGTCGGTGGCGGCTCGAACGCCCTGGGGATATTTTCCGGCTTCATCGAGGACGAGGACGTGCAACTCCACGGCGTCGAACCGCTGGGGAAAGGCACCGAGCTCGGCCAGCACTCGGCCACCATGACCTTCGGCAAGCCGGGAATGATCCACGGCTTCAAGTGCCTGCTCCTGAGTGACGAGGAAGGCAACCCTGCCCCTGTGCACTCGATCGCCTCCGGGCTCGACTATCCCGGTGTCGGGCCCGAGCACTCCTACCTCAAGACCTCCGGGCGGGTGAACTACCATGCGATAAGCGACGACGAGACGCTGGACGCCTTCTACAAGATCTCGCGGCGCGAGGGCATCATCCCGGCATTGGAATCCGCCCACGCGATCGCCTGGGCCATGAAGTTCGGCCGCGAAAACCCCGGCACCACGATCTTAGGGAAACTCTGCACGATTCGATGGCATCTCTGGCTTGCGGGTTTGTCCGCAATCAAGGCGCCGGACC
>CAYUAO010000129.1:0-6002 GCA_964442775.1 uncultured Halothiobacillus sp. | reverse complement strand
TCGATTGCGAACAAACCCGCGAGCCAGAGATGCCATCGAATCGTGCAGAGTTTCCCTGGGATCGATACGAGCCCGGATTTAATCAGGCCGGGGGCCGGGGGGCAAGTCGGCCATGCGGTGACCCATGCCCGGCGGCCCACGGGTTGCGTGGATCGATCCGGTGCGGTTATGTTGCCTGCATTCGGTTTGTCATATCAGGAGGGAGCCGCATGCCGATCACAGGGAATTCGAATGGAATCGTTGCCCGAACCGGGTCGTGGAGGTGGTTGGCGAGGGCCGTTTGGCTCGGCACCGCCCTGCTGCTCGCCGGCCCGGCCGGGGCGGAGGACTTTCCGTTGCGCGACAAGTACGCCTCGGTGGGGGTCCCACCGGTGGAGACCGAGGAGCTGGCCGCCTCGCTGGACTCCATGACCGTGGTCGACGCGCGTTCGTCCTACGAGTACGAGACCCTGCATGTTCGCGACGCCGTCTCGATCCCGCTCGACTCGAAGGGCTTCGACGAGGCCGTGCGCGAACTCGCCGAAGACACCGGCGAGCCGCTCGTTTTCTATTGCAACGGGGTGACCTGTGCGGTGTCCTACAAGGCGGCGCTGAAGGCCAAGGAGGCCGGGGTGGGCGATTCACGCGTCTACGATGCCGGCGTGTTCGCCTGGGCCCAGGCCAATCCTGAGCGGACGGTGCTCCTGGGCGAGCCGTTGGAAAGCGTCGATCAGCTGATTTCCGACGAGGAGTTCCGTCGCCACCTGCTCGAGGAGGATGCGTTCTTCGCGCGTGTCGATTCGAGCAGCGATCCGATCATCGTCGATATCCGCACCAGGGACCAGCGACAGGGCGTTTCCCTGTTCCAGATGCGCGACCGCCACGTACCCCTGACCGACGACAACCAGGAGCTCGACGAGCTGCTGGACACGGCCACCAGCGAGGAACGACCGATGTTCTTCGTTGACGCCACCGGCAAGCAGGTGCGCTGGCTGCAGTACTACCTCGAGGAACAGGATGTCGAGGAATACTGGTTCCTCAAGGGCGGGGCCAGCAAGATTTACGAGAGCATGGGCATCCAGTAGTTCCTCCGGCGACTAGTCGATCGGGTGACGATCGCGCCATTCGGCGATCCAGCGTTCGAGTAGGCCCGCGACCGTCTGCCGGCGGGTGTCGTGGGCCGACAGACCCAGCACGCGCGCGGCGTCACGAAGGTTCTCGACGGCGCGGTGATTGTCCAGGGGAGCCGCCTGGTTGGTCTTGCTCAGCTTGCGCCCGTCCGGGCCGTTGACCACCGGCAGGTGCAGGTAGCCCGGCACGCGCAGGGAGAGGGCTTCGGCCAGTTCGACGTGCAGCGGCGTCAGGGGGGCGAGGTCCTCGCCACGCACCACCTGCGTGACCCCCATGTCGTGGTCGTCGACCACGTTGGCCAGGTGATAGGCGATTGGTCCGTCGGCGCGCCTGAGCACCGGGTCGCCCACCTCGGTCGCCAGGTGCTGGCTCAGTTCTCCGAGACGCCGGTCGGCCACGCCGCGTCGGTGATCCTCCACCCGAAATCGCCAGGCGTACCGCTCATCGGGTGAGGCGGGGTGGTCGCGGCAAAAGCCCGGGTAGACCGGGCCGATCGCACCGATGAACCGTCCGTGTCGTTCGGCCCATCCCCGGAGCCGGGCGCGGGTACAATGGCAGCGATAGAGTCGGCCGCCTGCCTCGAGCCTTTCCAGGGCCGCTTCGTATCGTTCGGTGCGACGCCCCTGGTGGATCACCTCGCCATCGAAGGCGAGCCCGTGGGCCTGCAACTGGTCGAGGATCGTGTCGGTGACTTCCGGGCGGCTGCGCGAGGCGTCGGTGTCGTCGATTCGCAGCGACCATCGCCCGCCGTGGGCCCGCGCGTCGAGATGGCTGCCCAGCGCGGCGACCAGCGAGCCGGCGTGCAGCGGCCCCGAGGGGGTCGGTGCGAAGCGGCCGTGGTAGGTCATGTGATCGTGGTTCATGTGGCTGCCTGCGTCGAATGCCTGCTTCGGGGATGTATTGTGACCAATGACCGCGAACTCAAGGCCGGCTGGCGAATCCCAACGGGAGCACCCCCCGGAGCGCGCCCCCGAGCGCGAGGAAATCCGTAGCCGGGTCCCTTCCGTCCCCGGCCTTGCACGCCGCGATGTAGAGTACCTCCATGATCCGATCTCCCGTCCGTCGAAACGTCCGTCTTTTCCCCCGGTTCGCCCTCCCGGGTCAGACCCTGTTGCTGGCGGGGTTGCTGGCTTTCGGCCCGGTGGTGTCGGCGGCGGACCACGCCCCGGGCGCCCAGCTGGACGATGATCTCGACCTGGGCCTCGAGGCCGTCGAACGGGGCAACCGCGATGCCCTGGACCGGGCGTTGACCCGGCTCGACGCCCAGCGCCACGGCGCAGAGGCGAGGCTGTATCTCGAGGCCCGGTGGCTGATCGACCGCGTCGACCGGGAAGCCGCGGCGGTGGCCGCTCGACTGCGTGACCATCCCGAGACCCCGCTGATGCCGCGGCTCAAGCGACACTACCTGGACCACCTGGCCGACGAGGAATCCTGGGGCGAGTACCGCCTGGTCTTCGACCGGGCACCCGAGATCACGCCGGGGACGCGGCGACAGTGCGCCTACTGGCAGGCGGAACTGGCGCTCGAGGAGACCCTGGACGACGAACAGGCCGACGAGGCCTTGGCCGTGTGGCAACGCGGACGCAGCCAGCCGGAAGCCTGCGACCCGGCCTTCGAGTGGCTCGAGGCCAACGGTCATCTGGACGAATCGGCCTACCGGGCCCGGGTGCGTGCCGCGGTGAAGGCGGGCCAGGACGGCCTGGCGCGTTACCTGGTCCGTCGTGGTCCGACCGGGCTGGCCGAGTACCGCGACCGCTGGCTGGCCCTGCGGGATCGCCCGGCCACGGCTGTGGCCGACGGGATCGAGGCCGAGGTTGACGATCAGGAGATCACCCAGGGGCTGCTCTGGCTGGCGAAGCGCGATCCCGCCCATGCCCGCGAGTTGCTGGCGCGCGCGAAATCCCAGGAACTGATTGACGCCGAACAGGCCGGCCGCGTGGCCCGGCTGGCCGCACTCAAGGCGGCCTACCGCTACGAGCCGCAGGCGCAGGAGTGGCTGACCGAAGTGCCGGTGGAGGCGCGCGACGAGGAAGTCTGGACCTGGACGGTGCGCTCGGCGTTGCGGCACCTGGACTGGTCCCGGGTCAAGTCCTCGATCGACGCCATGCCCGAGGAGCTCGGTCAGCGGCGCGAGTGGCGCTACTGGCGGGCGGTGGCCGATCATCATCTCGGACGGACGACCGCCGCGCGCACCGCGTGGCGCGAGCTGGCCGACACGCCCGACTACCACGGGTTTCTCGCCGCCGACCGGCTCGGTCTGCGCTATTCCCTGTCGGGGGACGGCCAGGCGCCACCCGAGCCGCCGGCCGAGGCGGTTGACGCGCTCGCCGATCGACCCAGGCTGTCACTTGCCTTCGCCCTGCAGCGGCTGGATCGTCCGGAGGACGCGCGGCGTCTTTTCGACCATGACACCGGCGAACTGGGCGACGAGCTCCTGCCCGCCCTGGCCTATCTCGCCCGCGAGGACGAGTGGCATGACCGGGCCTCGGTGGTCATCGCGCGCATGGACGGGCTCCACGATCCCGATTGGTACGCGACGCGCTTCGCCCTGCCGTACCGCTCGATCGTCGAGGCGCAAGCCGACCGGCAGGACGTGCCCGCCGAGTGGGTCTACTCGATCATGCGTCGTGAAAGCCTGTTCATGCGCGACATCGGCTCGGGCGCCGGGGCGCAGGGGCTGATGCAGTTGATGCCGGGGACCGCCCGCTGGATCAACCGGCAGGCCGGGCTGGGTCTCTCGCCGCGTCAGCTGGACGACGCCGGTACCAACGTGGCGCTGGGTACCGCCTACATCGGGCACATGGCCGAGCGTTTCGACGGTCAGATCCCGCTCGCCACCGCCGCCTACAACGCCGGTCCGGGCCGTATCCGCGACTGGATGCCGTCCGTGCCGATGCCGGGTGACGTCTGGGTCGACACCATCCTCTTCGACGAGACACGCGCCTACGTGCAGGCCGTGCTCGCGGGGATGGTGACCTATCGCTGGCGGCTGACCGGCGAGCCGGGGCGTCTGGGCGAGCTGCTGTCGGTGGTCGAGCCGGCGGAATGATTCACCAAGGGAAACCCTGCACGAATCGGATGTCGCTCGGCTCGCGCCACACCGGGCCTGCCAAGCCGAGTGCGGAGCGACGCGTGCCGGGTTTCGCCAATGCCACGGAGTCAGGCCCTTGACCATCACCAACCACCCACCGAGCTTCCTGTTCTTCGACCTGGAGACCACCGGGGCCGACCCGGTGTTCGATCGACCCCTGCAGTTCGCCGCCATCCGCACCGACATGGCGCTCGAGCCGATCGGCGAGCCCGTCGTCTGGTACGCCCGCCCGCCCGAGGATTGCCTCGCTCACCCGGCGGCGGTGATGACCACCGGCCTGTTGCCCGATGATCCCGTGCTGGCCGACGCCCAGAGCGAGGCGAATCTCGCCAACCGTATCCATCGGCTGGTGAGTCGGTCCAACACCTGCGTGGTCGGATTCAACAACCTGCGCTTCGACGCCCCGATGCTGCGCTTTCTCTTCTGGCGCAACCTGCTCGATCCCTATCGACACGAGTGGGCCGACGGCAACAGCCGTTTCGACGTGCTGGATGCCGCGCGAGCCTATCGCCTGCTGGCCCCCGAGTCGCTCGAGTGGCCCGTGGACGGTAACGGGCGCCCGACCCTCCGCCTCTCCGAACTCTCGGCCGCCAACGGCCTGACCCACGAGAACGCCCACGACGCGCTCAGTGACGTCGAGGCGACCATCGAACTGGCGCGCGCGCTGCGGAATGCCGACCCCGCCCTGTGGGAGCGCCTGCTCGCCGCCCGCGACAAGCGCGAGGTCGCCCGACTGGTCGACCAGCCGGACCATGCCCCCTTCCTGCACGTCTCGCCACGGCTGCCGGCGCGGGTGGCGTCGGCGTCGCTGTTCTGCTCCTTCGGCCAGGTCGACGGCAACCGCAACCGACGCGAGTGCTGGGATCTGCGTTTCGATCCCACGCCCTGGCTCGACCTGCAGGCGGAGGAGTGGGCCGGGCGTCGCTTTCTCAAGAGCCCGCCGATCGAGGCCGAGCGCGACTGGGACGAGTTGCGCCTGCCGATCAAGTCGATCCACCTCAACCGGGTCCCCGTCGTCCTGCCGGCCGAGACCCTCGATCGCGACGGCGTGGCCCAGCGCATGGTGATCGACCGTGACCGCATCGACGAGCATGCGCGCCTCTTCCGTCGTCACTTCGACGCCTTGCGCGAGCGGCTGATCGGGGCGCTGGAACGGACCGAAGGGGAGTTTCCCCCGCGTCCGGTCGAGCAGGCGCTCTACGCCGGATTCGTGCCGAACGCCGACCGGCGTCAGCTTGAGGGCTGGTGGCGGCGAGCCCGCGACCTGCGCTCCCGCGCCGAGGCGGTCGATCACGCCCGCGACCTGCTTGCCGGGCGGTTCGAGGACCCGCGCCTGCCGGAACTGGTGGAGGGCTTCGTCGCCCGCAACCTGCCCGAGGCGCTCGACGAGGTCGCGATGGAACGATGGCGGGCCCGGCTGGTCGACCAGTTGCGTCCCGGGCGGCGGCTCACCGGGGACGACGAACCGGCGTCGAACCCGGATCGCGACTTCCCCTCGTTGTTCGCCGAGATCGATCGATTGGCCACCGACGATCACTGGACGCCCGAGCAGCGAGCGTTGCTCGAGCCGTATCGGCGCTGGCTCGAGGAGCGTGAGCGGGCCGTGGCTAGGGAAACTCTGCACGAATCGGATATCGCTCTGCGCGCCTTGAGCCGGGCAGATGCAAGGCGCTCGTCCGCCGCGGAAGGGTGATTCCCGCATCCTCGGACGAAACCGAATCGGCAGGACGCCGGTTCGGCCGGCGGGAGCCGGCCCGAAGGGCTAGGCCCAGGGATGGACCTCGCGACGCAGCAGATGTCC
>CAYUAO010000128.1:0-6012 GCA_964442775.1 uncultured Halothiobacillus sp. | reverse complement strand
TGCTGGCGTCGAAACCCAGCACCCGGTTGGCGAACGAGCCGCGTCCGGCCCCGGCCAGTCCCTGCTTCACCAGCTCGCTGGTGGCATCCGGCCCGCGGAAGCGCTCGGTGACCATCGCCATCAGCTCCTCGTGGCTGCGGTCGAAGTAGTACGGCGCGAAGCGCTCGAGGTCCGAGCCTTCCGTTTCCGCCATCTTCGGGTACCAGAAGTACCCGCCGAAGACCTCGTCGGCGCCCTGGCCGGAGAGCACCACCTTCACCTCGCGCGAGACCTGCTCGGAGAGCAGGTAGAAGGCCACGGCGTCCTGGCCGAACATCGGCTCGTTCATCTCGCGCACCGCCTCGGGCAGGCGGGTGAGCACCTGCTCGTTGGGCACGTGGAAGCGGAAGTGCTCGGTGGCATAGCGCTCGGCGACCGGGTCGGCGTACTCGAACTCGCTGCCCTTTTCCTCGGGCTGGTCCTCGAAGCCGATGGTGAAGGTCTTCGGGGTGACGCCCGCCTCGTGGGCCAGCGCGACGATCAGCGAGGAATCCAGCCCGCCGGAGAGCAGCACGCCCACCGGCACGTCGCTGATGGCCAGGCGCTTCCTGACGGCTTCTAGCAGCCGCTCGTGGATGATCTCCGGCCATTGTTCGGCCGGGACGTCGTGGTCCTCGGCGGTGTCGATGGCCCAGTAGCGCTGCAACGTCTGGTTGCCGTTGCGATCGACCCGCATCCAGTGGCCCGGCGGCAGCTTGTTCACGCCGCGGAAGATGGTGCGGGGGGCGGGCACCACGGCGTGCAGGGTGAACTGGTGGTGCAGGGCGGCGGGGTCGAAATCGGTATCGATGTTGCCCGCGGCCAGCAGCGCCGGGATGCTCGAGGCGAAGCGGAACGGTCCGTCGCCGACGGTGTGGTAGAGCGGCTTGATGCCCTGGCGATCGCGGAACAGGAAGAGCGACTCGTCGCGCATGTCCCAGATGGCGAAGGCGAACATGCCGTCGAGGCGCGAGACGCAGTCCGGTCCCCATTCACGAAAGGCGGTGAGGATGACCTCGGTGTCGCCGGTGGAGGCGAAGCGATGCCCGAGCGACTGGAGTTCCTCGCGCAGCTGCGGGTGGTTGTAGATGGTGCCGTTGAAGACGATCGCCAGCCCGCGCTCGCGGTCGACCATCGGCTGGTGACCGTGGAAGGAGAGATCCAGGATCGACAGCCGGCGGTGGCCGAAGGCCAGCGGGCCGTCGGAGAAACTCCCCTCGTGGTCCGGCCCGCGCCGTTCCAGCCGGCTCGTCATTCGCCGCACGGCCGTCAGGTTGCCGTCACGTCCGCTGGTTTCCAGCCATCCACAAATGCCACACATCGATTCGTACGCCTGTCCTGAGATTCGTTTCGGGAGGGGGAGTCTAGCCCAATGCGCTGCCTTACAGGCCGATGATGCCGTACTCGGAGAGGGCGGGTTCCCAGCGGCGCCAGTCGGGGTAGGCGTGGTCCATGACCGCGTAGAAACGCCGGTTATGGCCGCGTTCGAACAGGTGGGCCAGTTCATGGACGACCACCAGGTCGATCACCTCGGGCGGCATGCGGACAAGCTCCAGGTTCAACCAGATCCGCCGGTCGCGGATATTGCAGCTGCCCCAGCGGGTTCTCATGCGCCGGATGCGGTGCACCGGTACGGGCAGCATCATGCGCTCGGCCCAGTGGGGTACCCGGTCGCACAGGGTCTGGTCGAGCAGGGCCCGGCAGTGCTCCCGCAAGGCCAGCCACGCGGTCGAGGGGTCATTACGGCGGGTGGTGATCACGAGTCGTTCGTCAACGCTGTGCACCATTGCCTTGCCGGGCCGCAGCACCGGGTCATGTGCCGTCTCCAGCCGATATGAACGGCCGAACAGGTGAAACTGATCCGCCAGTGTACCGCTGTCGAAACCGGTCGGCCGGCGGGCCATTTTTTCACGCTGCCGCCGTACCCATTCGGAGCGGGCGCTCACGAAGGCGTGGATCTCGGCATCACCGAATCGCAGCGGAGCGCTCACCCGCAGGGTGTCGGGCGTCTCGCCGAGCCGGAGGTAGAGGTGGCGGATACGCTTGTGCGTGACCTGGATTTCGCCCAGTGGATGCGACAACCGCTTCATGGCGTCTTTCCATTGTCGATCGCCGACCAGGCCAGCGCGACCGCCGCGGCCAGGTAACCGGCGAGTGCCAGGGCGACGCCGACGGCCGGCATTACCGCCTCGCCCAGCGGCAGACCCTTGGCGGCGATGCTGACCGCCTTGCCCTGGTTGGCATCGAAGTATCGCGCCATGCTGGTCGCCGAGACATGCGTGAACAGTCCCTGGCCACAGAAACGCAGCAGGAACAGGGCGAGGGTCAGGATTGCGGTCGTCTGGGCGGAAGCCAGAAACAGGCTGCCTGTCACCACGCCCAGGGCGACCAGCGTCACGAAGCGCGCGAGCGACATGCGATCGAGCTGGCGGCCGGCCCAGACGATCGCCAGGCCGCTGCCCAGCGTGGCGAGCGAGTAGACCAGGCCGTACTGGCCGTGGGAGAGAGCGAAGGCCGCCCGCAACTCGCCGCCGAACACGCCGAAGTAGAAGATCTGACCAAAGCTGGACAGAAAGGCGATGAGCAGGCCGAACGCCAGAAAGCGCCAGTGTTGGCGGATGAAGTGCAGATAGCCGATCATGGTAGAGCGCAGTGTACCGGAGCCGGATTGGCTCGGAACGTCTCCCCGATCCGTCGGTCACAGCCCGGACCCACATGCACCAGGCCCACGGTTCGATCCATGCTCGACACCCTCAAGAAGCTGTTCTTTCCCGACGACACCGGCGAGCTGTCGGAATCTCCCCGCTCGGTCAATGCCGCGGTCGCCATCCTGTTGATGGAAGTGGCTCGCGCCGATTACGACATCGCCGAGGACGAACTCGAGATCATTTCCTCGGCGCTGGTCGAGGACTTCGGCCTGACCTCGGCCGATGCCCGCGAACTGGTGGAGCACGCGGTCGCCGAGGTCGACGATTCGACCGGCTTCTTCCCCTTCGTGCGCGTGCTCAACGACCGGATGTCGCCGGCCGAGCGCTGTCGAGTGGTCGAGACGCTGTGGCGGGTGGCGTTGGCGGACGACGAGAAGCATCACCTCGAGGAGTCGATCATTCGCCAGATCGCCGAGCTCCTGTACGTGCCGCACAGCGAGTTCGTCCGCGCCCGTATCCGGGCCGAAGAGTCGTCGTCGACCGACTGACCGGCCGCGAGTTCAGGACGAAGAAAGGCCCCGCGACCGACCGGTCGCCGGGCCTTTCCGTTTTGCGGTTTCCTCTCTGTCAGGTCCGGAACTGGTTGACCAGAGCCTGCAGCTGGGAGGCCAGCCGCGCCAGCTCGTGACTGGCCGTGGAGGTCTGCGCACCGCCCTCGGCCGTTTGCGAAGCGGCCTCGTTGATATTGGAAACGTTGCGGTTGATCTCCTCGGCCACCTGGCCCTGTTCCTCGGCGGCCGAGGCGATCTGGTGGTTCATGTCGGTGATCGTCTCGATCGCGCGAGTGATGGTGACCAGCGACTGGCCGGCCTCGCGGGCCTGGTCGGCAGTCTTGCGGGCGTGCACCTGGCTGCTCTGCATGGCACCGACCGCCTGCTTGGAGCCGCCCTGGATGCTCTCGACCATCTCGCGGATCTCCAGGGTGGAGGCCTGGGTCTTGCTCGCCAGCGAGCGGACTTCCTCGGCGACCACCGCGAAGCCACGACCGTGTTCGCCGGCGCGGGCGGCCTCGATCGCGGCATTGAGCGCCAGCAGGTTGGTCTGCTCGGCGATCTCGCGGATCACGTCGACCACCGTGCTGATCTTCTCGCTGGCCGATTCGAGGTTGCCGATGATCGCTCCGGCTTCCTCGATCTCGTCGGCGAGGGCCGCGACGTGGTCGATGGTCTCGTTGACCACGCGCTGACCATCCTTGGCCTCCTCGTCGGCGTTCTGGGCGGCGTCGGCCGCGCCCGAGGCGTTCTGCGCGATGTCCTGGACGGTGGTGGTCATCTCGTTCATCGCCGTGGCGACCATCTCGGTCTCCTCGCGCTGTCGCTGAACGCCCTCGTTGGTGTCGGCGGTGATCTGCGAGAGTTCCTCGGCCGAGGCCGACAGTTGTCCGGTCGAGTTGGCCACCTCGCGTATCGACTCGCGCATCTTGCCGGCGAAGCGGTTGAAGGCGGCCGACAGGTCGGCGATCTCGTCGCGGCCGTCCTCGTCAAGCGTCTGGGTGAGGTCGCCGTCACCGGCGGCGATGTCGTCCATCGCCCTGACGGTGCGGCGCAGCGGCTGCGTGATGCTGCGGGTAATCAAAAAGCCGATGATCGCGGCGATGGCGATCGCGACGGCCATCACGGAGATGACCTTGTTGCGCGCGGCGGCCTGTCGCTCGACGTATTCGCTGCGATCCATGCTCACCGCCAGCACGCCCACCGGGTCACCCGAGAAGTCGGCGATGGTGTGAGCGTAGGTGACCGTGGGGGTGTCGCCGAGCGAGTGTTCCCAGATCGTGGTCTCGCCCTGGGCGGCGCGCAGCCGCTCGTCGTCGAGTGCGTCCGGTGCGTCAAGGGTCGAGCCGAAGGTCTCGAAGCCGCCGCCGTCGTTCTCGAGGTACAGGCCGATATCCACGCCGTAGCCTTTCTTGAACTTGTCGAAGAACGGCTGGCCGAAGCTCATGCCGAATTCGACGCTGCCCTGGTGCTCGCCCCCGTGGCTGATGGGCGCGATGCCGCGCATCCCGAGACCGGCCACGCCACGCTCCAGCCCGCGGACGCGCTTGCGTTCGTTGTTCGTGGCGAGCACGGTCTTGCGGAAACCGGAAAGATCGTCACCGTGCTTTTCCGGCTTGTGTACGCGGAAGAAGGAGGTGGCCGGCGGCAGGTGAAACTGGAACTGACGGGCGCCGTAGTCGTCGCGCATCGTGTCGAACATCGGCAACGTGAGCTCCCTGATCCGCTCGCGGTCCTCGCCGGCCATGGCCTGTTCGACATCCGGAACCCGGGAGATGGTCGTGCTCAGGGCTTCGGCCAGGCGCCCCTCGGCGGCGATCTCGGCCTGTGCGCTCTCGAACAGCCCGCGCAGTTCGCGTTGCTGGGCCTGCTTGATCGTCGCCGAGAATTCGGTGATCACCAACGGGATGACCAGAACGGCGATGAAAACGATGACCAGGGCGAAGCCCAGGGCGAGTCGGGCGCCGATGGTCAGGTTCTTGAACAGGGCTGGCATGCATGAACTCCGTTGTCTGGATCTGGACAGTGGTCGGGCCCGGGTCATCGGCCACCCGCCGGGAATCTTTAGTTCCTGCGTGCTACTGCGGTCATGCGCCACAGGCCAGGGTTTCTTCCATGATGCTCGGCGTGGGCGTCATGAACCGGATTCACGAAAGCGGGGCATTCTGGCTGCGCCGGGTTCATCGGCTTGAAGGGAACCGCGCCGGGATGAGTTTTCAGTCGCCTTCCAGTTCCATCCAGCGATCGAGCGCGGTCTCCAGCTCCCGCTCCAGTTCGCCCATACGGGCGAGCGTGCGCTCGATCTCGGCGGCATCGTTCTGGTAGAAAGCGGGGTCGTTGATGCGCACCTGCAATTCGGCCTGTTCGGTCTCCAGTGCCTCGATGCGGGCGGGCAGGGCGTCGAGTTCGCGTTGGTCCTTGTAGGAGCGCTTTTTCGCCTTCTTCGGCCTGTTGGCCCCCGGCTTGTCCGCGTTGGCCCCGGGGGAGGGCTTTGCTGGGCTGGCCGGCACGGCCCGCTCCCGCTCGTCGAGGTAGTCCTGGTAGCCGCCGAAGACCTCCTCGATCTCGCCGTCGCCCTTGAAGACCAGCAGGCTGGTGACGACGTTGTCGAGAAACGCCCGGTCGTGGCTGACCAGCAGCAGGGTGCCGTCGTAGTCGGCCAGAGCCTGCTCGAGTACCTCGAGGGTCTCGAGATCCAGATCGTTGGTGGGTTCGTCGAGTACCAGCAGGTTGGCCGGCTTGGCGAACAGCTTGGCCAGCAGCAGCCGGTTGCGCTCGCCGCCGGAGAGCAGTTC
>CAYUAO010000127.1:0-6078 GCA_964442775.1 uncultured Halothiobacillus sp. | reverse complement strand
CCGCCCCGGGGAAACGGGCGACAAGACTACTTGGGCGCCCCCCATAAATCAATCCGCCCGCCCGACCCGGGCGAGCATCGCGACCGCTTCGGCGGCGATGCCCTCGCCCCGCCCCGTGAACCCCAGTCTCTCGGAGGTGGTCGCCTTGACGTTGACCTGTCCGGGCGACCAGCCGCCCGCCATCGCGATCGCCTCGCGCATCGGTTCGATCCACGGCGCGAGCTTCGGCGCCTGCGCGATCACGGTGGCGTCGACGTTGACCAGCCGCCAGCCATCATCGCCGACCAATGCGACGACGCGCTCGAGCAGTTCGCGACTGTCGACGTCCTTCCAGGCCGCGTCCGTGTCAGGGAAGTGTCGGCCGATATCACCGCGCCCCGCCGCCCCGAGCAGGGCGTCGCAGATCGCATGCAACAGTACGTCGCCGTCCGAATGGGCCCGAAAGCCACGATCGAAGGGAATCCGACAACCCCCGATCACCAGGTGGTCTCCCGGTTCGAAGGCGTGAACATCGAAGCCGTGGCCGACGCGCAAACAGGACGGATCGATCATCGGAACACTCCCTGACGCTCGAGGATGGCCCGGGCGATGCCCAAGTCCTCCGGGTGCGTGATCTTGATGTTGTCGGCGCCAGCGTCGACGGCCCGGGGAAACAGGCCCAACCGTTCGACCGCGGAGGCCTCGTCGGTGATCTCCGCCCCCGCCCCCAGCCCTCGCTCGATCGCCTCGAGCAGCACGCCGACGGGGAACAACTGGGGCGTGAGGGCGTGACGAAGGCCGCGTCGGTCGACCGTTCCGGTCACGCGTCCGTCGGGGTCGACACGCTTGATGGTGTCGCGCACCGGCGCGGTCAACAGGGCGCCATCCGGGTAGCGCGCCGCGTCAAGCAGCCGCTCGAGGTCGTGCGGTGACACGCAGGGTCGCGCCGCGTCGTGCACCATCACCCACTCGGCCAGCCCCTCGGCCGCCCCGGCTTCCAAGCTCGGCTCCGCCCGGCCCGCCGCCGCGGCGCGCAGACGCGCCCAGTGATCGCGAAACAGGCCCAGGCCATTGAGAACGCTCTGCGCCCGGCTCGCCCCGCCGTCGACGCGGTGGATCGAAACGCCCGCGAGCTCCAGCGCCTCGATCGCCCCGGGCGGCACCCGCTCGCCCGTTACCAGCACCACGCCGGCCAGCCCCGGCATGCCGGCGAACCGGGACAGCGTGATCTCGAGTATCGAGCGCTCGCCCAGCCGCAGGTACTGCTTGGGCGTCTCGCCACCCATCCGTCGACCAAAGCCCGCCGCCGGGATCACCAGCCACCAGCGTCCGGCCTCGGCCGGGCTGGCCGCGGCCCGGGGCAATCTCCTCGGCTCGATCATCGCCGCCCCGGCCCAGGCCCGGTCGGGCATCGACGGATGGCGCGATCGAGGCGGCAGGGCGGCAGTCCGGAATGAAGACGGGGTTCAGTCATGATCGACGGGCGGATGAGTCACCCGGGCCGGATCGACCACGGGCGGCGTGATGGTGTCAGGGCGGACGCCTTCGACCACCTGGTAGAAACGTTCGCCCTCCCGGACCAGGCCGAGGGTCAAACGCGCCTGCGCCTCGACGGCCTCGACACCCTCGCGCAGGCTGTCGACCTCCGCCGCCAGGGTCTCGTTACGCCGTTCGAGTCGGGCCTGCTCGGCCTCCAGGACCTCCAGCCGTTCCCGCTTGGCGTTCACCTCACCCACCGCGGCCTCGCTGAACCAGACCCGCCACTGCAGGCCGGCCAGCATCAACACCAGGATGACGGTCAGCAGCCTCACGCGCCCTCCGACCACGCCAACGTTCCACGACCCCGGGTCGGTCGGTCGCGCCGGGCCAAGCGAACGGGCGTCACGGGCTCAGCGCCTTCCGACCGACAAGCCCTTACTGACCGAAGGCCGAGCGCCCCGGGAAGCGCGCCCTGTCGCCCAGGCGCTCCTCGATGCGCAGCAACTGGTTGTACTTGGCGATCCGGTCGGAGCGCGACAGCGAGCCCGTCTTGATCTGGCCGGCGTTGGTGGCCACGGCGAGGTCGGCGATGGTGGTATCCTCGGTCTCGCCGGAGCGGTGGGAGACGACGTTGCTGTAGCCGTTCTCCTGCGCCAGGCGCATGGCCGCCAGCGTCTCGGTCAGGGTGCCGATCTGGTTGACCTTCACCAGCATCGAGTTGGCGACCTTGCGCTCGATGCCCTCGCGCAGGATCTTCTCGTTGGTGACGAACAGGTCGTCGCCGACCAGCTGGCACTTGTCGCCCAGTCGCTCGGTCAGCAGCGCCCAGCCATCCCAGTCGTCCTCGGCCATGCCGTCCTCGATCGAGAGGATCGGGTACTTCTCGACCCACTCGGCGAGCAGGTCGACCATGCCGGCGGCATCCAGCGTGCGGTTCTCGCCGGCCAGGACGTACTTGCCGTCCTTGACGTACTCGGAGCTCGCCGCGTCCAGGCCCAGGAATACGTCCTTGCCCGGGGTGTAGCCTGCCTTCTCGATCGCCTCCATGATCGCCTCGATCGCCGCCTCGTTCGAGGGCAGGTCGGGGGCGAAGCCGCCCTCGTCGCCGACGGCGGTGGACAGGCCGCGCGCGGCCAGCACCTGCTTGAGCGCGTGGAACACCTCGACGCCGTAGCGCAGCGCCTCGGAGAAGCTCGGCGCGCCGGCCGGGATGATCATGAACTCCTGCATGTCGATGGAGTTGTCGGCGTGCTCGCCGCCGTTGATGATGTTCATCATCGGTACCGGCAGGGTCACGGCCGCGTCTCCACCGAGGTAGGAGAACAGCGGCTGGCCACGCTCGAGCGCACCGGCCTGGGCGGCAGCCAGCGAGACGGCGAGGATGGCGTTCGCGCCCAGGCGCGACTTGTTCTCGGTGCCGTCGAGCTCGATCATCCGGTTGTCGATGTCCGACAACGCGTGGACGCTCATGCCCTTGATCGCCTCGTTGATCTCGCCGTTGACGTTGGCCACCGCGCGGGTGACGCCCTTGCCGAGGAATCGCCCCTTGTCGCCGTCGCGCAGCTCGATCGCCTCGCGCGCACCGGTGGACGCACCCGAAGGCACGATTGCCCGACCCACGATGCCGCCGGCCAGGTGGACCTCGGCCTCGACGGTCGGATTGCCGCGTGAATCGATCACTTCGCGTGCGTGCACTCGCTCGATGGCTGCCATGCAGTGTTCTCCTGATCTTGATGTTCGGTTTGGATCGGTTGCGAGCCGGCGCCTTGCGTGCCCGGCCCTGTATTCGTTTTTCGGCCGGCCCTTTTTTGCCAAGGTCGGCCCAACCCCAGCTCAGTCCGTCAGGCCCAGCCGCGCGTTCTCCGGAAAACCCGAGGCCTTGACCGTACGATCGAGGGTGGTGAGCGTCAGCAACAGGTCGGTCATCTCGTCGAGCGGCCAGGCGTTGGGCCCGTCGGAGAGCGCCCTGGCCGGGTCCGGATGGGTCTCCATGAACAGCCCCGAGATGCCCGCGGCCACGGCGGCACGGGCGAGGACCGGCACGAACTCGCGCTGCCCGCCCGAGGCCTTGCCCTGCCCGCCCGGCTGCTGGACCGAGTGGGTGGCGTCGAAGACCACCGGTGCGCCGGTCTGGCGCATGATCGCCAGCCCGCGCATGTCTGAGACCAGCGTGTTGTAGCCGAAGGACACCCCGCGCTCGCAGACCATCACCTGGTCATTGCCCACGGCACGGGCCTTCTCGACCACGTTGACCATGTCCCAGGGCGCCAGGAACTGGCCCTTCTTGATGTTCACCGGCTTACCCTGGCGGGCGACGTTCTGGATGAAGTTGGTCTGGCGGCAGAGGAAGGCCGGGGTCTGGAGCACGTCGACCACCGAAGCGACCTCCTCGAGCGGCGTGTCCTCGTGGACGTCGGTGAGCACCGGCAGGCCGAACTCGCGCCTGACGTCCTCGAGGATCGCCAGGCCCTTCTCCAGCCCCGGACCGCGGAAGCTTTCGGTGGACGAGCGGTTCGCCTTGTCGAAGGAGCTCTTGTAGATCAGCCGGATGCCGGCGGTTTCCGCCATTTCCTTCAGGCGCCCGGCGGTTTCCTGCGCCAGATCCGCCGACTCGATCACGCAGGGACCGGCGATCAGGAACAGCGGCTGGTCCAGTCCGACCTCGAAGTCCAACAGTTTCATGCTCATGCCTCGTCCAATGCCTCGGCCCTGCCCACCCGCTGCACGTGGGCCGCGTCGACGAACGCCACGAACAGCGGGTGACCGTCACGCGGGGTGGACCGGAATTCCGGGTGGAACTGGCAGGCGAAAAAGAACGGATGATCCGGCAGTTCCACCGTCTCGACCAGTTCGTTCTCCGCCGACCAGCCGGCGAACACCAGGCCGGCCTCGGCCAGGGTCTTCTGGTACCCGTTGTTGAACTCGTAGCGATGGCGATGCCGCTCGCTGATCTCGTCCCGGTCATAGATGCGATGCGCGAGCGTGCCCGGCCGGATCCGGCAGCGCTGTGCGCCCAGGCGCATGGTGCCGCCCATGTCGACGTCCTCGCCACGCTCGACCAGGTTACCCTCCTCGTCGCGCCACTCGGTGATCAGCGCGATGACCGGGTTCTCCGCCTCGCGGTCGAACTCCGTCGAGTGTGCTCCCTCGAGCCCCGCCACGTGGCGGGCGTACTCGATCACCGCCACCTGCATGCCCAGGCAGATGCCGAGGTACGGCTTGCCCGATTCGCGGGCGTAGCGCACCGCCGCGATCTTGCCCTCCACCCCACGCGAGCCGAAGCCGCCCGGCACGAGGATCGCGTCCATGCCCTCCAGCCGCGACACGCCGTCGCGCTCGAAGGCTTCGGAGTCGAAGTAGTGGATGTTCACCCGGGTGCGGGTCTGGATGCCGGCGTGCAGCAGCGCCTCGTTGACGCTCTTGTAGGCGTCGACGAGATCCACGTACTTGCCCACCATGGCGATGTCGACGATGCGATCGGGCTTGGTCTGCGCCTCGACAACGCGGTCCCACTCGGTCAGGTCCGCCGGGCCGGCGGAGAGATGGAGCTTTCTCAGCACCGTCTCGTCGAGCTTCTGCGCGTGCAGCAGCCGCGGGATGCGATAGATGGTGTCCGCGTCGATGGCGGAAATGACCGCGTCGTGCTCGACGTTGGTGAACAGCGCGATCTTGCGTCGCTCCTCTTCCGGCAACGGCACCTCGGCTCGACACACCAGGATGTCGGGCTGGATGCCGATCGAGCGCAACTCCTTGACCGAGTGCTGGGTCGGCTTGGTCTTTACCTCGCCGGCGGCCTTGATGTAAGGCACCAGGGTCAGGTGCATGAAGATGGCGCGATCGTGGCCCAACTCCACGCCGAGCTGGCGAATCGCCTCGAGGAATGGCAGCGACTCGATGTCGCCCACCGTGCCGCCGATCTCGATCAGGGCCACGTCGTAGCCCTTCGAGCCCTCGACCACGCGGCGCTTGATCTCGTCGGTGACGTGCGGGATGACCTGGACGGTGCCGCCGAGGTAGTCACCGCGGCGCTCGCGGCGAATGACCGTCTCGTAGACCCGCCCGGTGGTGAAGTTGTTGCGCCGCCCGACCGGGGAGCGCACGAAGCGCTCGTAGTGACCCAGGTCGAGGTCCGTCTCCGCACCGTCGTCGGTGACGAACACCTCGCCGTGCTGGAAGGGGCTCATCGTGCCGGGATCGACGTTGATGTAGGGATCGAGCTTCATCAACGTCACGCGCAGCCCGCGCGACTCGAGCAACGCGCCCAGCGAGGCGGCGGCGATTCCCTTGCCCAGTGACGAGACGACCCCACCGGTAACGAAGACGAACTTGGTCATTGACGAGCCATAAGCGACAGGAGGTTGATGGCGGACCGACGGGCCCGATATAAGGGCAGAATGGTACCGCAAACGCCCTGCGGCGGCAATTGGCGCGCCCGCGGGACCGGCCTCCCGGACACCCCGGGACGCCCGCTTCCGAACCGCTCTCCCCACACGGTTCCATAGGGAAACTCTGCACGATTCGATGGCATCTCTGGCTCGCGGGTTTATTCGCAATCGAGGCGCCGAGCCGAAGGCGGGCTCATTGCCCGTCGAGGGACGGCAACGATGAGTGCGGGCAAAC
>CAYUAO010000126.1:0-6081 GCA_964442775.1 uncultured Halothiobacillus sp. | reverse complement strand
TCTACCGCTACCTCAACTTCAACGAGATCGAGGAGTACCAGGAAGAGGCCACGAAGGGCCTGCAGATGCTCAAGGACATCCCCGTGGTCACGGCCTGAGCCTGATCAGCCCACTGACAAGGACCGTCGGACCCTTGCCCGGTCGAACAGGCCCGGGCAGGACGGAGCACGTGGAGAGCTCCGGGCGCCGTGACCGTCTTGCTGCGACGAGTCGCGCCCTGCCCGGCGTTTCCTGCTGTCATGCACCTTCCCGACGGATGCCATAGCCCGTGAACGCCAGCGAACTCCAATACGATCCGCGCATCGCCGACATCCTGTCCCCCGGTCGTGAGGTGGTGGCCTGTCGCCCCGAGACCCCGGTTTTCGAGGCGGCGGGGCGGATGCGCGCCGCGGGTGTCAGTTCGATCGTGGTGACGGAGGACGAGCGGCCGGTCGGCATCTGGACCGAACACGACGCCCTGTCGCTGGATCTTTCCTCGCCTGAGGTGTTCGACCGACCGGTCAGCGAGATGATGAGCTCGCCGGTGCGCTCGATTCCGGGGGGTGCGAGCCTCACCGATGCGGCCCACCAGTTCCGCGAGCGTCACATCCGTCATCTGCTGGTACAGGACGGGGAGCGGGCGCCCGTGCGGGGCATCATCTCGCTGACCGACGTGGTGCTCAACCAGGGCATCGAGCACTATCTACATTTCCGGACGGTCGGCACGCTGGTCGGCCACGAATGCGTCGAGGTGGGCGAGACCGAGACGCTCTCGTCGGCGGCGCGGCGCATGCGCGAGGCCCGCGTCGACGCGGTGCTGGTAGCGCTCGACGACGGTGGACACGGCATCCTCACCGAGCGTGACCTGATCGGCCTGATCGCGGGTCGACACGGGGATACCGCCGTCGGTCGTGTCTGCACGCGCAACCTGTTCAGCGTCCCGGCGGACGCGAGTCTCTTCCACGTGCGCAACATGATGAACGAGCGCGGCGTGCGGCACATCGGGGTCGAGCGCGACGGGCAGGTCGAGGGGCTGGTGAGTTTCGCCGACCTGTTGTCCGGCATCGAGCTGGCCTACGTGGACGAGCTTCGTTCGGCGCTGGAGGCGCGTGATTCGGCGCTGGCGAGTTCCCAGCGCAACCTGCAGCTGGCCGAGAAGGTGATCCAGACCTCGCTCGAGGGCATCATGATCACCGACGAGCGGGGTCGCATCATGCGCGTGAACCCGGCGTTCACCGACCTGACCGGCTATCGTCCCGAGGAGGTGATCGGCGAGTCGCCCGCCATCCTGCAGTCCGGGCGCCACGACAAGGCGTTCTACGACCGCATGTGGGCCACGCTCGCCCGCGACGGGCAGTGGCGCGGCGAGATCTGGAACCGGCGCAAGAACGGCGAGATCTACCCCGAACTGCTCACCATCAAGGCGATTACCGACGAGAACGGCGAGGTCACCCACTACGCGGCCTTGTTCTCCGATATCACCGAGATCAAGGAGAGCGAGCGCCGGATCCGGCACCTGGCCTACTACGATCCGCTGACCGGGCTGCCCAATCGCCGCCTGTTCCACGACCGGCTCGATCTCGCCATCGCGCACGCCCATCGGGGTGGCGGACGCCTGGCGGTGCTGTTCATCGATCTCGACCACTTCAAGAAGATCAACGACACCCTCGGGCATGCCGTCGGCGACCAGCTGCTCGAAGCGGTGGCCGGCAAGCTCACCGGCTGCCTGCGGGAGGACGATTCGGTCGCCCGGACGGGTGGAGACGAGTTCCTCGCCCTGTTGCCGGACATCGAGGATTTCGAGCCGGTCGGGGACGTCGTCCAGCGCATCATCGACTCGTTGAGCCATCCCGTGCTGCTGGAAGGGCGGGAGCTGGTGATCGGCTGCTCGGTCGGCGTCGCGTTCTATCCGGATGACGGGGCGGACGGCGAGGAGCTGCTCAAGCACGCCGACATCGCCATGTACCGTGCCAAGCAGAGCGGGCGCAACACCTACAGCCTGTTCACGCCGGCGATGAACGAGGCCGTCCGGCGACGTGTCGACCTGGAGACCGGGTTGCGCCAGGCCATCGAGCACCGGCAGTTCCGGTTGCATTACCAGCCGTTGGTCGACGCCGAGGGACGGCTGGTCGGCGCCGAGTCGTTGTTGCGCTGGGATCACCCGGAGTGGGGCCCGATCGGCCCCGGTGAGTTCATTCCCCTCGCCGAGGAGACCGGGATGATCCTGCCGATCGGTCGGCAGGTGATCGAACAGGCCGCGTGGCAGACCGCCCAGTGGGGTCAGGGCATCAAGCTCTCGGTCAACCTCTCCGCCAGACAGTTTGCCGATCCGGACCTGGCCGGTTCGCTGGTCGCCGCCTGCGACGCCGTGGGGGTCACTGGCACTGCACTGAGCCTCGAGATCACGGAAACGGCACTCATGCAGGACGTGGACGCTCACGTGGCCACCATGACCGAACTGCGTGCCGCCGGCTTCCGCTTCTCGATCGACGACTTCGGAACGGGGTATTCCTCGCTGGCTTACCTGCGGCGCTTCCCGCTGGATTGCCTGAAGATCGACCGGGGGTTCACCGCCGACATGATGACCAGCGGCGACGCCCGGGCGATCGTTTCCGCAACCATTGCCCTGGCGCACAACCTGCGCCTGAAGGTCGTCGCCGAAGGGGTCGAGACCCCTGAACAGGCCCGCCTGCTGGCCGAACTGGGCGCCGACATGCAGCAGGGTTACTACCATGGCCGCCCGGTGCCGCCCGAGGCATTCGCCCGCCAGTGGGGGCTGCCAGGAGGGTGATCGTCCGCGTTAGCCGTTTCGCGTGCCGATCACCACGGTGGCCAGCAACAGCATCAATACCAGGCCGATGAGGATCGCCAGGTCGCGCCAGTAACGCCAGTCCTCGCGCGGGTGGCGGGAAAACGACCACCGCCGCCCCCTGGGCGGGGGTGGGGTGGGCCGCTGCGGCCGACGGCGCGCTCCGGGACCGTTTCGCTTCTGCCGGCCTCTGAGTGCGAGCAGCAGCATCGCTATGGCCACCAAGACGATCAGCAATAGGTCCATATGTCGTGCGCCTAGGCCTCGACGTCCGGGCCGCCGAGGTCCTCGAGGCGTACGCGGTAGGCTTCCTCCAGCGAGGTGATCCCCGCCCGGGCCATGTCGAGGGCATGGCGGGTCAGCGTCCGCATGCCCTTGTTCACGGCCATCTGGCGGAGTTCCTCGGTGGTGATGCCGTGGGCGACGCGGAAGGCCATGTCGCGGTCGACCACGATCAACTCGTAGGCCATGGTGCGGCCGACGTAACCGGTTTGGTCGCAGTGGTCGCAGCCTTTCGACGACCAGAAGACCTGGCCGTTGTTCACGCCCATGGTCTCGCGGACCATCTCGTCGGGCTCGTGCTTGTGCTTGCAGCGCGGGCAGAGAATGCGCACCAGGCGCTGGGCGAGCACCGCCATCACCGTGGAGCTGACCAGGTAGGGCTCCACGCCCATGTCGACCAGGCGGGTGATGGCCGAGGGGGCATCGTTGGTGTGCAGGGTGGAGAACACCAGGTGGCCGGTCAGGGCCGCCTTGACGGCGCTCTCCGAGGTCTCCAGGTCACGCATCTCCCCGATCATGATCACGTCCGGGTCGTGACGGAGGATGTTGCGCAGCGCCCGCGCGAAGGTGTAGCCGATGCCCGCATGCACCTGGATCTGGTCGACGCCGTCCATGTCGTATTCGACCGGATCCTCGACGGTGATGATGTGCGGATCGAGGCGCTTGACCTCCTGGAGCAGCGAATACAGCGTGGTCGACTTGCCCGAACCGGTGGGGCCAGTGACCAGGATCATGCCCTGGGAACGCGAGATCAGGCTGCGCATCAGCCGTTCGTCCTGTTCCGACATGCCCAGGGCGTCAATGGGCTTGAGGCCCATGCCCTTGTTGAGGATGCGTATCACCACGCTCTCGCCGTTGTAGGCTGGCATGACCGAGATGCGCAGGTCCACTTCCTGCTTGCCCATCTGAACGCGGGTGTGGCCGTCCTGTGGCAGGCGCTTCTCGGCGATGTTCATCCGTCCGAGGATCTTGATCCTGGCGACGATTGCCGGCAGCTGCGATTTCTTGATCGAGCGGATTGTCTGCAGCACGCCGTCGATGCGGAAACGGACTTCCACTTCGTCACGGTGGGGCAGGAAGTGCACGTCCGATGCCCCGCGGCTGATCGCCTGCATCAGCAGGGTGTTGACCGTGCGCACGATCGGCGCGCTGGTCGCCTCGCTGTCGATCTTGGCGTTATCGCTCTCGCCCGGATCTTTCTTCTCGCCGAAGACGGGCTCCTCGCCGGAACCGGCCATCTCCACCCGGTAGGCGCGGTTGATGGCCGAGGCGATCTGGTGCGAGCTCGCCAGTACCGGCTCGATGCCCAGCCCGGTGTAGAAGCGCAGGGTGGAGAGTAGCTCCTCGTCGGTCGGGCGAGCGCAGGCCACCACCAGCGCCGAGTGACGCCGGGTCAGGGGCAGCACGTTCATGCGCAGCGCCATCTCGTAGGGGATCAGGGCGAGCACGTCCGGCGACGGGTGGTAGTCGCCGAGATTGACGTGCGGAATACCCAGTTGGGCGCAAAGCGCCTCCTCGAGGCTCTCCGGCGAGATGATCTTGTGCTCGACCAGCCAGTCGCCCAGGCGCATGGTCGGATGGGTCTTCATCTCTTCGAGGGCCGTCTCCAGCTGCTCGTGGCTAAGCGTGCCGCGATGCACCAGCAACTCGCCGATATGCTGGATGCGCGTGGCGCGCGCCGAATGCAGGGCACGGTCGAGGTCGGCTTCGCTGCCGATACGATTTCTGGGAGTGAATTCCTCGCTCATTGACTGATCCTTTGGTGAAATCCTTTCGGGAATCATGGTGCCGGGGTGTCGCCGGAAATAGTGGCTGGTGACCGGACGATGCCGACATGAGGGACGCGCTGTCGCGGTCCCCATCGCGGCAATCGATGCCCCGGGTTCGGTCGAAAGCGCGAATGTTCGCACAGGCGCCCTTCCCGATGCGCATGCTATCGTGCGCCACCCCGGAACAATACGGAACAGGACACAGGATGATGACGAACCGGAGCGCTGATGGTCGATGAAAGCCTGCCGTTCTGGCGCGAGAAGCGCCTTGCCGAGATGACACCGTCAGAGTGGGAATCCCTCTGCGACGGTTGTGCCAAGTGCTGTCTCGAGAAGGTGGAAGACGAGCGCGGTGATGTCTACTACACCGACGTGGCCTGCCACCTGCTCGACGCCGGCACCTGTCAATGCAGCGACTACCTCGATCGACAGACCCGGGTGCCCGGCTGCGTCTGGCTGCGCCCCGAGGACGTCGAGGAATTCGACTGGCTGCCGCCCACCTGTGCCTACCGGCGCATTGCCGAGGGGCGCGACCTGCCGGCCTGGCACCCGCTGGTCACCCATGATCCCGCCAGCACCATGAAAAGCGGCTACTCGGTGGCCGGGCGGGCGGTGATTGCCGAGAACGCCGAGCGCGGATCGATCGACTGGGAGGCACACGTGGTCGACTGGCCGCTCGAGGAGAGCGAGTGACCACCGTGAGATGGGCCTTTCCGTGCCTGTCCGGTCGGAGAGAGGTATCCTGTTACGCCCGTCAGGAAGAATCAGGGAGCAAGCGCATGGAATGTGCACCGCACTCGGGGCTGGGCAAGGCCTCGTTTGTCATCTCGACCGCATCCGTCGTCGCGATCTTCGGATCGTTGGTGGTCGCCACGACCATCAAGGCCTCGAATCCCGGGATGATCGAGCCGGGGTCGGGCGGCTCGGCATTGCTGGGAGTGGTGCTGATCCTCGCGATGACCGGCCTGTTCACGGCGCTCGGGCTCGGGGTCTCGGGGCTCTTTCAGCAACACCGTGCCAGGTTGTTTCCCGTGCTCGGCATCCTGGTTTCGCTGTCGGCCATGTCCGGACTGGCGGTGATGATTACCGTGGGTCTCCTGGCGGACTGAAAGGCCGGGTATTGCCGGCCTGTCTCGATGCAATCAGCCCGTTCGTCTGGTATCGCTTCGAACATCGCCATGCGTTGTCTGGGAGCGGCCCGTTCGGTGGGGTCGTCAGGGAAACTCTGCACGAATGCCATGC
>CAYUAO010000125.1:3283-6117 GCA_964442775.1 uncultured Halothiobacillus sp. | reverse complement strand
GATCGTCAACCCGTTAGATGGCAGCTACTGGTCGCCGGGCCAGACCCCGGAGATGATCTGGAAGGATTACGCTGACCTGCCTACCAGCCGAGAGGAGACCGATCGCGCCGTCGTCTATGCCGCCAATGCCTACTACGGCGACAAGCTCGACAATAACAACAAGGGGTTGCTGGAAGACAACCGCGACTTCGTCTCTTTCGGAGACAAGTTCGATGGCCGGAGCATCATCGTCTTTGGTGGGTGTATTCCGGGTGTTTACAAGAATGGCGGTACGGACGCCTGTACCTCCTCGACGGCCGGCAGTTTCGGATTCGGAGTCACCCAGATTCTCGATATCGACGGCACGGGCGACGACGATCGGCAGTCGCACGTGCCCGTCGTGCCGCGATGGTCACTCGACAAGGTGGCGTACAAGCGCTCGGACTCCAATTTCAGCGACCCGGATGGATTCGAGGGTAGCGAGGCTATCGCGATCGATGCCGACATCATCGACGTGAACGGCTCGATCAAGACCGGTCGCAAGACCGAACGCGGCGTTCACTTGTTCTCGGCCGTCGACGAATGGGTCGAGCAGCAACGCGACGCCGGTAGGCGCTCCGGGAAATTGCGCATTCCTGCAGCCTTCATCACGTCGACCGAGGATGGTGGGCCCATCGTCAAGGATTTGTGGGAATGGTCCAATCAGGGCTGGTCCGAGCAGATCGATGCCTACTACGACTTCTCGAGTGACCAGGTGGTGATCGACGACGTCAAGGCTACCGGTGGCGGTTACCTGTACATGAAGGGCCAGGTCGTCAACTCGACGGGCAAGGGCCAGATCGACGTCGAAAGTGGTTACGGCCATATCGACGTGATCAACGATTCCTCGCTCGATCTCGAGCTCAATCGGCTCGACACCGGCAGCGGGTCGGTGGGCATGGTGGTGATCGCCGACGAGCTGAAGGATGTCACCGCGTGGTATCGCTATACCCAGGGCGAGGGTCTCGACAAGTTCGTCGCGCAAGGCACCGAAGGCGTGTCGATCGAGGATGCATCCCGTGAACGGCTTTCCGGCGCCTCAGCGACCTTCTCGCCGCAATCCGGGGCACGCTGGAAATGGTCCGAGCGGGCGTATTTCTCGCGGGACTACGACACCAGCCGGCCACACAACGACTGGATGGAAGACTGGGTCTTCGACGAGAAACGTGATCCATGGAAGATCGAGGACAGCGGCGAACTGGTCCGTGATACCAGTGATAGCAGTGCCTACCGCCAGACGATGGACGGGGACTTCTACTCAGGAAAAAGCCGTCCCGTCAACTACGTATACGGGTGTCCGGACACGATCGGTGAGACCTGCGACAACGGCATGAAGGTCATCGAGACCTACAAGGACGGTGACGATACCAAGGGGCGCACGCGCTGGGAGTACTACTATCCCACCGCCGGCTATCTGGAGGTCACGCGCTCGGCACGGGTCGACTACGAGATCGGGATCGATTTCGCTGGCTTCGACGCCGGTCGAGTCACGGTCGACAACGGTGGTGACGTGAGGCTCCGCGGGGAGATCGCCAATGCGTCCGGGCTGACCGATATCACGTCCCGTAGGGGGGCAATCCTTTCCGGCGACCGGTTGATTGAATCATCGCAAGCCCGACTGGTAGCCGATGGGGCGGTGGGTTCCACCACGCTGCCGTTGCAGCTCGCGATGACCGACGGAGGCCCGGTCACCGCCGTCTCCCGAACCGCCGGGATCAACCTCGACATCGATTCCGATGCACGGCTGTCCCGGGTCGATGCGGCCGGGGGCAAGGCCGACGTGGTGATCGACGCCACCGGCTCGCTGCTGGCCGGCACCCGTGATGGCGATCGCGCCCACGTCACGGCGCGCAACCTCGATCTCGACAGCCGGATTGGTGCCGTGGGCGGGCTTGACGATCTGCTCGTAATCGATCTCCACGAGGCCGGCGACGGCGGCACACGCGACGGTGTGCTCAACGTGCATGCGGAGCGAGATATCGGTATCGAGGATCGCCAGGGCGACCTCTGGATCGGTTCGGTGATTTCCGACTTTGGCGACGCCCGTCTGGTCGCCTCCTCGGGTCGCATCCGTGATGCCGGGCGCCGCCTGGGTGGCGATGCCGTCGATGCCGAGACCCGCGAACGGATCTGGGAACGTCTCCGACTGCGCGACAAGGACGGTGGTCAGGCTCGGGCCGAGGAAGTGACCATCCCGGCCTACGAGGCCCAGGTCGAACAAGCCTATGCCGATTACTGGCGCCTGATGGCCTCGGGCTCGCTCGAGAACGGTGAGTTCCGACTGGACGACGATGGCCTCGAACGCTATCGCACGCTGCTGTCGGCCCGCGGACTGGCCTCGGACGACGCCTCGTTGCAGGATTTCGCTGCCGACCAGTACGAGCGGGCCACCGCCACGTTCGACGAGGCCCTCGGTTCGGAGTGGCGTGATGCGTCGTCTTTCGCGGCACACGACGAGGCGTTCTCGTTCAGCGCCTCCACCGCGCAACGCGAGCGCCTGACCGATGACGCGGTCTGGACGGACGACGAGTTGCGGCGTTCGATCAACGTGGTCGCACTCGAGAGCGGCAGTGGATCGACCGTGGACGAGGCGCCCAACGTGTCGGCGCGAGACATCACGCTCGACGCCGCCCGGGATGTGGGCGAGGTGGCCGATCCCCTGTCGATCGATTACCAGGATCTGCTGGACGGGACTCTCGACGAGTCGGCCATTGGCGCACTCGCCATGGCCCGCGCCCCGGGCGACGTCACCATCGAAACCGATGACAGCGGGGAGATCGTCTCGCTCGAGGTCAACCAGACCATCCCGGTGTACG
>CAYUAO010000125.1:0-3273 GCA_964442775.1 uncultured Halothiobacillus sp. | reverse complement strand
TCGACGCAACCGGCCGTTTCGATCTCTTCTCCGAGGGATCGACCTACATTCAGGGCCTCAACAATCTGCGTGTCGGCGAGATGAACGTGGCCGGGGATGCACGCCTGCTCGCCAACGACAACATCACGGTGGCGAGTGACTCGCCGGGCCTGGTTCGCGTCGGGGGTAATCTCACGCTGGGTGCATCTGCCGGTTCGATCGGTGAGGCGGATGGCGATCCGCTGGCCCTCGACGTCGCCGGTACGTTGTTGGGTGCATCGGCATCCGGGGATATCGCCCTGGAATGGCTCGACGGCGACTTCGGTATCGGACGAGTCATTGCCGATGGCGGCGTCCTGCTCGCGGCGCCCAACGGTCGCCTGTACGGCACCGTCGAGGATCTGAACGTCAGTGGGCAATCGATCGATCTCAGCGCGGCGGAGGATATCGGCGAACACGACTCGGCCCTGGACCTGCGGCTGACCGGCGCCGATGGGCAATTGCGGGCTGACGCCGGCGGCTCGCTATTCCTTACGGCGGTAGAGGCGTTGCGCGCCGAGCGGATCGAGGCCGGCGGACATGCCTCGATCATCGGCGATGACCTTGTCTCTGTCGTTGAAAGTGGCCGGGTGGATATCGGTGGCGATCTGTCGCTGGCGGCCGCGGCGGTTGAACTGGGTGCCAAGTCGTCCCTGCGGTCGGCGGGTGATGCGGAAATCGCGGCCGATTCTGGCTTGCTGGTCGGCCCCGGGGCACAGGTCGACGTGCTCGGGGGTCTCCGATTGGCAGCCGAAAACCTCGATCTTTCCACGGACAGCCGGATCGAGGCGAACGAGGCGAGTCGGGTCGACACCGGGCACTGGCGTCTCGACGAGGATTCGACGGTTCATGTGGATGAGCTTGCCGCGGCGGTCGATCGGCTGACCATGGCGTCGGGCAGCGTGATTCACGGGGCTCGCGGCGTGGATGTCTCCTCCACTGGTGACATGGTGGTTTCCCGCGTATCCGTGGACCACGGCCAGCTCGCCCTGGCAGCCGATGGTCGAGTCAGCCGTGGTGACCCGACCCGCTCGAACCTGTATTCGACGGGTGACGCCGAGTTGCGGTTGACGGCGGCGGGTGACATCGGAGAGGCCGGCACCCCGCTGGTCGCGCAGATGCCGCGATTTGACCGGATCGAGTCAAGCAATGGGAATGTCTATCTCGACTGGCTCGGTGACACGGCGGGTGGCGATCTCGTCGCGAACGACGAGCTGGTCGTCGATGCACGCGGTGGCGAGTTCGCCGTGCAGCGTGCGTCGTCGGGTGATCACGCTCGCTTGACGATTCGTGACGGCGTCCTGTCGATCGGCTCGCTGACTACCGGGTCGGATCTCGACGTGTTCGGCGAAGGGACGACCGATATCCGCCTGGAACGGTCGAAGGTCGGCGGACAAGCCGTCATCGACCATGCCGGCCCCGGCGAGGTCATGTTGGGCACCGCCGATGACACGGCGTGGGAGATGGACGTCCAGGACAGCCTGACAGTCGACTCGAAGGGGAACGTGCGCGTCAGCCGGGCGCGGGCCGGGACGACTGCCGGATTCTCGTCATTGGGCGATCTCGTCGCCGGAACGCTCGTGGCAGGCGACTGGCTTGACGCGACCGTGGACGAGGGTGATCTCACCATCGAGCGGGCCGAGAGTGGCACCACGGCGACGTTCCTCGCCGAGTCGGGGGACATGACCATTCGCGAGGCCGTCTCCGGCGGAGCGATGCGACTCGAGGCCACCGGTCCATCGGGAGGCGATGTGACATTCGGTTATCCGGAGAACCCGGATGAGCCGATTGATCGGTTCCACCTGGATTCCGGCGACACGCTGAATGTCGAGGCCACGGGCGACGTGTGGGGCGGCAACGCCCGTGCACTCAACGACGTGGATATCCGCGGCCATGATCTTCACTTCGGTCAGATCGTCAGTCGCGCCCTGGACGTCTACCTGCAGGCCGAACGGAACATAACCGGTGCCCGGGTGATCGCGCATCGCGATCTGGGGATCGTCGCAGGCGACACCCTGGCCCTCGACGATACCCGTTGGGGCGGCACCCTCTCGCTCAAGGCCGGGCGGGATCTCACGGTGGCGACCGGGGGAGACATCGATCTGACGGGTCAGATCGAAGCCGGGCGCGACATGGAGGTGACGTCGCACACCGGCTATATCCGGGCGGACGGTGCGAAGGCCGGTAATGACATGACATTGTCCGCGGCGCATGACATCCGCTTCGGGAAGCAGATCGAGGCCGGCGGCGACCTCCTGATCGACGCCGGGGGCGACCTGGTCGTCGGCGAATTCATCGATGCGGGTCGAACCGCGCAGATCACGAGCGGCGGGGCGTCCCGGGTCGGGGATCGGGCTCGCGCGGGCGACGACCTCGACTGGCAGGTCGGTGGTGACCTGCAAGTCGGCCAACGCATTGCCGCTGACCGGGGGCCGATGGATCTCGATGTTCGGGATTCGTTGATCACTCGGGAACTGGTTGCGGGCACCACGATGGATGCCATTACCGGCGGTTCGTCGCTCGACCTTGAGCGGGCGGTTGCCGGCGACTCGGTGAGACTGGATATCGGTACGCGTGACC
Organism: uncultured Halothiobacillus sp.; assembly: GCA_964442775.1. GTDB lineage: Bacteria > Pseudomonadota > Gammaproteobacteria > Halothiobacillales > Halothiobacillaceae > Guyparkeria. Next base: position 675 of record CAYUAO010000125.1, on the reverse strand, counting down.
GTGCCCGTTACGCCGATGACGGCGTGCTGTCGGTCGGCGAGATGTCCGGGTCGGCGATCACGCTGCGTGCCGCCGACCGGGTATCGATCGACGAGGTGCGTTCCTCGGACATTCTCGATATCGCCAGTCGCTGGATCGAGATCGGCCGCGGTGTCTACACCGGCGATGACGCGCTGGGCCTCGATGTGCGCGGCCTTAACGACGAGGCCGCCGACAGGCTCCAGGCAAACCTGGTGGCCGATCGGGTCGAGAGCGAGGTGCTGTATGCCGGCACGAGCCGGATCGTTCAGGACGGCACCTACGCATCCTTCGACGACGCCAGCTTCATCGACCGGTTCGATCTCGATACCCGGGATGCACGCGTGGTGATGGACAACCTCAATTCCTCCTTTGCCGGGGCCGACGTGCAATTGCGAGAACTCGATCGCACCTTCTGGCTCGTTCAGGACGGCACCTGGAGCGAAACGGACGGCTACGTCCTGCATCGCCGCCCGACCCACCAGGTGACGGTGCCCAACTACGCCGCGGACCACGATGACGTCGAGGGGGTCGAGTACACGGGGTCCTCGGCGGCTCGCTTCATCGAGCGGACCCAGCGAGAGATCCGCCTGCTCGACGGCATGGGAGTCGACCTCGGCTCAGCGCCGGAGCTTGGCATTCCGTTGCCGGGAATCG
>CAYUAO010000124.1:0-6178 GCA_964442775.1 uncultured Halothiobacillus sp. | reverse complement strand
CCGGAGCCGGCGGGCTTTCGCTTTTTCTGATCAGTCAATTTGGCGGAGAGGCAGGGATTCGAACCCTGGGACCCCGCGAGGGGGTCAACGGTTTTCGAGACCGCCCCGTTCGACCGCTCCGGCACCTCTCCAAACGGGTGGCGCGACCGGAGCCGCGCCCGAGCCCGGCGCTCAATGCCGGGCCATACACAGAAACTGGCGGAGAGGGAGGGATTCGAACCCTCGGTACGGGGTTACCGTACACACGCTTTCCAGGCGTGCTCCTTCGACCGCTCGGACACCTCTCCGTTTTCCGTTCGACGGGCGAACCCGCGTCAGGAAGGGCGCAGAGTGTAACCAAACCGCCGCGGCCTGACAATGGGCGATCGTCCGATCAACCCTGCGGTACAGTGAACGCCGCTCCATTCACCCCAGGTACGCCGGCCGTGAAAGCCCCCCGAGAACCCGATCGCGCCCGACTGGCCCGCCAGCCGATCCGGCGCTGGTTCCTCGCCACCCGCCCCGCCTTCCTGCTGCTGGCACTGGTCGCCGCGGGGATCGGGTTGGCCGCCAGTCACGCCTCCGGACTCGAACTCGCCCCGACATGGGCCGTCGTGACCTTGCTCGGCGCGGCCAGCCTGCACGCCGCCGTCAACGTGCACAACGACTACTTCGACGATATCAACGGCACCGACCCGAACAACCGCGAGCGGATATTCCCGTTCACCGGCGGCAGCCGCATGATCCAGAATGGCGTCATGACGCGGCGGGCGACCCGGCACCTTGCCTGGGCGCTATACGCGCTGACGATCGTGATCGGGCTGCTGCTCCTGGTGCCGGCCGGCCTGTCGTTGCTCTGGCTCGGGCTGGTCGGCCTCGTGCTGGGCTGGGCCTACTCGGCGCCGCCGCTGGCGCTCAATCGCCGCGGGCTGGGCGAACTGACGGTCGCCCTGGGTTTCGGCCTGCTGATGCCGCTGGGCGCCGACCTGGTCCAGCGCGGCGCCTTGCACGCCCTGCCGCTGTGGGCCGGGCTCGGTTTCGCCCTGATGACGGCCGACCTGCTGCTGATAAACCAGTTTCCCGACCTCGACGCCGACCGGGTGGCGGGCAAGCGCCACTGGGTGGTGAGACTGGGCCGGGGGCGATCGCGACACGTCTATCTCGTGATCGCCACGGGCGCCTACCTGCTGCCCGCGCTGCTGGTGACGATCGACCGCCTGCCGCCAGCGGTGTTGCTGGTCTGGCTCGCCCTGCCCCTGACCTCATGGGCCGCGATCTCCCTGTGGCGTGACCACGACCGCCCCGAGCGGCTGGCCGGCGCGCTGCGAGCGACGGTCACCGCCACCCTGGCCTACGGCCTGCTGACGATCGTCGCGCTGATCATCTCGAACCAGTAAGGCTCATCGGCCCGGTTCGAGCACGGCCATCGACTCGACGTGGGCGGTGTGCGGAAACATGTCCATTACCCCCGCGGCCAGCAGGCGCCAGCCGTGCTCGTGCACCAGCCGACCGACATCGCGGGCCAGCGAGCCCGGATGGCAGGAGACGTAGACCAGGCGACGCGGCTTCAGGCGCGCGATCACGGGCATCATCGCCTCGGCCCCGGCACGCGGCGGATCGAGCAGCACGCGATCGAACGACTCCCCTCGCCAGCCGTGGGCTGTATCCGGCTCGAACAGGTCGCCGACCACGTGACGCGTGTTGCCGATGCCGTTGGCCGCGGCCGATTCGGCGCCCCGCGCGACCATCGCCTCGTCGGCCTCCACCGCGGTCACCGAACCGGCTGGACCGGCCAGCCGGGCCATCGGCAGGCTGAAATTGCCCAGCCCGGCGAACAGGTCCAGCACGCGATCGCCGGGCTGCACCGCCAGCCAGTCGAGCGCCTGGCGAATCATGCGCCGATTGACCTCGGCGTTGACCTGGACGAAATCCAGCGGCGAGAACCGGATCTCGACGTCGAAATCGTCCAGGCGGTAACTCGGATAGACATCGCGCGCGCCCATGACCAGCGGCGTGAGCGTGTCCGGTCCGCCGGCCTGCAGGAAGATCGCGAAGCCGTGCTCGTCGGCGAAGGCGTCCAGCCGTTCCCGGTCCGCCTCGCCCAGCGGCACCATGTGGCGGAAGGCCAGCGCACAATGCCTGTCACCGCAGCCCACCTCGATCTGCGGGATGTCGCGTCGGGCGTCCATTTCGCCGATCAGCGCGGAAAGCGCCGGCAGTTTCTCGCCCACGCGCGGGTCGAGCACCGGGCAGGTGTCGATGTCGGCGATCAGCGGGGAGCCGGGTTCACGAAAGCCCACCAGAGCGCGCCCCTTCTTGCGCACGAACTGCACGCCCAGTCTCGCCATGCGACGGTAGCCCCAGATCGGCCCGGTCAGCGGTTCGAGCACCTCGTCGGGCGCCACCCGTCCAATGCGCGCCAGTTGGTCGAGTAGGGCCTGCTGCTTGTGACGTAGCTGCGCATCGGGGTCCAGGTGCTGCATGGCGCAACCGCCGCAGACATGGAAGTGTGGACAGCCCGGCTCGATGCGCTCCGGAGCGGGTCGATCCACGGCGACCAAGTCGCCGAGGTCGTAGTGGCGCTTGCGGTCGGTGTAGACGAAACGCACGTCCTCGGCTGGCAACGCCCGGGAGATGAACGTGGCCTTGCCGTCGACGTGAGCCACGCCGCGGCCCTCGAGGGTCAGCGACTCGACGTGCGCGGCGAACTCGCCCCTGGGCAAGGGCCTGGCGGACTTCTGACGTTTCTTGCGATGCGGTTTGCGGGCCATGGAGGACGATCGATGAGAAATCTAGGGAAACGGCCACGCCACAAAACGCGTGGCGGGGCCGGTCGGCGAGCGATTCGGTCCGATCAGCCGGTCGGGAAGACCCCGGTCGAGAGGTAGCGATCGCCGCGATCGCAGACGATGGTGACGATCACCGCGTTCTCCGCCTCGGCGGAGACCTTGAGCGCGGCAGCCATCGCCCCACCCGAGGAGATGCCCGCCATGATGCCCTCCTCGCGCGCCAGCCGGCGGGTCATCTCCTCGGCCTCGTCCTGGCCGATGTCCAGGGTACGGTCGACACGGGCCGGCTCGAAGATACGGGGCAGGTACTCCTCCGGCCAGCGCCGGATCCCCGGGATCTGCGCGCCCTCCCCCGGCTGGACGCCGACGATCTGCACGCCGGGATTCTGCTCCTTGAGGTAGTGCGAGGTGCCCATGATGGTGCCGGTGGTGCCCATCGCCGAAACGAAGTGTGTCACCCGTCCCTCGGTGGCCGCCCAGATTTCCGGGCCGGTGGTGAGGTAGTGCGCCCGCGGGTTGTCGGGATTGGCGAACTGGTCGAGCACCACGCCCTCGCCGCGCGCGGCCATAGCGGCGGCCAGATCGCGTGCCCCTTCCATGCCTTCCTCGCGGGTGACGAGCTTGAGCTCGGCGCCGTAGGCGGCCATCGACTGGCGGCGCTCGATCGACATGTGCTCGGGCATGATCAGCGTCAGGCGCAGCCCCAGCGTCGCGGCCACCATCGCCAGAGCGATGCCCGTGTTGCCCGACGTGGCCTCGATCAGGCGGTCCCCGGGTTCGATCTCGCCGCGCTCCATGGCCCGCGAGATCATCGAGTGGGCCGCGCGGTCCTTCACCGACCCGGCCGGATTGTTGCCCTCGAGCTTGCCGAGGATCACGTTGCCGCGCGCCGCGCCGGTGGGGTCCAGGCGCTGGATCCGCGCCAGCGGGGTGTTGCCGATCAATTGATCGAGACGGTGACCTAACATACGCTTTGGCGGCTCGCTTCTGTTACCACATTCATCCCGGGAAAGCGGGTCCTCTCGCCCCCCGAGTATGCCACAAGGGCTTTTCGGTGAACGCTCCGATCCGCAAAACGACCACCGCCGGAACACAGCCCGAGGGTGCCCGCCTCGGCGGGTCGGCGGCGTTCCTGCCATGGGCGCTGCTCGCCCTGCTGGCGCCACCGCTGTCGCTGGCGATCGACTCGAGTCTTGCCGGCCGCCCGGTGCTCACGACCGGATTCTGGATCGTCACCGGCGGCTGGACCGGTCTCTGGCTAGCGCTCGTCGGTCTCCGCGTCGCGCGCCACCGCCGTCGCCCCGTTTCGCGGCCTGTCGAGCGCGGATCGATCGCCGAGCTCCCAACGCCGCGCGAGGATACGACCCGCCCGACGAACCAGCTTTCCGCCGCCTCGGTTCTCGAACTGGTCAATCAGCAATGGGTGACGCCCCTGGGGCACATCCGCTCGGCCGTCGACTCGCTCGCGGCGCTGGAACGCCGCCTGAGCCGCTGCGCGCCGCCGGCGGAAGACGGGAGACAGGAGCCGGCCCGGTCACTCCAGCTGATGCGGCATGCCAGTCACCGGCTGCGCCTCTCGATCGAGAACATCATCGACTACCACGAGATCGCCGCCGGCCGCCTGACGCGTACCGACGGCCGGGTCAACCTGCGCACCACCGGCGAGGACCTGGTCACCGACTGGCAGGTCACCGCCCAGCGGGAAGGCGAGGTGCTGCAGTTCATCGGCTACCAGGACCTGCCCCGCGAGATCCTGTTCGATCCGCAGATGCTGCGCCGTCTGCTTGACCGCCTGCTCAACGAGATCCTCGGCATCGCCCGGCTGCGCGACCCCACGATCACCCTCGAGATCGAGGACGACAACGAGAACGCTGGCGGCGACCGGATCGGACGCTTCCGGCTGACGGTCGACGGCCAGGTGCGCGACGGTGCCCGGGAGCGAGGCATCCTCGCCGAGCGGCTCGAGCGCCCCCTGCCCGAGGAACTCGAAGGACTGCTGGCCGAGGACCTGATCGACCTGTGGATCCTGCGCTGCATCTCCCACCATCTCGATTCCGCACTCGAAGTGGTCGAGACCGCGCCGGATCGTGTCGGGATCACGGCGAGCTTCAGCGCGCCGATCCTGATCGGCGAACCCGACAGCGGCGACCGGCTCGCCGGCCAGCTGGTCGCCGTGGTCTGCGCATCGGCGCAACACCGACGCGCCTGGCAAGGCAACCTCGCCGCACTGGGAGCGAACATCCAGGTCGAACCGGATTTCGGTCAACCCGTCGACTTGCTGTTCATCGACGAACGCGTCGTCGAGCGCCATCACGACGACCCTGCCTTCGAACAGTGGATGTCGCTGGCCGGTCGCGTGATCGGCCTGTCCAGCCACCTGACCATCCGGGGACGCCCCGCCGCCCCGCTTCACTGGGCCGACTTCACCCTGCCCCTCTTTATCCGCGCACGCGCGCTGGCCGCCTCCCTGGAACGCGTGCTGGGCACCCCGGCCCCGGGACCGGCTCGCAGCCCCGCGCGCCTGGCGCCAGCCCGCCCCCGCGAAAGCGTCCCCGCCGATCGACCCGGAGCAAGGCCAGCCGGGCCCGGCAGGCACGCGCTCTATTCCTTCGACGGCCGCACCGCGCTGGTGATCGACGACGACCCCGTCTACCTCGCCCACCTCGGCCAGACACTGCGGGAATTGGGCTTCGAGGTCCTGGAGGCAGCCAACGGCAAACAGGCCCTGGCAATGGCCGACCACGACGACATCGACGTGGTGTTCACGGACATGCACATGCCGGACATCACCGGCGCCGGGGTGGCCCGCATCCTGAAAAAACGGCCGCGCCACCTGGAAACCCCGATCATCGCGATCACCGCCAACCGGCAGGGCAACGTGCACCAGGACCTGTTGCACAGCGGAATCGAACGGGTGCTGACCAAGCCCGTCACCGCCGGCGACCTGCTGAGCGCGATCGGCGAATTCTTCCCGCTCCAGACCCACGGGCGCAACGAGCCGACACGGAGCGACCCGCCAGCAACCGAAGACCGCCAGGACAACCGCGATCCATTCCTGACCCGCCTGCTTTGCGACGAACTGCCGGGCTACCGTCGCCTCCTGACCGAGGAGACCGATGACCGTGACGCCCTGCGACACGCGGCGCATAAGCTGCGCGGTGCCGCCGCATGCTGTCGTGAGACCCGGCTGCAGACCCTGGCCGGTGAGCTCGAGGACGCCCTGGATGCCAACGAGCCGACCGAACGGATCGCCCTTCGCATCGAGTCGCTCGTCGACTGCATCGACGGCATCAACGCCATCCCGGTCTGCGATGCCGGCCGCGATTGAGTCACCCATGGATCCGGCTCGATAGTTAAGGAAACTCTGCACGATTCGATGGCATCTCTGGCTCGCGGGTTTGTTCGCAATC
>CAYUAO010000123.1:0-6262 GCA_964442775.1 uncultured Halothiobacillus sp. | reverse complement strand
TTTACAAGGGCTGAACCGGATCGGCAGGACGCCGATCCGGCCGGCGCAAGCCGGCGCGAAGGGCGGAGTTCATGGACGAACCCCGCGACGCCGCAGGTGGGTCCTTGGAGGCCCGCCCGGACAGGGCTCGCCGGTTTGCCCGCACTCGTCGTTGCCGTCCCTCGACGGGCAATGAGCCCGCCTTCGGTCCGGCGCCTCGATTGCGAACAAACCCGCGAGCCAGAGATGCCATCGAATCGTGCAGAGTTTCCTTTATCCCTTGTCACCCGGATGAGCCAGCGATGGGCGGCGAGCGGGCCTTCGTCGAAAAGAGCCTTGGATTGGCAGATGGTGTCACGCGCGGCGACCGGGACAACCGATTGACAGCGTTCTGCGGCGATGGCGAAAGCCATCCAGTCGCGGCGCTCGGGCTAATTCAGGTCGGTCTCGAGCAATGCCTGGATGGTGGTCTCGTCGATTGGCGGTTCGTGGCCGTTGCTGCCGGAGCCGTGCACCGAGTCGGTAACACTGCGCTTTCGTTCCTGCAGTTCGATGATCTTTTGCTCCACTGTTCCCTCGGTCACCAGCTTGTAGACGAAGACAGGCTTGGACTGGCCGATCCGATGGGCCCGGTCGGTTGCCTGGGCCTCGGCCGCCGGATTCCACCACGGATCGAAATGAATGACCGTGTCGGCCTCGGTGAGATTCAGCCCAACGCCGCCGGCTTTGAGGCTGATCAGAAACACCTGCGCATCGCCTCGACGGAATTGGTCGATTGCCGCTTCTCGTTTCCGGGTCCGACCGGTCAACTTGCTGTAGCTAATGCCTTGTTCGTTCAACTCTTTCTCGATCAGTCCCAGCATGGTCGTGAACTGAGAAAAAACGAGAATGCGCCGGTCTTCCTCGAGCAGCTCGGAAAGCAGGCCCAGGAGCAAGGTGAGTTTTGATGAGCCGGGCGTGCCGTTGCCGCGGAGGCCGGGTGGCAATAGCCTCGGGTCGCAGCAGACCTGCCGCAATTTCAGCAAGGCATCGAGTACCGTGATGTGGCTTTTGGCTAAGCCTTTTGCCGCGATCGCCTCGCGCACCCGTTTCTCCATGGCCAGACGAATGCTTTCGTACAGCGTCGCCTGCTTGGGCTGGAGGGGGATGGTGCGAATCATTTCCGTCTTCTCCGGCAGCTCGCTTGCAACCTGGTCCTTCGTCCGTCGAAGCATGAAGGGGCGCACGCGGCGCCGGAGTTGTTCGAGTGCACCCTGGTCGCCATGCTTTTCGACCGGCGTGCGATATCGGCGCGAAAAGTCCTTGCGGTCACCGAGAAACCCCGGCATCAGGAAATCGAACTGGGCCCAGAGCTCGCCAAGGTGATTCTCGATCGGCGTTCCGGTCAGGCATAACCGGTGACGCGTATCCAGGGCTCGGACCAGCCGTGCGGCCTGTGAACGCGGGTTCTTTATCTGCTGGGCCTCGTCGAGTATCACGATGTGCCAGGCATGCCCGGACAGCGTGTCGCGGTCTCGGGTGAGAAGCGGGTAGGTGGTGAGAACGATGTCGGCCTGACCCATGCCATCCACTCGTTGGTGCCGGTCGGCGCCATGGAACACCAGCACGTCGAGGTTCGGAGTGAATTTTGCGGCCTCGCGGCGCCAGTTTTCCATCAGGCTCGTGGGGGCGACGACCAGTGCCGGCCGGTCCAGTCGACCCGTCGCCTTTTCCACCGACAGGTGCGCGAGCGCCTGCACGGTCTTGCCGAGCCCCATGTCGTCGGCGAGGATCCCGCCGAACTCGTATTCGCGCAGAAATTGCAGCCAGTCAAGGCCCTGGCGCTGGTAGGGGCGGAGCGTGGCGTCGAACGTCGCCGGCGGGGTAATGGGTCGCAGCGACTCGAACCCGCTCAGCCGGCGCGCAAGATCCAGGATCGAGTCGCCGCCTTCGACGACCGTTTCGCCAAGGTCGAGCAATCGCGGGGCATCAGGTCGCGCCAGACGCAAGGCCTCTCCGATTCCAGCACGCTCATGGAGGTTGAGAATCGTCTCCAGAACCGGGGCAACCAGTTCCCCGGCCACCTTGATGTAGTGGCCGGGGTTGGTCTCGAGGTAGAGTTTTTCGGGCAGGTTGGCGGGGTCATGCGCCTCGAGCACCTGGTCCAGGAGCGGCAGGAGGGGGACAGATTCACCATCGACGAGCAGGTCGAATCGCAAATCGAACCAGCTGTTGCCGGCTTGCTCGACGTTGGCGTTGATCTGTTCACCGGCGCGAAGCGACACGGAATCGTCGTCGGCGATCGCGATGTCCCAACCTCTTTCCTCGAGGCGAGGAAATTCCTCGTCGAGCAGGCGAATCCAGCGTGCCAACGCCTGCTTGCCGCTGGACGGTGGGGCATCGAGGTGATAAACGACCCCGGAAGCGTCCGGGCTCAGGCCAAGGCTTTCGAGGATCTGTCTCGCGCCTTTTTCTCCCTCCACGTCCCGGTGGATCCGCGCCAGGCCGTCTCCGACGTTCATCGTGATCGGGGTCGCAGACGATCCGCCGGGCATGGCGACGCCCCGGTATGACATCTCGACGTCAAGGTGATTGCGATGGGCGTCGAGCGGATCGAGGTGGAGTCTCGCGCGGGGCTGCAACGGCTCGTGCCATTCCTCGATGGTGACCGGCTCCGGGGTCGGCAGCCCCGGCTGCGTCTGCGCGATCATCTGGCTGACTTCTCGCGCCTGTTCGCGATCGACCCTGGGTGCCGATAGCAGCGCGGGCAGGGCGTCGGCGGGCAGCTCGCCGGGGAGGTCGAGCGCGCCAATTTCCAGCCGATCGGTGTCGACGTAATGGGCCGGCGAGGTTCGTGAGATCACGCCGCCCTTGACGCCCGTCTCGAGTTTGAGTTCGTACCCTCCGTCACTCGTTTCGGCCCAGTGCAGACCCAGCGGTCGATTGGTACCCATGCGGAATGGCCCGATCCGTCCGGCCTCGGTTTGCATGAACAACCGGTTGCTCTGGAGCATCAATTGCAACGCGGTCGTGCCGGTCACCCCCTTGAGTGAGGTTTGATACCCCGGCGTTATGCGATCGGTCGCGATCAGAAGCGCCGTGATTTCCCGGTCCGGTCCCTGGAGATACTTGGGGCGGGAGAAAACGTGATGACCGCCGGCGGTGTAGGCGCTGACGCCGCGTCCCTTTCCCCAATCGCCGTTCTTCTTGAGCCGGCTGATCAGCAGGTTGACCACCAGTTCGCCGTCGGGCTGCTCGGAATCCATCGACACCAACTCGTAAAGCAGTGTCTCGTCGCCCGGCCAGGTATCAGCGGTCGCTTGCGCGGCAGGCTTCAACTGGTCGAGCCAGTCGGTAATCGGGTAATTGGGATCCGAAAACTCGTCTTCCTCGAGTGAGGCCCAAGCCAGGCAGATTGCCGCGACGTGCTTGCAGTTGTAGCCGACGGGGCAACTGCAGGTGCCGGCAACTTCGAGGTGATCGTCGTTCCAGAGCGAGACGCTCTGCTCGTACACCTTGCCGCCGCTCCCAAGGCAATCGCCGTAAAGCGTCACCTGGTCAATGAGATCGATCGCGTCACGAACCGTCGCGCGCCCCCCGTCGAAGTAATCGATTCCCCGGGCGAGGCTGGCGGTGTCGATCGTGGCAGCGAGGGCTTGCGGGGTGACGTCTTCGGGCAGGAGCATTGTGGTCGTAAAACGGGTTTCGGAATCTGGATGAGGCGGCCGCCGACATGATGGCAAAACTTTCCGCCGAGCCGTGCACTGGTCGGACGCGGACCTGTCCGTGAGTCGCCGGGGAGCCTATGGTTCCGTGGATCAACAACGGGTGACGCCCTTTGGCGCGCGTCTTGCCAGTGTCTCCCTGTCGGCCGGTCGTGCCTTGGGCGCTTATGCCATGGGCAACGTTGCCCGTGGGTGAGTGTGCCATGTCCGGTTGTCCCATGGGACATGTGGTCCATCGGATGGGTGGCCATGGGTAGTGATCACGTGGACTCCCGTGATGTCCCGGATTTTCCAGGGGCCGATTCCACGGCTGCATAAGGCGGTAACGCAGTTCCCGCATGTCGCCTGGGGCAAGAGCAAGGCAGTAGCGTCGGGGTCCATAGACGGGTCGAGTCCATCGGTGACGGTAAGCCGTGCGGGTCGTGCTTTGGCATTTGCGGATCACTGGTTGCGGCAGGGGAAGGGTGGCCACGCCACAGTTCGGGCCTCTTGGTTCAATTCGATATGGGTGTTACACGCATATTCGGACTGTTCGTGTAACATGGGTAGCAAGAAGAAATGGTTAGTTTTTCATGAAAGAATATGATCATCGGTCTCGGGCGGTTAGCCCCGGAACGCATTGGGGTTATCTCCAACGCGCTCGCTCCATTCTGAGACGCTTCTCCCATGAGCATGATGGCTTAGACCCCGAAGAAGCGCCGAGGCGGTTCGAGGCGTGGTTCAACAATCACTTGTTGGCTGAGGTCGGCAAGTCCACCCAGCGGCAGTACCGAGCGGCGGTACGGCATTACATCGACTACCGTGGCGGTCGAACTGTCTTGAGCATTCGTTCTGGCAAGGAGCAAAGGGCGTGGGAGGCTGATCAGGGGGTAGCCAGGCTGGCGGCCAAGCCCAGGGGGACGAGTTCGGGCAAGGCAAAGCACATCAAGCCTCGTGAATTGCAGAGCCTGTGCCGTGAGCTGCGCAGTAAACGGTCGCCGATTGCCCACCTGGCTGCCGACCTCTTGGTTGCCGGGTATCAGTTTGGTTTGCGGCCGAATGAGTGGGCGGAGGCTCACTTCGTGTTCCCGGATAGCGCGGCCGAGACGACGAAATGCGATAGCCTGCTAGTCGTCAGAAACGCCAAGGCGACTCAAGGGCGTTCGTTTGGCTCCCTTAGAACGTTGCGTTTCTCCCGCGGATCGATTGATTCCGCCGACCTGAAAGCGTGTATGCGATGCAACTTGGCGATGAAGGTTCGTGCGCTCAAACTACGTCGGGAGCGACCGCCAGGCGATGACAATGCCGACCCATGCGGCCTTCGAGCTATGCAGCAACACCTGGCGCAGGCGAGAAAACGGCGTGGCTACAAGCGGAAGATCACGCTTTACAGCGCTCGCCATCAATTTGCGGCGAATGCGAAGGCCGCCGGTCTTAGCCAAATCGAAATCGCCGCCTTGATGGGGCACGGCAGTGATGAAACGGCGACCGAGCACTACGGCAAACGACGAAGTGGTCGTCGTGGTCGCTCTTTTGGTGTCGAGCCATCAGAGCAGGACGTTGAGGCGGTTGAAACGTTTAACGCCGAGAAATTGGAAGGCGGCCGAGAATCCGCCGGATCCTCGGACAAGGAAACTGCGGGTGAGAATCGTTTGGACGAAAGCGATAGCGACGATGACCTTATTGAGAAGCCGTCAGAACCCAGCCCGGGGACCAGCATGTCTTGAACGCCCAGCATTTCTGGAATCTCCCAAGGCGGTCATGGTTCGCGATGCGGACCGGAGATCGCCAGGGCGCGGATTCTACGTCAAATTGAAAAGCACGCCTCCTCACGTAAGGCGTGCAGGATCAAACTGGGCGAGCGTCATCGGTGGTTTCTTGAGCAATTGGGGGCGGGTGGCGGCACGGTGTGGTTAGAAGGGGGGCGATGTGGCCAGCCTTAGGTGGTGGAAAACAAAGCCGGTGACCCGGTTAAGGTCAACTTCTCGGGATTAGCGCTTGTGAAGCCGCCGAGCCCGTCAGTAGGTCCTTATTCCGACGACCGGCAACCAATGATGCATGAGCGTTACACTGGAGGCCGTTTCGCGAACTGGACGATCAGTCAGATGCAGGTCTCCCCCTCAAGCAAAACCGACCCCGTGCTCGACCAGCTTCGTTCGCTAGCCGGCGATACCGAGGAAATCGCCGTACTGTGGCTCTATGGTTCGCAGGCAAAGGGAACCGCGACGCCGGACAGCGACTACGACCTGGCGGTAGCCTTCGCAAACCCGCTTGCCGATCCATTAGAGCGTCGGCTCCGACCCGAGTTGTTGGCACAGGCCTGGCAAGATGCTCTGGATCTGCCCGCGGGAAAGCTCTCCCTGATTGATATCGATCTGGCACCCATTCCCCTTGCAATGGCCGTGGTGCGCACAGGACGTCCCTTGTGCGTCAATGATCCGTTGCGATTGGCGAGGGAAGAAAACCGGATCACGTCGATGTGGGAACTCGACTATCAACACCACCAAAAGCAGTTTGGTTAAGGAAGGTCTGCGCGAATGCCATGCCGCTCTGCGCGCCTTGAGCCGGGCAGATGCAAGGCGCTCGTCCGCCGCGGAAGA
>CAYUAO010000122.1:0-6341 GCA_964442775.1 uncultured Halothiobacillus sp. | reverse complement strand
TTCCGCCGATCCGGCGTCGTTTTGTCCACCTTTCCCAAGACGCATAAGAATCCAAGTGAACGAACATTTCGCCCGCATCAAGCGACTGCCTCCCTACGTCTTCAATATCATTGGTGAGCTCAAGGCGAAGGCGCGTGCCGCCGGCGAGGACATCGTCGATTTCGGCATGGGCAATCCCGACCAGCCGACGCCGCCGCATATCGTCGAGAAGATGGTCGAGGCGACCCGCCGCGGCGACACGCATCGCTACTCGCAGTCCAAGGGGATTCCGCGCCTGCGCCGGGCGATTGCCAACTGGTACCGGTCGCGTTACGAGGTGGACATCGACCCCGACTCCGAGGCGATCGTCACCATCGGCTCCAAGGAAGGGCTCGGACACCTGGCCATGGCGACCATGTCCGCCGGGGACACCGTGCTGGTGCCCAACCCGGCCTACCCGATCCATCCCTACGGCTCGGTGATCGCGGACGCCGACATCCGCCACGTGCGCCTGACGCCGGAGGTGGATTTCTTCGAGGAACTCACCCGGGCGATCAAGGAGACCTGGCCCAAGCCGAAGATGCTGATCCTCAACTTCCCGGCGAACCCGACCACCCAGTGCGTGGACCTGGAGTTCTTCGAGAAGGTGGTCGAGATCTGCCGCGAGGCGGGCATCTGGGTGGTGCACGACCTGGCCTACGCCGACATCGTCTTCGACGGCTACAAGGCGCCGTCGATCATGCAGGTGCCGGGTGCGAAGGACGTGGCCGTGGAATTCTTCACCCTGTCGAAGAGCTACAACATGCCCGGCTGGCGCGTGGGCTTCATGGTGGGCAACCCGACGCTGGTCAACGCGCTGGCGCGGATCAAGTCGTACTTCGACTACGGCACCTTCACGCCCATCCAGGTCGCCTCGATCCTGGCGCTCGAGGGCGACCAGACCTGTGTCGACGAGATCTGCGACATGTACCGCCGGCGCCGCGACGTGCTCTGCGAGGGCCTGAACGCCGCCGGCTGGCCGATCGAGCCGCCCAAGGCGACCATGTTCGTCTGGGCGAAGATCCCGGAGGCCTTCGCCCACATGGGCTCGCTGGAATTCACCAAGCTGCTGCTGGCCGAGGCCAAGGTGGCCGTCTCGCCGGGCATCGGCTTCGGCGACTACGGCGACGATCACGTGCGTTTCTCCCTGATCGAGAACGAGCACCGCACCCGGCAGGCGATCCGTGGCATCAAGGCGATGTTCCGTGCCCACGGGGTACCCCTGCCGTCGGAGGGAGGACAATGAGCGACATGCAGACGAATCAACACGAACAATTGCCGCCGGTCCGTGTCGGCCTGCTGGGCCTGGGCACCGTCGGTGGTGGCGTGGTCAACGTGCTGACCCGAAACGCCGAGGAGATCGCCCGCCGCGCCGGTCGGCGCATCGAGGTGACGCACGCCTCGGCGCGCAACCTGGACGCCCCGCGCATCTGCCCGCTCGAGGGCATCCTGCTGACCACCGATCCGATGGAAGTGGTCGAGAGCCCGGACGTCGACGTCGTGGTCGAGCTGATCGGCGGCATGAAACCGGCCGGCGACCTGATGCGCCGCGCGCTCGAGCTGGGCAAGCCGGTGGTCACCGCCAACAAGGCGCTGGTCGCCCACGAGGGCATGGAGCTGTTCGAGCTGGCGCAGAAAAACCACACCATGGTGGCCTTCGAGGCGGCCGTCGCCGGTGGCATCCCGATCATCAAGGCGATCCGCGAGGGCCTGGCGGGCAACCGCATCGAGTGGCTGGCCGGGATCATCAACGGCACCGGCAACTACATCCTCACCGCCATGCGCGACGAGGGTCGGGCGTTTGCCGAGGTGCTGGCCGAGGCCCAGTACCTGGGCTACGCCGAGGCCGACCCCACCTTCGACGTCGAGGGGATCGATGCGGCCCACAAGCTGACCATCCTCGCGGCGATCGCCTTCGGCATGCCGCTGAAGTTCGACGAGGTCTATACCGAAGGCATCTCGGGCATCGAGACCGACGACGTCCGCTATGCCGGCGAATTCGGCTACCAGGTCAAGCACCTGGGGATTGCGCGCCAGCGCGACGATGGTGTCGAGTTGCGCGTCCACCCGACGCTCATCCCCGAGCGCCGCCTGCTGGCCAACGTCGACGGCGTGCAGAACGCCGTGCTGGTATGGGGCGACTCGGTCGGCCCGACCATGTACTACGGCGCTGGCGCCGGCGCCGAACCGACGGCCTCGGCGGTGGTAGCGGATCTTGTCGACGTGGTGCGCACGCTCACCGCCGACCCGACGCACCGCGTGCCGCATCTCGCCGTGGTGCCGGACCAGATCAGCGACATGCCGGTCGTGCCGATGGCATCGATCGCCACGGCCTACTACCTGCGCTTCGCCGTCGAGGACAAGCGCGGCGTGCTGGCGCGCATCGCCCAGATCCTCGCCGACCACGAAATCTCCATCGAGGCGATGATGCAGAAGGAGATGACCGAGGACGAGCGCACGCTGCCGATCGTCATGCTCACCCACCAGGTACGCGAGAAGGACATGGACGACGCGCTCGCCGAGATCGAGGCGCTGGACACGGTCCGGGCCCCGGTGGTGCGCATGCGCGTGGAGACGCTCGACGCCTGACGGTGCCTTGCTCCCCTCGGCCTGGTGAGTTCATCGAGGCGCTGGCGTCACTGCCGGCGCCTTTCGATCGCCTGGCCTTCGTCGATATCGAGACCACCGGCACGAGACCTACCCGCGACCGGATCACCGAGGTGGCCGTCATCCCGGTCGACCGAGGCGTGGTCGGTGACCCCTTCCAGAGCCTGATCGACCCGGGCGTGGCCATCCCGCCGACCATCACCCGTCTGACCGGCATCAGCGACGACATGGTCGAGGGCGCGCCGGTGTTCGCCCGGCTCGCCGCCGAGGTGCGCGAACTGTTCGACGGCCGCCTGCTGGTCGCCCACAACGCCCGCTTCGACGCCGGGTTCCTGCGCAATGCCTTCCGCGCCGCCGGGCAGGTGGTCACCCTGCGCGAGCTGTGCACGGTCAAGCTCTCCCGGTTACTGGACCGCGGCGAGCGCCGCCACAACCTCGATTCCCTGATCACCCGCCACGCGCTGCCGGTGGGTGACCGTCACCGGGCGATGGGCGATTGCCTCGCCCTGCCGGCGCTGCTGGCGCGCTTTGTCGAGCGCGACGGCGTGGAGTCGGTGCTCGAGGCGCTCGGCCGCCAGATCCGGCGGGCCAGCACCCCGCCCAACCTCGATCCCGCGCGCCTCGACGAGGTGCCCTCGGTACCGGGTGTGTACCGCTTTTTCGGCGAGGAGGGGGCGCTGCTCTACGTGGGCAAGAGCGTCAACCTGCGCTCACGGGTGCGTTCGCATTTCGCCGACGATCATCGCAACGATCGAGAGATGCGCATCGCCCAGCAGACGCATCACATCGACTGGATCGAGACGGCCGGTGAGATCGGCGCGTTGCTCACCGAGGCGCGGCTGGTCAAGCGCGAGCAGCCGATTTTCAATCGCCGCCTGCGGGCGCGCCGCGGCCTGCTGGCC
Source organism: uncultured Halothiobacillus sp. (assembly GCA_964442775.1). GTDB lineage: Bacteria > Pseudomonadota > Gammaproteobacteria > Halothiobacillales > Halothiobacillaceae > Guyparkeria. The sequence continues at coordinate 2,814 of CAYUAO010000122.1, read as the reverse complement.
TGGTACTGGGACGACGAATCGGCCGAACCGCCGGCTCTGGTAAGCATCGACGAGTTGGCCCCGTCGGACCTGTGGCGGGCACATGGCGTGTTCCGTTCGCGAATGAAGGCCGGCGAACGCCTCAGGGAGCTGGCCAAGGAACATGGACTGTGTCCGCAATATCTCGGACTGGAGAAGGGGGCGGGTCGCGCCTGTTTCGCTCACCAGATCGGGCAATGCCGCGGTCTGTGCGCCGGCAGGGAGCCCGAGATCGCGCACCGCCTGCGTCTCAAGCAGGCCCTCGCACCGCTGGCGCTGGAGGCCTGGTCCTATCCCGGCGCCATCGCGATCGTCGAATCGCGCGACGACCGGGTAGAGCGCCACCTGTTCCGCCACTGGCGCTACCTGGGTACGGCCCGTGACGGCAACGAACTGGTCGAGCTGCTGGCGGGCGGCGACGATTATCCGCTGGACATCGACATGTACCGGCTGGCAGTGGATGCCATCCGCGGCGGGGCGGTGGTGGAAACGGTGGAGCCGGGGGCGTCGGATGGTTGACCTGCCGGCCGACGTGTTTCGCGGCCAAAGCCGCTCCTACGGCTCCGCGAAACGTCCATATTTGGAACTAGTAGGAGCGCCTTCAGGCGCGACACCCCCTCGCGGGCGTCGCGGCCCAGGCCGTTCCTGCGGCGCCAGCCGGTCTTGCGGGAGCTTGCCCGGCAAGCGAACCGCGCCGGCGGCGCGGGTCCCGGTTCCCTGTGCCGGCAGATCCGGGCCGGCAAGGTGGCTGGCGCCCCTTTTGCGGGCGAGGCCCGCTCCCATTCGATCACCGAAGGTCGGGCGGCAAGGCCCGACATGCCAATGTCCGATCGGCCACCGGATCATTGCATTCGACCCGACGACCTGCGGCTCACGGCATCGCGCCCGTTCGAGCCGCAGGAGCGGCTTTGGCCGCGAAACCTCAAAAGGCACCCCGATGTGAGGCGATGATCGCTGACGGGTGGCGCGTCCTGACGCCGATCACCCCAGCCGCTCGGCGATCTGTGGCCCGAACGGGGTGTCGCATTTCAGGCGCACGCAGTGGCGCGCCTCGTCGGGGGAGAGCGACTCGAGCTTCTGCAACTGCTGCTGGAGGACCTGCTCGTCGGCCTCGGAGATGTCGTCGCCCCTGGCGCGGCGATCGCGCAGGTAGTCGAGCAACTGCTCGTTGTCGCACTCGATGAACAGGATGGTGTAGGGCGCGCCGATCTCCTCGGCGAGCGTCTCGAACCGATGGCGGCGGGCGCGCTCGAGGAAGGTGGCGTCGATCGCCATCGGCCAGCCGCTCGTCGCGCCCAGTCGGGCGATCTCGGCCAGCCGGTCGTAGGTGCGGTCGCTGGCCATTTCGGTGTAGCGCTCGGCCGGGTCGGTGAACATCCGCTGGCGCTCGGCGTCGGAGCGCACCCGGATCGCGCCGCGGGCGAGCACCAGCTCGCGGCTGGCCAGCGACTTGCCGCTGCCGCTCACGCCCATGGTGATGAACAGCTCGCCGCGGGCCGGGGTGAAGAAGGCGTTGGCGAGATCGCTGTACTCGCGGAAGTCCTGCCAGGCGGCCTCGCGTTCCTCGTCGGGCATGCCGTCGCGCAAGCCCAGCAGGGCGATCTTGGCGCGCACGGCGGCACGGTAGCCCTGGTAGAAGCGCAGGGTCGGCAGGGCCTCGTAGTCGCCGCTGATCTCGAGGTAGCGGTCGAGCAGCTGCCGCGCCGGGCCGATCAGCTTGCGCTTGTGCAGGTCCATCAATGCAAAGGCGAGATCGTTGGCCGTGTCGGTCCAGCGAAAATCGTCGTTGAACTCGATGCCGTCGAAGATGGTCACAGTGCCGTTCTGCAGGGCCATGTTGGCCAGGTGCATGTCGCCGTGGCATTCGCGGATGTGTCCCTCGCGCTTGCGTTGCGCGATGACGGGCCGAACGGCCTCGAAGGCCGCGCGCGACAGGCGCTCCATCTCGGCGAGCCGCTCGCGATCGGCGTCGGTTTCCAGCAACGGGGCGATCTGCTCGAGGTTCTGCTGCATCGGTGCCCAGACGGTCTCGGGCTCGCCGAAGTGCGTTTCGGCGGGGGCCACGTCGGCCTTGGCGTGGAAGGCGGCGATCTGGTCGGCGATCTGCTCGACCAGGGACTCGTCCAGGCCGATGCGCCGGGCGACGTGATCCAGTCGGTCGGCCTGGTCGAAGCGGCGCATGCGGATGACGAACTCCTCGGCGCCGTCGTCCGCCTCGACCAGCTTGCCGTCGATGTCCAGGCCCAGCACGGTGTCGTAGAGCTCCGGGGCCAGGCGGGCGTTGAGGCGAAGCTCCTCCTGGCAGAAGTGACGGCGCCGGTCGAGGCTGGAGAAATCGAGAAAGCCGAAGTTCATCGGCTTCTTGATCTTGTACGCCCAGGGGCCGGTCAGGAACACGTGCGAGATGTGGGTCTGCAGGTGTTCGAGCGAGGTGTCGTCCTCGGCCAGGTTTTCCTTGAATCGTTCGATCAGTCGTTCTTGGGGGTGCTCGGCCATGGGAGCTCCTGTCTGGTCACGGTGCGGGGGCGAACGCCGCGGTCGACGAGGGGGCGGGGTCGGTCGGACCCGCTCCGTCGCTCTCGCCGGCCTGATAGACTGGCGTTTGGGAAACCTCTGCACGAATGCCATGCCACTCTGGCCTGGCGAGCCGTTCGTGATCAAGGCGCCTCAAAGCTGGCGTGCCGATGGCCACGTCAAGACGGCGCAACGCCGAGCATGGGCGACCCGGAACGGCTCGTCAGGCCCCGCAGGGCGCGCCTTGAGCCGGGCATCTGCTGCGTTGTCGTCCGAGGATGC
>CAYUAO010000121.1:0-6356 GCA_964442775.1 uncultured Halothiobacillus sp. | reverse complement strand
AGAGTGGCATGGCATTCGTGCAGACCTTCCCTAGGAGACATTCAATGTTCGAAGGCAACCTGACACTCACCGTCGGCGACTTCCGGATGGCCTCCGGCGAGTTCGCCTTCGACTCGGACGGGGTGACCGCCCTGTTCGGTCGCTCGGGCTCGGGCAAGAGCACCCTGCTGCGCGCCATGGCCGGGCTGGACCGACACACCCGCGGGCGGCTGCGCTTCCACCACGAGACCTGGCAGGACGGCCGCCGCGCCCTGCCCGCCGAACGGCGCGACATCGGCATGGTCTTCCAGCACGCCGCCCTGCTCGCCCACCGCACGGTGCGCGGCAACCTCGACTTCGCCGCGAAGCGCGCCCCGGGTGATCGAGGCGCGGCCATCGACCGCGGCGAGATCGTCGAGCGCACCGGCATCGGGCCGCTGCTCGACCGGGCGGTAGGCAAGCTCTCCGGCGGCGAACGCCAGCGGGTTGCCATCGCCCGGGCCCTGATCGGCAAGCCGCGCGTGCTGATGATGGACGAGCCGCTGGCCGCGCTCGACTGGCGCGCCAAGGCCGAGCTGCTCGACCTGTTCGAGACGGTCATCCGCGACTTCGGCATCCCCACGGTGATGATCACCCACGCCCCGGCGGAGGTCGAACGGCTCGCCGACCGGGTGGTGTTCATGGCCGACGGCGCGGTCGAGCGGGTCGAGACGCTCAAGGAAGCCCTCGGCCGGGTCGACTCGCCGCTGTTCACCGAGGAAGGCCCGGTCGCCTCGCTCGACGGCCACGTCGAACGGGTCGACGACGATCCGCAGCGCTTGCGCTTCGTCACCACGCCACAGACGGCAACCGGCCAGCCGGTCGTCTTCCAGCTCGGGGCGGACGGTACGACGACCGAGCACGGCCCGCGCCGCCTGCGCGTACGCGCCGACGACGTCGCACTCGCCCGCGACCGGCTCGACAACATCTCCATGCAGAACCAGCTGCCGGCGCGCATCGAACGGATCGAGACCACCGCCCCCGGGCGACAGGCCGTGTTCCTCACCCTGCCCGACGGCCAGCGCCTGGTCAGCGAGGTCACCGACCGGGCCGTGGCCGACATGGGGCTGGATGCCGGGCAGGCCGTGACGGCGCTGGTCAAGAGTGCGGCGCTGCTGAGATAGCAGCCAGCAGCAAACCGAACCCGAAGAATTCACCGAGCGGCTCGGGCGATGGACGACGACGAAACGAAGGGGAAAGCCCCTTGCGTTCTGCCTCGCGGGCGCCGGGTGGCCGGGGGCGGAGCGACATGGATGTCGCTCCGAGGTTCGCCGCGACAGGATGTCGCGTCGAACCGACCCCGAAAGCCACCCGGCGTCCGCGAGGCCGGCAGCCTCGACGAGGCTGCCGGGCCCGAAGGGCCAGAGCGCGGGGTGCCCTTCTTTTCGCCCCTTTTCTTGGGCAAGCAAGAAAAGGGGCTCGCGCGCCCGGGACCGCGGTGCAATGGGTTACGTCATGCCGCAACAGGCGTGCGAAACCATCCACCAAACGGTCGACCCCGGCCAGCCGTCGCTCGCGAGGCAGAACGCACAAGGGGCTCTCCCTTCGATTCAGCGCAACGGAAACATCACCACCGAGGTTTTCTCGAGGCCCGGAAGGTAAGAAAGCGATGAAGGATCAATCATGCAAACGCGCGGCCGGCGGCTTTGTCGCCGGCGGCGCCATCGGCGCACTGGGCGGGCTGATCGGCTTGGGCGGGGCGGAATTCCGGTTGCCGGTCTTGAAAGGCATCTTCGGCCTGGAAACGCTGGAGGCGGTGATCTTCAACAAGGCGATGAGCCTGATCGTGGTCACGGTCGCCCTGCTCGCTCGCAGCGTCACCATCCTGCCGACCGAGCTGCTCGCGTACTGGCCGATAGCGCTCAACCTGCTCGCCGGCAGCCTGATCGGCGCCTGGCTGGCGGCCGGCTCGGCCATCCGCATGCACGCGAAGACGCTGGACTACGTGGTCTTCACGCTGCTGATCGGCCTGGCGGTGCTGATGGTCGTCCAGCACCTGGCCCACCCCGGCCCGACCACCGAGCCATTGCTGGATGACGGCGCCGTCCGCTGGATCGCGGGGTTCGTGGCCGGGCTGGGCATCGGCGCAATCGCCGCCTTTCTCGGCGTGGCCGGCGGGGAATTGCTGATTCCCACCATCACCCTGCTCTACGGCGTGGACGTGCGCCTGGCCGGCTCGCTGTCGCTGGCGATCTCCCTGCCGACCATGCTCGTCGGCATGCTGCGCTACACGCAGTCCGACCAGTTCGCCGTGCTCCGGCGGGAGGGCGGCCTGTTCGCCGGCATGGGGCTGGGCTCGGCCGCCGGCGCGATCATCGGCGGGCTGGCGATCGGCCTGGTCGCCCCCGACTGGCTGATCCTGCTGCTCGCCGCCATCCTCATGCTCTCCGCCTGGAAGGCCTTCGCCGACGCCCGCCGCCACTGAACGACTCAGTCGCGGCTGGAGACCGCCAGCCACTCCTCGACTCGCCCGTGAATCCGGTCGCGAATCTCCCGAAGGGAGGCGAGCCGCTCGGCCTCGTTTCCCGGGAGCGTCGCCGGGTCCGGATACGGCCAGTGCTCTGTCCTTCTCACCCCCGGGAACACCGGGCACCCTTTCTCGATCCCGCGCTCGCAGACGTAGATGACCTGCTCGTAGAGCCTCCCCTGGCGAAAGAAGTCGACGATGTTGTCCGACCGGGCAGCGGACAGGTCGTACCCGACCTCCTGCATCACCCGGATCACGTCCGGGTTGACGGGTTTCGGATCGACACCGGCGCTTTCCGCGACGAACGCCGGTCCGCCCAGATGGTTGAGGAAGGCCTCGGCCATCTGGCTGCGGCCGCTGTTGTGGATACAGACGAAAAGAATGCGGCGAGGCTGGTTCATGTGGAATTCCTCTGGAGTGACTTGACCTGCTGACGTCTTCATATGCACTATATGCCATGTTCCGTTAATTACATATGACAGCCGTGGAATAAGCTCATGTCACCCACCGACCTCTTTGCCGCCCTGTCTCACCCGACGCGCCTGCGCCTGGTCCTGCTGATGGCCGAACACGGCACCCTCTGCGTCTGCGAGCTGCAGCACGCCGTAGACGAGGACCAGCCTCGCGTTTCCCGACAGCTGGCCAACCTGCGCCAGGCAGGCGTGATCGTCGGCGAACGCCGCGCCCAATGGGTCGACTATCACCTGTCACCCACGCTGCCGGACTGGGCGTGCGCGATCGTGGATGACGCACTCGCCGGCATGCAGAACGACCCGACATTCCTCGTCGACCGACGGCGCCTGGCCACCATGGGTGAAAACTCCGGCGCCATCTGCTCGACCTGACCCCGATTTCCCGAGGAGCGCTCCGATGGTGACCACCCGCGTTTCCCGCCACGCCGATGCCGACCGGACCCGGACCACCCGGCTCGACGCGACGTCGCCGTACTGAATCATGTTTACCTGGCTTGCCGACAACCTGGTCTACGGCGCCCTCGGCCTGACCGAGGGTGATCGGTTCGCCGACGCACTGCACTTCTTCGTCATGGACACGACGAAGATCTTCGCCCTGCTGGTGGCGGTCATCTACGCCATGGGCCTGTTGCGCGCACTGATGAGCCCGGAGCGGGTGCGCGCCTACGTGCGCGGCAAGCCGCGCTGGCTCGCCCGCCTGCTCGCGATCACGCTGGGCGCCGTCACGCCGTTCTGTTCCTGTTCCTCGGTGCCGCTGTTCATCGGTTTCGTCGAGGCGGGCATTCCGCTGGGCGTGACCTTCTCGTTCCTGATCGCGAGCCCGATGATCAACGAGATCGCCGTGGTGCTGCTGATCGGCATTCTCGGCTGGGAGCTCGCGCTCCTGTACGTGGCCGCCGGCGTGCTGGTCGCCTGGGTCGGCGGCGTGGCGATGGAATGGTTCCGGGCCGAACGCTGGGTGGAGGACTACGTCTGGAAGATCCAGATGGGCGAGGCCCAGCCGCCGGCCGCCGACAAGAGCTGGAGAGGCCGGCATCGCTTTGCCGTCGCCGAGGTCCGGGAGATCGTGCGGCGGATCTGGAAGTGGGTGGTGATCGGCATTGCCGTGGGTGCAGCCTTCCACGGCTTCGTCCCCGGCGACTGGGTCACCGAACACCTCGGCGCGCAGGGCAACTGGCTGGCCGTGCCGGGGGCCGTGCTGCTGGGCATCCCGCTGTACGCCAACGCCACCGGCATCATCCCCGTGGCCGAGGCCATGCTGGGCAAGGGCGCGGCCGTGGGCACGACGCTGGCGTTCATGATGAGCGTCGCCGCGCTGTCCCTGCCCGAGGTCCTGATCCTGCGCAAGGTGATTCGCTGGCCCGCGCTGGCGCTGTTCGCCGGGGTACTGGCCGTGGCCTTCACCCTGGTGGGATGGGGTTTCAACCTGGTGACTTGAGGAGATACCGATGAGCGAAGAGAAGGGGCTGAGCCCCGTGATCCTGGAAATTGCGTCACTGAGCGCCGCGGTCGCCTCGCGCTGCCCGTCGACGACCGCCGAGATGATCGAGCGCCTGGGGAAACGTGGCGTGCCTGATCATCAACTGCACGAGATCGTGGAGCTCTCGCGCAATGTCACCACCGAATCCTGGGACCGGGCCTCGGGCATGATCGACGCCGTACTGGCCGGCGAACCACTGGAAAGCTGCATATCACGGGCCATGAGCGGGGCAAGCGAACGTAACGCCGAGTCGGCCGGGGGTTGCTGCAGCGACCCCGGCGCCAAGACCACCTGTTGCTGAGAGGACGAAACGATGAAGACCATTCAGATACTGGGCAGTGGCTGCGCCAACTGCCAGCGCACCTACGACCTCGTTTCCCGCACGGCCGAGGAGAAAGGCGTCGACGTCGATCTGCAGAAAGTCGAGGACATGGCCGACATCCTCACCATGGGCGTGATGTCGACCCCGGCCGTCGCCGTGGACGGCAAGGTGGTGCACAGCGGTTCGATCCCCTCGGCCAGGCAGGTCACCGGCTGGCTCGACGGTTGAACCGTGCCGAGCGGAAGGTGATCCGCGCCGGTCTCCCGTTGTTCACGACGAGAGGCCACCGACCGTCGATCCGGCCACGTTCCGCCGGCCGGCGGAGCCGTCACTGACGCGTCCCTCGCCACACAGCTGGCCCAGTCGAAGCAGTTGCCGATCAAGCTGCGGCCCCCAGCCGTAGTCTCGCACCGCGCGGCGTCGGGCAGTCGCACCGGCCGTCAGCCAGTCGCGCTCGAACAGGCGGGTCACGCCACGGGCCAGCTCCTGGGCCTGCGCCCTGGGCACCAGCTCCCCCACGGTATCGTCGACCAACTCGGGCGTCGCCCCGGCGTCCACCCCCACCACCGGCAGGCCGCAGGCCATCGCCTCGAGTATCACCAGGCCGAATGTCTCGGCATCGCCGGCGTGCAGCAGGGCGTCCGCCGAGGCGAGATAGCCGGCCAGCGTGTGCTCGTCGGCGACGTAGTCGACCACCCGCAGGCGCGGATGACTACCGGCCGGCATGCCCGCCCCGATCAGCAACAGGTAGTAACGCCGGTCGAGGTGATCGAGCGTGGCCACGAGCTGGTCGACATGCTTCTCGCGCGTGTTGCGCCCGGCGAACACCAGCAGGCGCGCGTCGCGCGGCAGGCGCAGGGAATCGTGCAGATTCGGCTGGACGGCCGAGGGTCGGAAGATCGAGGTATCAACGCCCAGGCGCTGGACGCTGACGTGGTGCACCCCGAGATCGGCCAACTGGTTGGCCATCACCTCGCTGGGCGCGAACATCCAGTCGAAGCGGCGATACAGGCGCCCCAGGTAGCGCCCGGACCACGGCCGCACCCATTCGCCGAAACGCAGCGCGAGCAGCCGCGAAAGATCCGAATGAAAAAAACCGACCGCCGGCACCCCCAGCCGATGGGCCGCCGCCTGGGCGGCGTGGGCGGTGACGTAGGGGTCACCCGCCTCGATCACGTCGGGGGCAAGCTCGATCAACGCCTCGCGCCAGGGCCGAGGCCGCAGGGGAAAACGATAGCCGTCGCCGGCCGGCAAACGCCAGGACGACAACTGGCGCAGCCACTGGTCGTCGTTCGCCGACCACGCCGGATGCGGCCCGGGGACGACCAGGCTGTGACGGCAGCCCGGAGAGGAGGCGATATGGGCGCGTTTCGCCTCGAGGTAGCGGCGCACGCCGCCCGAGGCCGGGCCCCAGAACATGGTGACATCGGCGAGGTGAAACGGGGTCGCGAAGGGTGGCTTTTCCATTCCCCCGAACCTACTCCTCGCCCATGACGTTTTGTTGTCAAGGGAATCTCTGCACGAATCGATAGTGCCTCTGCGGGACCGCCAAGGGCCCAGATGCAAGGCGCGGTGCGCGGTGAATGGCCGTCGCCA
>CAYUAO010000120.1:0-6446 GCA_964442775.1 uncultured Halothiobacillus sp. | reverse complement strand
CGGATGCCGCCCAGCTGGGCGCGGCGCTTCATCAGCGCCTTGTCGCGCAGCAGCATCGACTGGCCGAAGAGCTTGGGCTGGTCGAGCAGCACGGAGTTGATCGCCCCGGCCCACTCGACCGTCTCCTCGTAGAGCGGGATGGCCACATCCACGCCCTTTTCCTGCAGGGTGTGCGCGATCTCCAGGGAGCGATCGTTCAACCGCTCGAAATTCCATGGGATGTAGGGGATGTCGTGCGTCTCGCAGTATTCCTCGGCCCAGTCGGGGGCGACCACGACGTAGCGGCGGTCGAACGTTTCCGCGGCCTCGACCGCGTTGAGCGACCAGCCGAGCAGTGCGACGAAACCTTTGTCGGGATTCTTTTTCATGATGGAGGATCCTCTGGTTCCTGGGAGGTGATATGCCGGACCGAAACGTTGCCTGCCGGCACCTCCACCTGTGCCGGGCAAACTGGTCAAGCCATGCGTAGAGCCTAGTCGACTGACGGCGGCTGTGTCCCCGGCATGTCATGTCGATCCGCCGACCGTCTCGGCGTGGCGGCGTTTCGGTCGGCATGACTCTCGGTCCCCTGCGGCTCGAGACGAGCGGTCCGATCGGGTCTAGTCTTGTGAGTCGACGTTCCTTGCCGGAGGCTCCATGTCCCGTCGCGCCCGATCCGCGCCCACCCTGTTGTGCCTTGCTGCCAGCGCCGTCTTGATCCCTTCGACGGTCGCGGCCGAGAGCTATTGGGACACGCTCGAGTGGCAGCTGCGCCCGCTGGTGCTGGTGAAGGGTGGTCCGGAGGCGGATGTCTGGACCGAACGATTGCTGGCCGATCGTTGTGCACTGGCCGAGCGTCGCATCCACTGGCTGGTTATCGAGGAAGATGGTGCGGTGTGGCGCCGATTCGACGGGAATGACTACGAGTCGACGCGGCTGGGTCGGAGGTCGGCGTCCATGGTGCGTGAACGCGTCGGCTGGACCAGCGGCGATGACACGCGCCTGCTGCTTTTCGGCCTGGATGGGCAACGCAAGTACCGTGGCCGTCCCGACTCGCTGGACACGATCTGGTCGCTGATCGACCGCATGCCGATGCGACGCACCGAGATGGCGCGCGACCCGGACGACTGTGGCGGATAAGCCGGGCATATCGCTCGCCGGGCACGGGATCGAAAAATTCGATCGGGGTGATGTTGATCCGGCGGCCGTCTCGCGCAACGATGCAAGGTGACACTAATCGTTCGCCGGCTTTCTTTTGCCGGCCAGCATCAAGGAGGAACCCATGAACCGTCGCCTATCCCGTTTCCTGCAAGTCGTGGGGCTGGCCATGGCCGCCATGGTGGTCGCACCCACCATCGCCGCCGAGAACCTGCACAACCGCGCCGCCATCGATGGGCTGGAGAACATCAAGGCCGTCTACGACGTGCGCAAGTCCAGTCCCGAGGCATTGGACATGTACCTCAAGGCGATCATCACCAACGTCGAGAACCTCGAGAAGGAAGAGGTCGACGCCGAACTGGTGATGGTGTTCATCTCCCACGCGGTGAAGTTCATCAATACCAAGCCCTCGCTGGAGACCGAGGCCGACCACGGCGAGGCCCTGGAGAGCATCGCCGAGAGCGTCGAGACCCTGCAGGACCTCGGCGTACGCATGGAGGCCTGCAACGGCGCCACGCGGGCATTCGACGTTGACAACGATACCCTGTTGCCGGGCATCGAGCCGGTGCGCTCGGGCTTCATCTCCCTGATGGGCTACCAGAACAACGGTTATGCCCTGATCCCGGTGTACGATTAGGCGGTTCCCCGGGCTGGCCCGACACGACCCGCCTTCAGGGCGGGTTTTTCGATGGTGACGAGAAGGGAGGCCTTGATGACCGACGGCAAACCGACGATCGGCCTTGCGTTGGGCAGCGGCGCGGCCCGCGGCTGGGCGCACATCGGCGTGATCCAGGCCCTCGAGGCGGCCGGGATTCGCCCGGCGATGGTGACCGGCTGCTCGATCGGCGCGCTGGTCGGGGCCGGTTACGCCGGCGAATCCATGGACAAGCTCGAGGCCTGGGCACGCGGCATTCGTGCCTGGGACGTGATGCGCCTGCTCGACGTGCGCCTGGGGGGCGGCCTGATCGGGGGTGACAGCCTGATGCGCTCGCTGTCCAGGCAGGTCGAGCCGGTCGACATTGAGCAGTTGCGGGTGCCGTTCGCGGCGGTCGCCACCGATCTCGAGGCCGGCCGCGAGGTCTGGTTGCGCGAGGGCAGCCTGATGGACGCCGTGCGCGCTTCGATCGCGGTGCCCGGGCTGATGTCGCCGGTGCGCAACCAGGGCCGCTGGCTGGTTGACGGCGGCCTGACCGACCCGGTGCCCGTCTCGTTGTGCCGGGCACTGGGCGCCGACGTGGTGATCGCCGTGAACCTCAACAGCGATATCGTCGGTCGACACGTGCGCGACATCCGCGGCGCGGCACGTCACGATACCGACAACGAAAGCGGTCTGCGCAAGTGGGTCGAAGGGGTCGACGAGCGTCTTCTCGACGGCCGGATCGGCAAGTGGCTGGACGAGCGGGACAAGGGCGAAGACACGCCCGGCATGCTCGACGTGATGGCCGGCGCGATCAACATCATGCAGGACCGCATCACCCGCAGCCGCATGGCCGGCGACCCGCCCGAACTGCTGATCTCGCCGAAGCTCTCCCACATCGGTCTGCTCGAATTCGAACGCGCCGCCGAAACCATCGAGGCAGGGCGCAAGGCCGCAGAACGGGCGCTGGAGGGGAGCGATCTTGTCGGGGATGAGCCCGAAGCTTGAAGCCGGAAGAAAGGGCGTGGCGCGTGTTCGAGCCCTGAATTATCGCCCCTGAGCGTAAAGAAGTAGCCACCGTGGGAGCGCGCCTTGCGCGCGAAGGCGGCGTTGCGCCGCCGTGCAGGGTTCGGTCGAGTGGCAATCGGAAACTGGGACTCGCGCCTGTCGGCGCGATTCGCGGGCAAGGCCCGCTCCCACAGTGGGGCGGATTTGTTGACGAGGCTGGTGAGAGTCATTAAGCCGAAAGCGGAGGAGGGTGTTACCTCTTCGAGCTTCGAGCTTCTCCTACCAGACCAGATCGTCCGGCACCTCGAACTCGGCGTAGGCCGGATCGTGGATCTCCCCGCCGGAGGGCAGGGCGACAAGGAAGGCCGGGTCGCGTTGGGCGATCTTCTCGGCGGTCTGGGCCGGGACGATGTAGTAGCGCTTCTCCCACATGGCCAGGCGCAGCTTGCGGGTCGCCAGGCCGCGGCGCAGGCGGGTGTCGACCGGCAGGCTAAGCACGCGGAACTGGTCGGCGAAGTGGAACGGCTCGCCGTGGCTGGGCAGTTTTTCGGCGTGATCGAGGATCAGCTGGCGGATCTCGGCGCGCTGGGCGCGGCGCTGCTCGGCCTCGCGCTGGCGGGCGCCGGCCTCGCGGGCCTGCTGACGCTCGCGATCGAGCTTCTCGGCGGCCGCCTTCCTGGCCGCCTCGATCTCCTTGGGCGGCCTGGTGTTGGCCTCCTTGTCGTGCCGGTTGACCCGCCCCCAGGCCGACTTCTTCTTGGGCTGCTTGCCGCCCTTCTTGCCGCCTTTCGGGGCGAGTCCGGCCTGGAGAAGCTGATCCTGAAGAGATCCCTTGCTCATGGTGCTGTGCGCTGCCGATTGCTTGTGAGGGATCGGCAGTCTACCAGCATCGCCTCGCGGATCAGGCCACCGGTTCGGTTGCCGGGTCGCTCGCCGGGGCGTCGAGATCGGCAAGGCAGGCGAGCGGCGCGAGTTGCGCGGTCTTCTTGTGCTGATGGCGATGCATGCGCTGGACGATTTCGACCAGGATGCGCACGGCGCGCTCGATGTAGGGGCCCTTGTTTAGCATGATGCACTCGGCCCGTTCGGCCATGGCTGCGTCGGTGAGTTCGGGCCGCGAGATGCTGCCCTTCTTTGCCAGCGTCTCGAGCACCTGGGTGGCCCAGATCACCGGCGTCCGGGCCGCCTCGGTCAGCCAGAGCAGGGTCTCCTGGGCCTCGATCATCGCCTCCGGGCCGAGTTCCACGGCCAGGTCGCCGCGGGCGATCATGATGCCCAGCGGTCGCCGGTCGAGGCTGGCGAGCATGATCTCGTGCAGGTTGTTCACCGCCCGGCGCGTCTCGATCTTGGCGACGATCGGCATTCCGGCTACTCCGCGCGCATCCAGTTCGGCCATCAGCGCGCGCATGTCGTCGCCGGACTCGACGAACGAGAAGCCCACCATGTCGGCGTGCTCGACCACGAAGTCGAGGTCCGCGAGGTCCTTGGCGCTCAGCGCGGGCAGGTCGAGCCGGGTGTCGGGAAAGTTGAGTCCCTTGTCGGGCTTGATCGACCGGCCCTGCGGGCCGGCGTGCTCGACGGTGAGCAGGGCGCCGTCGGGATCCACCCGGCTCACGCGTGCCCCGATCTTGCCGTCGTCGATCCAGACCGCGTCGCCGACGGCGAGGCGCTCGAACACGCGCGGCTCGGCGCAGGGCACCCGGGCGGGTTCGAGGAGGTTGCCGGCGGGATCGACCCGGGCCGGTTCGCCCGGCGTCGGGTCGGCCGACAATCGCAGCGGGTCGCCCTCGAAGACCCGGACCTTGACCGGACGAGTGTCGAAGCCCCGGGCGACGAATTGCTCCCCGGTGGCCGGGTCATGGAGAACGGTGGTCTGGTCGATGTGCGCCGGTCCGTCGAGCGCGGCGCGGAAGAAGCGTGCCGTTCCGGAGGCGGCGATGCGCATGCGGCGTTGGCGGCCCAGCGCGTCGACGAAGTACAGCTCCTGGTGGTCGTGCAGGCGGTCGATCACGGCCGAATCCAGCGCGAGGTGCCAGTTGCGCATCCGTCCCTTGCCAACCGCCTCGGAGCGCAAAAAGCCGTCGCTGAGCTCGATCACCGGGGCGCGGTTGCCCTCCCAGTCGATCTCGAGCGCCTTGTGTCGCCGGCGGATGTCGCCGGTGCGCACCTTGTGCCCGGCGAGGTCCATGAACACCCGGCATTCCCGCCCGCAGCGCTCGCGTGCCGAGCGCAGGTTGGCGATCATCCGGCTCCATTCGCGGGCGGAGTCGTGCGCGCAGTTGATTCGTGCGCAGGTCATTCCGGCGCGCAGCAGGCCCTCGATCAGGTCGGCGTCGTCGGCCGCCTCGGTGGGCAGGGTGACCATGATGCGCACCCCGTGGGGTGCCTCCATGCCGAACAGCCGCCGGGTATTGCCTTCCAGCGCCTTCTCCCCGGCAAGGAATCTCGCCGGTGACCGGGCTTCCACCACGACCTCCCGGCCGCAGGCGAGGCCGAGCAGGTGGATGATCGCGTCCAGGGTGGCCATGACGTGCGATTCGCTGCGTCCCAGCGAGGACAGCCCGTGGGCCGCCAGCAGCGGTTGCAGCTCCCGCAGGTCCTCGGAGCGCAGGGCGAGGTAGCAGGCGAGATTCCATCCGCTTTCGCCGGCGAGGGTCGGGTCGCCGAGTTCGCGACGCAGCCAGCGGGTTGCCTGCTCCAGCACGCGTTCGCGCAGGGCGATGACTTCGTCGAGCAGCCAGTCGATGGAGCATTCGGTCATCGTGGGTCGGGTGGCGATACTCATGAGCGTTCCCTCCTGCCTGGGAGCCCATCGATACCATCCCGATATGACCGGGAGATGGCAGGTCCCGTTCCGTAAAGAAAAAGCGGTGGCATGACCAGGGACGTGCTAGTATGCGCCGCGTCGGTCAGACCAGTCCTGCCGATCCGATCCCCGAGGCGCGTCGCACGACGACCCTCGACCCCGCGTTTTCCTTGCCGACTGGCGTGCGCTCCCTCCCCGGGACCGTGTGACGGGAAACGCCACGCCATTCGAGACGCCATTTTTTGCCATGGCCTCCATGCGTTGCGCGTTCTCGTCCCAAGGAAAATCACTCTATGTTGTTCTCTGAACTGGGCCTTCGCCCGGAACTCCAACGCGCCATCGAAGAGCGCGGCTACACCACCCCGACTCCGATCCAGGCAAAGGCCATTCCCACGGTACTGACCGGTGGCGACCTGCTCGCCGCGGCGCAGACCGGTACCGGCAAGACCGCCGGCTTTACCCTGCCGCTGCTCGAGCGCCTGATGGCGACGCACCCGGAAGGCGGCCAGAAGGGCGGCAAGCGTCCCATCCGCGCGCTGATCCTCACCCCGACGCGTGAGCTGGCCGCGCAGGTCGAGCAGAGCGTGCTCGACTACGGCCACCACCTGCCATTGAAATCGATGGTCATGTTCGGCGGCGTGGGCATCAACCCGCAGATCGACAAGTTGAAGCGCGGCGTCGACATCCTCGTCGCCACCCCGGGCCGTCTGCTCGATCACCAGAACCAGGGCACCGTCGATCTATCGCAGGTCGAGATCCTGGTGCTGGACGAAGCCGACCGCATGCTTGACATGGGCTTCATCCACGACATCAAGAAGATCCTCAAGATCGTCCCGGAAAAGCGCCAGAACCTGCTGT
>CAYUAO010000119.1:0-6466 GCA_964442775.1 uncultured Halothiobacillus sp. | reverse complement strand
ATCGACGACTTCGTCTTCGAGGACTTCGAACTGGTCGACTACGACCCTCACCCGCACATCAAGGCCAAGGTCGCCGTCTAACGACCTCGGCCTCGCGTCAGGACGGACCCGGGTGACGTGATCCACCTCCGTGTTTGGGCTAGACTGACTGGTTAACCCTTAATGTAAAAAGTGCCGCGAGGCAGGAAACCGCATGCGCGTCAGTCTCATCGCCGCGATGGCCCGCAACCAGGTCATCGGTCGCAACAATCAGCTCCCGTGGCGGCTGCCGGCCGATCTCAAGCACTTCAAGCAGCTGACGATGGGCAAGCCCCTGATCATGGGGCGCAAGACCTTCGATTCGATCGGCAAGCCCCTCCCGGGGCGCACCAACATCGTGGTCACCCGCGACGAGGGCTTCTCCGCCGAGGGCGTGATCGTGGTGCACTCGCTCAACGCCGCCCTGGCCGAGGCCGAGGCGCACCTCGACGAGAGCGAGGAGGTCATGGTCATGGGCGGGGCGAACATCTACTACCAGTACCTGCCCCGCGCCGATCGCATGTACCTGACGCTGGTCGAGGTCGAAGTCTCAGGCGATGCCCACTTCCCGGTCTACGTGCCCGACGAGTGGGAACTGACCGAAGTGACGCGCCACGAGCCGGACGAACAGAACCCGTACCCTTACCAGTTCCTGGTATTCGATCGCGTCCCGGCCTGAACCTCGGCCGGCCTTGCCGGTCTGACCTGACCCACGACATCAACTATCATCCGGTGAAGGGATTCCCGATCACGGCGGCGGTGCCCGGCACCCCGCCGGAACCGCCAACCCCGGAGTCCACATGACCCAGCCGTCCCTCGACCTGCGAGACGAATTCGACTACCAGCCCGAGCTGATCGCCCGGCTGGTGGACGTCTACGATATCGCCCTCAGGCATCGCTGGATCTACGCCAGCGTAATCGCGCTGGCCGGCGCGTTCTTCATGCTGCAGTGGTCCCTGCTGGCCGACACGGCAACGTACGGCCACCCCTGGGTGGGCGTGCCGCTGATCGCCGTGGCCGTGTGGCTGGCGCTGGCCCCGGCGGCGGCCATCGCCAGGTGGGTGTCCCTGCCGGCCCACTTCAGTGGCGACTATCTCTCCTACCGCGACATCCACTGGATGCAGCAGATGACCGAGCGCCACCCGGTTCTGGTCACCACCGCCGAGCCGTTTCTCAACGCCTGCGAACCCGTGCCGGTCGGCGCGCTGCGCGAGTTCTGGGCGCCGCTGGTCCGCGAGGAAGAACGCCAGCGACACTGACGGGACCTCGAAAAACCGTCATGAGCCGCTCGAGCGCAAGGAGCCGCGGAGCGAGCAACGAGATATACCGACAAGACAGGCGAAGAGCGGGCTTGCGCCAGCTTCGCATCACCGAGCACGCGCCGCCGCAATCGGGTGATGCAACAGGCTCTTCGAAGTGCCCTGACGTCACTTCGTCTTGGGCAACCGCACCTGGCGCTCGGCCTGTTCGAGCACGTGGTCGTGGAAACTGCGCATCACCGGCGTGTCGCGCTTGCCCTGGCGCTGGACCATGTACCAGTGGCGCATGATCGGCAGTCCCTCGACGTCCAGGATTACCAGCCGGCCGGTCTCCAGCTCCAACTCCAGGGTGTGCTGCGAGACGATGCCCACGCCGAGCCCCGCTTCGATCGCCTGCTTGATCGCCTCGTTCGAGCGCATTTCCAGCCCCGGTTCGAGCGAAAGCCCATGCTCGGCAAAGAAGCGCTCGATCGCCGCGCGCGTGCCCGAGGCCGATTCGCGCTGCACGAACCGATGCCGTGACAGTTCCTCCAAAGTGATTTTCCTCTTGCTCGCCAGCGGGTGATCCGGGGCGGCGATCGCCACCAGCGGATTTTCCAGGAACGCCTCGGAGGACAGGTCGGAGTCGATGGGCGGCTCGCCCATGATCACGATGTCCGCCTCGTTGTCGGCGAGTTGCCGCAGCAGCCGCTGGCGGTTGGTGACATCCAGGCTGATCGACACACCCGGATAGCGCTTGGAAAAATCGGCCAGCAGGCGCGCGACAAAGTAGTTCGCCGTGCTCGCCACGCTGACCCGCAGGTGCCCGCGACGCACCCCCTTCATCCCCTGCAGCACCTCGTCGGCCTCGGCGATCACTTCGAGGACGCGCTGGGCGTAGCCGTAGAGCTCGCGGCCGGCGTCCGTCAGGTAGAGCTGACGCCCCGTCTGTTCGAACAGGGGCAGGTCGACGTTTTCTTCGAGCTGCCGAATCTGCATGGAAACAGCGGGTTGAGTAAGATGAAGCTTCTCGGCTGCCTTGGTGTAGTTGAGAAGCTCGGCCGCGGCGCTGAAGACGCGCAGCTGGTGCAACGTAAATCGGATCATCGACTATTCCATAAGGTTTTGTTTATGGCGGGCATCATTTATTTTGAATTGCTTTGATGGTCGGTGGGCCTATAGTATCGGCCGAGACGAAAGAGGGGCCTTCCCCTAGGTCGATCCCAAACCCAATGCCAACCTTACCCTTCCGGAGGATCGCTATGGCGAACAAAAGTTACAGCGCGGGCGTAAAAGATTACCGCGAAACCTACTGGATGCCGGAGTACACGCCGCTCGACACGGACCTGCTGGCGTGCTTCAAGATCACCCCGCAGCCGGGCATCGACCGCGAGGAAGCCGCTGCCGCCGTCGCAGCCGAATCCTCCACCGGTACCTGGACCACGGTGTGGACCGACCTCCTGACCGACATGGACTACTACAAGGGTCGTGCGTACCGCATCGAGGACGTGCCCGGTGACGACTCCGCCTTCTACGCGTTCATCGCCTACCCGATCGACCTGTTCGAGGAAGGCTCTGTCGTCAACGTGTTCACCTCGCTGGTCGGCAACGTGTTCGGCTTCAAGGCCATCCGCGGCCTGCGCCTGGAAGACGTTCGCTTCCCGATCGCCTACATCAAGACCTGTGGCGGTCCCCCGCACGGCATTCAGGTCGAGCGCGACAAGCTCTCCAAGTACGGCCGTCCGATGCTGGGCTGCACCATCAAGCCGAAGCTGGGCCTGTCGGCCAAGAACTACGGCCGTGCCGTCTACGAGTGCCTGCGTGGCGGTCTGGACTTCACCAAGGACGACGAGAACATCAACTCCCAGCCGTTCATGCGCTGGCGTGATCGCTTCCTGTTCGTCCAGGAAGCCACCGAGACTGCTCAGGCGCAGACCGGCGAGCGCAAGGGTCACTACCTGAACGTCACCGCTCCGACCCCGGAAGAGATGTACAAGCGTGCCGAGTTCGCCAAGGAGATTGGCGCACCGATCATCATGCACGACTACATCACCGGCGGCTTCACCGCGAACACCGGTCTGGCCAAGTGGTGTCAGGAAAACGGCGTCCTGCTGCACATCCACCGCGCGATGCACGCAGTAATCGACCGTAGCCCGACTCACGGCATCCACTTCCGCGTCCTGACCAAGATCCTGCGTCTGTCCGGCGGTGACCACCTGCACACCGGTACCGTCGTGGGCAAGCTGGAAGGCGACCGCGCCTCCACGCTGGGCTGGATCGACCTGCTGCGTGAATCCTTCATCCCGGAAGACCGCTCGCGCGGCATCTTCTTCGATCAGGACTGGGGTTCCATGCCGGGCGTATTCGCCGTCGCATCCGGTGGTATCCACGTCTGGCACATGCCGGCACTCGTCAACATCTTCGGCGACGACTCCGTCCTGCAGTTCGGTGGTGGCACCCTGGGTCACCCGTGGGGCAACGCCGCTGGCGCCGCCGCCAACCGCGTCGCTCTGGAAGCCTGTGTCGAGGCCCGCAACCAGGGTCGTGACGTAGAGCGCGAAGGCAAGGAGATCCTCACCCAGGCTGCACAGCACAGCCCGGAACTGAAGATCGCCATGGAAACCTGGAAAGAGATCAAGTTCGAGTTCGACACCGTCGACAAGCTCGACACCCAGAACCGCTGATCCAGGCCTTCTTAACCAGAATCTGACTCATAGGTAAGAAACCATGAACCAAATGCAGGACTACAAGACGACGGTCAAGTTCGAGACTTTCTCCTACCTGCCGCCGATGACTCCGGACCAGATCCGCACCCAGATCGAGTACGCCATCGCCCAGGGCTGGAGCCCGAGCGTCGAGCACGTCGAGCCGGAAAACATGATGAACCACTACTGGTACATGTGGAAGCTGCCGTTCTTTGGTGAAGACAACGTCGAGAACGTGCTCACCGAGATCGAGGAGTGCCATCGCAAGTACCCGGGCCATCACGTTCGCCTGGTCGCGTACGACAACTTCACCCAGAGCCAGGGTCTGGCCTTCGTGGTTTACCGCGCAGGCTGACAACGCGATGTAGCTGCCCGCCTTCGGGCGGACAGCCTTACCATCAACACGAGGTACAACAGGCATGCCTGTACAATCTGGAAACAACTCAGCCAGAGATCGTGCAGCAGCTCGCGCCCGACGTGAGGAGCTTTCCCGTGGTGGCAACACCGCGGCCGCTTCTCAGGGTGGCGGCAGCCTCGCCGGTCTGACCGGCAAGGAACTGGCCCGCGCCCGTCGTGCGCAGCTCTCTGCACACGGCAAGAACGCCAGCACCTCGACCTGGAAAAAGGCCGCGTCGGCCGCTCGCCAGAACCCCGCGGCATCGCGGGCTTCGAGCAGCAACGGCGCTGCCAACTCACAATCCCACGCATCCGCGTCCCCCGACGAATCCGTTGACGAGATGTGCTCGCTCGCCGAGTCCGATCCGAGTCAGTACGGTTCCGAGGCGGACCTGGTGCGGTCCGTCTGCCGTTCCCGTCGCCAGGCCATGGCGAAGTACGGCAAGAGCGCACTCCCGCCGAAGCCCGCCTCCCAGGGCGGCCCGGGTCGCAAGCAGATCCCCTTCGCTGACGAGATTCGCTCGCAGCAGAAGCCGGCTCCTGCCAGCAGCGATACCCAGGCCGACCGGGAAACCGAGGCCTCCTTCGAGTCGCTCTGCACGGTCGCCAAGAAGCGTCCGGCCCGCCTTGGCCCGCAGGCCAACCGCGTGCGCCAGATTTGCCAGGCCCGCCGCGAGGCGCTGGCGAACAAGGGCAAGCGTGCGTTGCCGGCCAAGCCGGCCTCGCAGGGCGGTCCGGGACGTGTGGGTTACCAGGTTCCGGGTTATCTGGACACCAGTGCCAGCGGACGCGAAGCGGCCATGCGCCATCGCGAGATGCTGTGTCACTACGGTCGGGGCAGCGCCCCTTCCTGCCGTCCCACCGGACGTCGCAAGCCGGACACCACCACCGAGGCCTCCGCGCCAAAAAAGGTGGAAACCGGTCACACGATTTCCGGCCGTGAGGTGAAGGGCAGCCAGGTGGAGCGCAGCGAGCGCGTCACCGGCAACGAGCCCGGCAGCTGCCGGGTGATCTCCGGCACCGAGTACATCGGTAACGAGCAGTACGAGTCGTTCTGCTCCACCCGCCCGCAGCCGAACGCGCCGAAGGTTCGCACGACCACGACCGCCCGCGGTCATGGCGTCAGCGGCACCACGGTAGGTCGAGCCGCCCAGGTCACCGGTGACGAGCGCGGGACTTGCGAGTCCGTGACCGGCACCGAGTACCTGAGCAGCGAAGACCTGCAATCGTTCTGCGGCACCAAGGCCCGCCCCACCCACGCCGACAAGGTGATGGAAGGTCGGACCGAGAAGCAGATGCGTGTGACCGGTAGCGACGAGTTCCGTCCCGCCCGGGCCACGGGCTGGGAGGCTGGCGCGAGCCGGCCGATCACCGGCTCCGAGTACGCCGACTCCGGCGTGGCGCGGATGACCATCAACGGGGCGCCGAAGAAGGTTGCGGAAACGCACACCTACACCGGTCGCACCGTGTCGGGCACCGCCGTGGGTCGTTCCAGCCACGTCACGGGTGACGAGCCGGGTACCTGCCGTAACGTTTCCGGCACCCAGTACCTGAGCTTCGAGCAGTACGAGTCGTTCTGCAACACGCATCCCGAGCCGGGTTACGACAAGGTCGGCGTCGACCAGACCCGCGCCGGCGAGCGGATCACGGGCAATCTCGTGGATCGCAGCGAGCGCGTGACGGGCAACGAGCCGGGTTCCTGCTCCCGTGTCACGGGTTCTCAGTACGGTGAACCGCGTCTTTGCGGTGGCGGCGTCGACAAGGTCCAGTCCATGCACACCCTTTCGGGTCGTGGACTGACCGGTCAGCGCGTCGACCATCACCCAAAGATGTCCGGTGACGAGCAAGGGGGGTGCATGCCCGTCACCGGTACCGAGTACTACGGCGCTGAACACTACGGTGCCTACTGCTCGGGTTCGCCCGCACCCCATGCCGAGAAGGTCGAGGAGTCGATGACCTGCGAAGGCCAGACCGTCGGCGGAACGCCGATGGATCGGACCGAGCAGGTCACCGGCAACGAGTACGGTTACGACCACTACGTCAGTGGCACGCCCTACGCCAACGCGATGCACACCGGTTGCGCCGCACCGAGCAGCCATCCGATGGCTG
>CAYUAO010000118.1:0-6466 GCA_964442775.1 uncultured Halothiobacillus sp. | reverse complement strand
CGAGTTGCTCGAGCGCGACCGGCTCAGCCGGCATCCCCGTCCAGGGCCTCGAGGTGGGCGAGCACGGAATCCTCCAGCCCCTCGAGGTCGTAGCCCCCTTCCAGCAACGAGACCACCGGCAGGTCGTCCCCGCCGGCCGCGGCGATCATCTCGCGGGTGATCCAGGCGAAATCCTCGTCCTCGAGGATCCAGCCGCCCAGCGGATCGTTCTTGTGGGCGTCGAAGCCGGCGGAGAACAGCAGCAGCTGCGGACGGAAGTCGCGCAGCGTCTCGGACCAGACCGAATCACGCACGCCCTGGCGGAAGGCCTTGCCGTCGGTCATGTTGGGCAGGCCGATCGGGAAGCAGTTGTCGGCGATCGGTGGAATGCCCGAGTACGGGTAGTAGGGGTGCTGGAAGATCGAGAAGAAGCGCACCGCGTTGCTGTTGGCGACGATCTCCTCGGTGCCGTCGCCGTGGTGGACGTCGAAATCGACGATCGCCACGCGCTCGAGTCCATGGTGACGAATCGCGTAGTAGGCCGCGATCGCGACGTTGTTGAACACGCAGAAACCGCGTGGCTGGCAGGGGGCGGCGTGATGGCCCGGCGGCCGGGTGGCGAGAAAGGCACGGCGCTCGGGCCCGGACAGCACCTCGTCGATGGCGGCCTTGGCCGCGCCCACCACGCGCCG
Source organism: uncultured Halothiobacillus sp. (assembly GCA_964442775.1). Lineage (GTDB taxonomy): Bacteria > Pseudomonadota > Gammaproteobacteria > Halothiobacillales > Halothiobacillaceae > Guyparkeria. The sequence goes on along the minus strand of CAYUAO010000118.1, from coordinate 5,795 downwards.
GCTCGCCTCGATGGTGTAGGGGTTGAGGGTGGTGTCGCCGTCGACCCGCAACACCCCCGACTCCCTGGGCGCCTGGCTGAAGATCGCCTCGACGTAGCGCGGGTCGTGGGCCAGTTCGTAGTCGCTCTTGTCGCCCAGCGGCGCCTCGACCCGCGTGTGACGGTCGGCCGGAAAGCGGTCGATCGCCGCCATCACCGCGTCCAGGCGCTCGGGACGTTCCGGGTGCGGGAGCATGACGTCGTTCTCGTTCTCGTGCTTCCAGCAGACCGGGTGGCTGTAGATGAGCATGGAAATCCCTCGTCAGCGGGTGGACAGGCGTGGATCAAATCAAGCACCCGCCATGGGCAATGTAAAGGAAAACGCTCGGGTATCGTGTGCCGTGGCTACCGATCGTCCTCCCGGCGGTCAGGCGTCCGCGCCGCCGGCGCGCACGGTCAGCACGTCGCTCCTCGACTCGCGCAGGATGTGCTGGGCTACGCTGCCGAGCAGCAGGTGACGCAGGCCGGTCTCGCCCTGGGTGCCGCAGACGGTGAGATCGGCGCGAACCCGGGTCGCGGCCTCCACCACGGCCGTTCCGGGATGGCCGGCAATGATACGAAAGTCCGGTTCGTGGTCGCTGGTCACCCCCGCCTCGTGGGCGAAATCCCGCAGGCGGTCGTGCAGGGTTTCTTCCTGCTCTTCCCGCAGCCGTTCGTAGGTGGCCGCATCGATGTAGCTCTCGAACCAGGTCTCGTAGGCATGCACAAGCGTGAACTGCGCCCCCGGCGCCCAGACCAGTGCCTCGCGCAGCGCCGCATGGCTCGACGCGGTGAAGTCCACCGCCACCACGACCTTCTGGTAGCTGTGGGTAGGCTCGATCCGCGACACCAGCACCGGTGCGTTGCCGGCGCGCACCATCTTCTCCGTCGTCGTGCCGACGAACCAGTCGCGCACGGCGTGACGACCGTGCGCTCCCACCACGACCAGGCAGGCTTCGATCGATAGCGCCGTCTCGCTCGTGACCGCCGCCGGCTTGCCCAGTCGCGCCCGGACGTCCGTCTCGAGCGATTCGATACCCAGGCGTTGCTCCGCCTCCTGCAATTGCGACGTCAGTTCCGCCTGGGCCTCGCGCAACAACTCGGCGCGCAGGTCGTCCGGGTCGAGGTCACGGCTCTTGACCACCCACCACAGCGGCTCCTCCTGGATAACGTGCAGCGCCGTCACCGGACAGGATCGTCGTGACGCCAGTTGCATCGCGCGCGTCACCGCGACCTCGCTGGCGTCGGAAAGATCACTGGCAATCAGGATCGGACAGGATTCGGCCATCGGGCACTCCAGACATCGGCATTGGCAGAGATTGCAAGGTACCATCAGACAAATGATCGTCACCATCATCGCGTCTCGCCGAGCGGACGCCTACCGGGTGACGCCCCTCTAGTGGTCGGGAGCGTGAGCGATCGTGCGCGACATCATGATCTTCTGGGAAACCCTGCTGCACGCCGGCCGCAACCTGCTGCCGATCGTGCTGGTCGTCGCGGTATTCCAGCTGTTCGTGCTGCAATCGGTGCCCGAGGGGCTGACCGGGATCCTCGTCGGCCTGGGCGTGGTGGTCGTCGGCGTCGCCCTGTTCCTCCACGGCCTGGAGATGGGCATCTTCCCGATCGGCAAGAGCCTGTCGAACGCCTTCGCCCGCCGTGGCTCGCTGCCTCTGCTGCTGGCCTTCGGCTTTTCCTTCGGCTTCGCCGCCGTAATCGCCGAGCCTGCCCTGATCGCGGTGGCCGAGCAGGCCCAGACCATCAGCCAGGGACATATCGATGCCTTGACTCTGCGCCTGATCATCGCCACCTCGGTGGGGCTGGTGGTCGCCCTGGGGGTGCTGCGTACCCTGCTCGGCCTGCCGATCCACTGGTTCATGATCGGCGGCTACATCACCGTGGTGACCGTGACCTGGTTCGCCCCGCCCGAGATCGTCGGGCTGGCCTACGACTCGGGCGGGGTGACCACCAACATCGTCACCGTGCCGCTGATCGCCGCGCTCGGCATGGGCCTGGCCGCCTCGATCAGCGGGCGCAACGTGCTCTCCGACGGCTTCGGGCTGGTCGCGCTGGCCGTGATGGTGCCGATGATCACCGTCCAGGCCTACGGCATCTGGGTGTTCGAGATCGTTGGCGTCAACCCCGGGACAGAGTCACTGGATCTGGCCGACGAGGCCGGCGCCAAGGACGCCGCCCTCGATCCCGAGGGCATCCTGACCGGCCTGCTGATCACGGTACGCGACGTCCTGCCGATCATTGCCGCCGTGCTGTTCTTCCAGCTGGTGATCCTTCGCCAGCGCATCCCGCACGTAAAGCGCGTCGTGGTCGGCTTCCTGCTGGTCGTCCTGGGGCTGTACGCCTTCGTGATCGGGCTGAAACTGGGCCTGTTCCCGATCGGCGAGAGCATGGCCGACCAGCTGATCGCGCGCGACAACGTGGTCTTCCTGTACCTGTTCGCCTTCGCGATCGGCTTTGCCACCACCATGGCCGAACCGGCGCTGATCGCCATCGGCGACCAGGCCGAGCAGGCCGCCCAGGGGCAGATCCGCGCAAGCATGATCCGGATGCTGGTCGCCGTCGGGGTGGCCATCGGCATCACCATCGGCGTGCATCGGATCATCGCGGGTGACTCGATCCATCTTTACGTAATCGGCGGCTACGCGCTCGTGATCCTCCTGACTTTCCTCGCGCCGCGCTACATAGTCGCGCTGGCCTACGATCTGGGCGGGGTGACCACCTCGGAGGTCACCGTGCCGCTGGTCACCGCGCTGGGCATCGGACTGGCCACGCAGATCGAGGGGCGCGACGCGCTGATGGACGGCTTCGGCCTGATCGCCTTCGCCTCGATCTTCCCGATCGTGACAGTGCTCGGCTACGCCACGATCGCCGAATTCACCAACCGTTGGCAGGCGAAGCGCCGCCGGCCACCGACATTGACCGAAGAGGACCTATCGCGATGAGATTTTCCGTACTGGTCGCCATTCTCGCCGACGACATGGAAGAAAAGGCCATCGACGTCGCCAAGTCCGCAGGTGCCGGGGGCGTGACCCTGCTCAATGCCCGTGGCATCGGCGCCGAGGAGAAGAAGACCTTCTTCGGGCTGACCTACGAGGGGAGCCAGTCGGTGCTGCTGTTCGTGCTCGAACGCTCGCTGTCGCTCAAGGTGATGAAGGCACTCACCCGGGAACTCGAGCTGACAGAGCACTCGCGCGGCGTGGTCTTCACCCTGCCGCTCGAACACATCGCCGGCATCGAGAACCGCCAGATGCAACGCTTCCAGGAGAACGTCAAAGATGACCTCTGAGCACCACCCGAGACTCGTCGAACAGCTGATGACCCGCGAGGTCGTCACCATCTCGCCCATGGCCAGCCTGCGCGAGGCACTGAGCCTGATGCGCGAGCGGAACGTGAAATCGCTGGTGGTCGAGAAGGCCCATGCGCACGATGCCTACGGCATCCTGACGCAGACATCCATCCTCAGGGCGATCGTGGCCGAGGACGGCGACATCGACATGGCCAACGTCTACGACGAGATGAGCAAGCCGGCCATCTCGGTCCCCGGCAACATGGACGTCAAGTACGTGGCGCGCCTGATGGTTTCCCACGGTATCCGCCGGGTGACCGTGCTCAGGGACGATCGACTCGTGGGAGTGGTCACCATGAGCGATATCGTCGGCTCGATCCTCGAACAGGCCGACGCGTAGCCCGGCCGGACGAACGAAGGACGGACCCGAAGGCCCGCCCTTTTCGTTTCATGGTCCGTTCATCCGGCCCGACATTGGCCGGAACGGAACCACCTACTGCCAGCCGATGAAGTCGGTCGTGGCATCGGCGGCGTCGTAGAGGAACAGGTCACGGAACATGTGATCCGCGCCGGAGACGGTCGTCATCTCGACGTGGTCGTCCTCGACCCGCTCTTCCATCTTCTCCTCGAGATCGGTGACCGTCTCGTCGGCACCGGCGACCACGACCAGGGTCTCGATCGAGGTCTCGCCCAGCACGGTGGGCGTGTTCATGCGCGGGTCCTCGCGGTAGTAGCTGACCACGCTCGATGCCTGCGCGCGGGTATCGGGGCAGTAGATGAAGTCCATCTCCATGATCTCGTCACCCTTGCCATCCTCGACCAGGGCCTCGGCCTTCTCCAGCAGCGGACCGAGCTCGGTGTCGTAGTTCGACTTGTAGTCCTTCTCGGCGTAGCCCTCGGACCAGGTCTGCGGAGCCATAAGCACGGCCTTCTCGACCATCGGATCGGCCTGGTCGGCCAGGTAACGCGCGACCTGGTTGCCCCCGCGCGAATGCCCCAGCACGGCCAGTCGCTCGGCGCCCTCGCCCTTGAGCCACTCGACCCAGGCGGCAATCTCGTCGACCGCGTCCTCGTGCTTGTGGCGATGGGTGGAATCGCAGTCATACATGCCTTCGCGGGCGTTCTGCCCCAGGCTCAGGTTGATGGCCAGCGTGTTGTAGCCGGCATCGCGCAGCAGCTCCTGCATGCTGCGCATGATCTCCATCTGCCCGTGGGCGAGCGTGCCATGGACCATCAGGACCACGCCGTCCTCGACCGCACTGCCGGAGGCGGTCTCGAGGTGCCCGATCAGGGTCAGGTCCTCGTGCTCCAGCTCGACCCGATCGGCGGCCCAGGTCGCCTGGCCCAGCCCGCCGAGCAGCGGCAGGCAGACCACCGCCGTGGCGATGCGTTTGATCACGTTCTTCATTGTTGTCTCCCCCTTGGTGGACAGGTCATCCGGCGATGGAGTGTAGTCCGCGCATGCGGTGATGCCCAGCCACGCAGGCAACGAACCATTCCTCCCGGCGCGGAAAGGTGCCGGGGGAGATCGAAACGGGCAGTTCATGAGGGCAGACAAAAAAATGGGCAGGTCGCTCCCGGAGGGAACAGACCTGCCCGCAAACTCACCGCAGGAGGAGTCGATGAAAACGAAGAAGCATCTCAACTCGATTCACTGGCTCGGACCGGGAGGAGATTCAGGAGTTCCCCGGATCTGGGTGAATCGATTGAATCGGCGCATGCCAAGGGGCGTGTCTGGGGTTGGGTCGACTCGATCGCCCCCGTCATCGCTCCGTCGTCTTCAGCAGACGGGGGTCATTATAGCGGCAGCTCATGCAAATGCAAACCCTTCGCATTGCTTTTACTGTGACGATTCGATGACAGCCCTCGGTGACGCCCCCTGCTCGCCCGTCAGCCCCGGGCAATTCAGTGGAAATCGCGCGACCGCGTGGGCAACTCGCCCAGCCAGTCGCTGTGGTCGACCAGCATGCGCGCGACGAGATGCGCCACGCCGTCGCGGTGCTGCCACTGGCCGCGCACTTCCAGCAGACGGGCGTTGACCACTGCCTGACGGTACTCGGCGACGCGGTCCGGCCAGACGATCACGTTGACCGTGCCGGCCTCGTCCTCGAGCGTCAGGAACACCGTGCCCTTGGCCGTGCCGGGACGCTGACGCATGGTCACCAGCCCGCAGTAGCGGGTGTGCGCCCCGTCGTGACGGGTCGCCAGCTCGTCGCTGCGTCGCAGGCGCAGGCGCCGCAGCCGCTCGCGCAGCAGGCCCAGCGGGTGGCCGTTCAACGACAGGCCCAGCCGCCGGTAGTCGGCGACGATGGTCTCGGCCCGGTTCGGCGCGGGCAGGTCGACGGCCGGTTCGCTCACCATTCGCTCGGTCGGCAGGCCGGCCTCGAGGTCCATGTCGGCGGGAATGCCGCTGGCCGACCAGTGCGCCGCGTAGCGGTTGGCCTCCAGCGCGGCGAAGGCCCCGGCGTGCGCCAGGG
>CAYUAO010000117.1:3827-6484 GCA_964442775.1 uncultured Halothiobacillus sp. | reverse complement strand
TCGAGGCCTGGCTGGAGGTGTTCCACGTCAACAGCATCGCGCCGATGCTGGTCATGCAGGCCTTCGCCGACCAGGTGGCCCGCAGCGACGAGAAGAAGATCGGCATCCTCTCGAGCAAGGTCGGCTCGATGGGCGACAACGGCTCGGGCGGCGGCTACATCTACCGGTCGAGCAAGGCGGCGGTCAACGCGGTGATCAAGAGCGCCTCGATCGACCTCGAGCCACGCGGCATCAATGTGGTCGCCTTGCACCCGGGCTGGGTGCTGACCGACATGGGCGGCCCCAACGCCGAGATCACCACCGCCGAGAGCGCGCGGGGCCTGATCCGCAACATGGCCGGACTGACGGAGGCCGACCGGGGACGGTTCATCGACATCGACGGCACGACGATCCCCTGGTAGAGCGGCGCATCAAGCCCAGCGTGGGGACAGTGACGCTTGATATCGCGAACAGGAATAGTTATCATTAACTAACCTGTCCGCGCATTCCGCGTCCCGCGGACACCATCGCGAGACTCAGCGGCCAAACGGAGGTCACCATGCAACTCATGCACCATCGTGGGGAGAAGGCCGATCAGATCGTGGTGGCCTCTCTCGACGGCGACCGCGAAATCGCCCGATTCCGTTACGCCGAACTCGATCGCTTCATCGCCGAGGGCAAGCTGTCCGTCGCCGAACTCTTCGATCGGCGCCCCCAGGGACAGGCCGCACTCTGCCGCCGACTGGCCCTGCTGGCCTGCGCGCAGGAATGCCGCCACGGCCTGGCCTGCCTGGCGACCGACTGCCCATACCACCCGGCCGGGAGACCCCAGCTCATCCCGACACTCGACAGCCTTCCGGCCGGGCACCTGCGCCACCCGGCCTCTTGACGCCCCACAACAGTGCGACGACGATCCTGATCGCACCGCTATAGTGCGCCTTAGTGAACTGCCGTGGTCCGCTCCGCCTTCCCGCCTGGATCAAATCCTCGATCGGTCGGCAACCAACCCCGAACGACTTCACCTTAAATCAGCCACTTGTCACCCCCAACGCAGGCGGGCCACCAGAATGGCCGGCGCCCTATCAGCGATCACGGACCAGGATCGGAAACAGGCACGGTTTCTGCTTTTGTTGCACCAAGCCGGGCATCGGCGGATCATGTCGGCAGCATGCCGCGCGATCTCACGCCCGCCGCATTCGAGACTCAACGTTCATCGGAGGATTCCATGTCCAACGCGACCAACAAAGTCATCACCATGATGGATCAGCACGGCGTCAAGTTCGTCGACTTCCGCTTCACCGACACGCTGGGCAAGCAGCAGCACGTCACCTACCCGGCCGGCCACATCGACGAGGAGACGTTCGAAGACGGCGTGATGTTCGATGGCTCGTCGATCGCCGGCTGGAAGGGCATCAACGCCTCGGACATGATCCTGATGCCGGACCCGGAATCCGCGAACATCGACCCGTTCTCCGAGGAGCCGACCCTGATCGTGGTCTGCGACATCATCGAGCCGGACACCATGCAGGGCTACAACCGTGATCCGCGTTCGGTCGCCCGCCGTGCCGAGGCCTACATCCAGTCGTCCGGCCTGGCCGACGCCGCCCTGTTCGGTCCGGAGAACGAGTTCTTCATCCTCGATGACGTGCGCTGGGGGTCGGACATGTCCGGCTCGTTCGTCAAGATCGACTCCAAGGAAGCCGCCTGGAACGCCGAGCGCGTCTACGAGGACGGCAACATGGGTCACCGTCCGGGCATCAAGGGCGGCTATTTCCCCGTCCCGCCGGTCGACTCCCTGCACGACATCCGCCAGGCGATGTGCCTGGTGCTCGAGGAGATGGGCCAGAACGTCGAGGTGCACCACCACGAGGTCGCCACCGCCGGCCAGTGCGAGATCGGTGTCGCATTCAACACGCTGGTGAAGAAGGCCGACGAGGTCCAGGACCTCAAGTACGTGATCCACAACGTCGCCCATGCCTACGGCAAGACCGCCACCTTCATGCCCAAGCCGATCGTCGGCGACAACGGGTCGGGCATGCACGTCCACCAGTCGATGACCAAGGACGGCAAGAACCTGTTCTCGGGTGACGGCTACGCGGGCCTCTCCGAGATGGCGCTGTACTACATCGGCGGCATCATCAAGCACGCCCGCGCCCTGAACGCCTTCTGCAACCCGTCGACCAACAGCTACAAGCGCCTGGTCCCGGGCTTCGAGGCGCCGGTCAAGCTGGCCTACTCCAGCCGCAACCGCTCGGCCTCCATCCGGATCCCGTTCGTGTCCAACCCGAAGGCCCGTCGCGTCGAGCTGCGCTTCCCGGACTCCACCGCCAACCCGTACCTGGCGTTCGCAGCGATGCTGATGGCCGGCATCGACGGCATCCAGAACAAGATCCACCCGGGCGAGGCCGCGAGCAAGAACCTCTACGACCTGCCGCCGGAAGAAGAGAAGAACATCCCCGAGGTGGCCTTCTCACTGGACGAGGCGCTCAAGGCGCTGGACGAGGATCGCGAGTTCCTGACCCGTGGCGACGTCTTCTCCGACGACCTGATCGACGCCTACATCGAGCTCAAGGGCGAGGAAGTCCAGCTGCTGCGCATGACCACGCACCCGGTCGAGTTCGACATGTACTACAGCGTTTAAACGCGAGCCTCCGGCCGGGAACTCGACCCGGCCGACG
>CAYUAO010000117.1:0-3727 GCA_964442775.1 uncultured Halothiobacillus sp. | reverse complement strand
GGGCCTACTTCTTCGGCACGCCCTCGGGACCCAGCTCTTCCTTCATCCGCTTCTGGAACTCCTTGATCTGCTCGCGGGCCTCCTGTTCGCTGACGCCGTAGCGAGCCTGGATCTTGCCGATCAGCTCATCCTTCTTGCCCTCGAGCACCGCGAACTCGTCGCCCGTGATCTTGCCCCAGTACTCCTCGGCGTGCCCGATGAACGAACGCCAGTTGCCGGCGATGTGATCCCACTTCATTACGGAACTCCTGTGCGGTTTTGCCCTCTTCATTGTAGGCAATCGTCGGCAGCCTGCCGACATGAACACGGCGCAATGCGAGATGGGCGACAACATGAGGCTTTTAATGATAAATTCTACTAATGACGTTCGACGACAGAGAGTGTGACATGCCGCCCGAGATCCTTTTCCGTGCGCTCGCCGACGCCACCCGCTTGCGCTGCCTGATGCTGCTGAGGCACGAGGAGGAGCTATGCGTCTGCGAACTGACCGAGGCGCTGGCCCTGAGCCAGCCGAAGATTTCCCGCCACCTCGCCCACCTGCGTGACGCGTCGATCACCCAGATGCGACGCGAAGGCACCTGGGTGTTCTACCGCATCAGCGACGACCTGCCCGACTGGGCCATGCGCGTGATCGAGGCGACCTTCGAGGGCAACCGCGAGAGTGACCGCTTCCAGCAGGACCTACAGCGCCTCGCCGAGATGAGCGGCCGACCGCCACGGGCCAAAAACTGATGAGGCGGGCCGGTCTACGGTGTCGAGATCAAAGGGCATCGCGCAACCGGGCGGATGCCGGATTCGCCCCCGCCACGGAACCTTCCCTTCACGGGCTGTCTATTTGAGATAAGATTCCTTTATCTAGAAGACAGGAACCGAACGGAGGTTTCCGATGGCAAACGAAGCACGCCCCTCTCCCGCCCTCAAGCACCTGAGCCTCATGACCCTGCTCGAGGGCGGCTCGCTGATCGCCCTGGTGGCCATCGCCATGCCGCTGAAGTACATGGCCGGCATGCCGGAGGCCGTCAGCGCGGTCGGCCCGGTTCACGGGATCTTCTATCTCTGGACGATGGCCGTGCTCGGACTCACGCTCTACCGTCGATTGCTGCCACTACAGCACGGGGCCGTGGTCGCTGTCGCCGCACTGATCCCGTTCGGCGGGCTGGTTTCCCACCGGCTGGTTCGTCGCCGCATGCAGGCACCGGCCTAAGCGGCACCTTTCCGGCAGGCAGACCCGTCGGCAAGGCCGGCAACCGAAACAATGATGATTGCGGCCGATGCTGGACGCCTCCGGCAGGCAGTACATGGTGCGAACACCTTCCCTTTTTTGAAACGAAAAAAGCCGGATCGACAGATCCGGCGTTGCAGACCAAGGGAAGGTCTGCTGGCAAGAGGTAGGCACGGCAGCCGACGAGCCAGAGACCCGTCAGTCGATGCCGAGATAGGCGAGCAGAGCCAGGATGGCAACCTGAACGAACAGCAGCAGGACGATACGTCCGAAGCGGACACGTTTGGACTGCGGCACCACATCCCTCCAGGGCCTGCCCGACAGAAACCGGAGCCCGATGGTCGCATTCCATCGCGCGGGCAAATACCTTTGCCCCTTCCCATCGAGCGAGTTGCATACTAGGGAAGCTCGATCGATCCGTCACGGAACAAAAAGGAACAGGGCGGCCCCAGCCATCAAAGACCTGCATGTCAATAGCTTAGGTCACTTTTTGTTCTGTCGCCCGGGAGAGTAGGCCCCTTCGGTCGACTCAGGTGGAGCGCAAGGCGGCAGGCAGGGGGAAGACCATGTTCTCTACCACGGTCGGCTTGCGCTCCTCGAGCGTGGCCTTGCACTCGAGCTTGAGCCGCTCGATGACCTGCTGGACGAGGATCTCGGGGGCCGAGGCGCCGGCGGTTACGCCCACCCGGCTGCAATCGCAGAACCAGGCCGGATCGATGTCCGCCGCGCCGTCGATCAGGTAGGCCGGCGTGCCGGCCTGCTCGGCCAGTTCGCGCAGGCGGTTGGAGTTGGAGCTGGTCTTCGAGCCGACCACCAGCAACACGTCGCAAGCCTCCGCCAATTCGCGCACGGCGTCCTGGCGGTTCTGCGTGGCGTAGCAGATGTCGTCCTTGCGCGGCCCGTCGATCTGCGGGAAACGCGCCTGCAGGGCGTTGATGATCGCGCGGGTCTCGTCGACCGAGAGCGTGGTCTGGGTCGCCCAGGCCAGCCCGTTGGGGTTGTCGATCTCGAGGGTCTCCACGTCCGCGATCTTCTCCACCAGGTGGATGCGCCCGCCGAAGGCCGGGTCGAAGTGACCCATGGTGCCCTCGACCTCCGGGTGGCCCGCGTGACCGATCAGCACCACGTCGCGCCCGGCACGGGCGTGGCGGGCGACCTCCATGTGCACCTTGGTCACCAGCGGGCAGGTGGCGTCGAAGACGGTCAGGCCGCGCTCGGCGGCCGTGTCCTGGATCGCCTTGGAAACGCCGTGGGCGGAAAAGATCAGGGTCGCATCATCCGGCACGTCGGCCAGATCCTCGATGAAGATCGCGCCCTTGTCGCGCAGGTTGTCGACGATGTAGCGGTTGTGGACGATCTCGTGGCGCACGTAGATGGGCGCCCCGAAGGAGTCGAGCGCCCGGTCGACGATCTCCACGGCACGGTCCACCCCGGCGCAGAAGCCGCGCGGGTTGGCGAGCTGGATCTTCATGGCGCCTCCCCCTGCAAGGCGGGCGAATCCGGCGGCGCCGCCCGGCCATCGACCGCCAGCACCTGCAGGATCAACTGGATGTTCTGTCCGGCGAGCGGGTGATTGAAGTCCACGGTCACGGCATCCTCGGTCACCGCCGTGACGGTCCCGGGCACCGAGTCGCCGTTGGGCAGGTCGAACTCGATCACCAGTTGCGGCTCGAGCTTCATGTCCGCGGGGAATCGCCCGCGCGGCATGGTATGGACGTTGCCCGGGTCCGGCCTGCCAAAGGCGTATTCCGGCGTGAGCAGGATTCGGGTGTACTCGCCCAGCGGCAGGCCCACCAGCGCCTCTTCGAGACGTGGCTCGAAGGCGCCGCTGCCGAGCTTCACGGTCAAGGGCTCCTCGTCGAAACTGCTGTCCGCGACCCGGTCGTCCGAGAGACGAATCTCGTAATGAATGGTCACCTCGGAGTCCTTTCCGATGGTCGGCAAATCGGACTTGGCGTCACTCATCGGATGCATTCTCCCGGTCGGCGGGCCGGAGTTCGGCCCAGATGATCAGTGCCACGCCGATGGTAATGGCCGCATCGGCAATGTTGAAGGCAGGCCAGTGCCAGCCGGCGACGTGGAAATCGAGGAAATCGACCACGTGGCCGTAGAGGACCCGGTCGATCACGTTGCCCACCGCCCCGCCGATCACCAGCGTGATCCCGGCCTGGATGCGCTTCTCGCGGATGGCGACGAACGCCAGCCAGGCCAGCATTGCGGCGGTGATCACCACGGCGAGGAAGACGAAGAACCAGCGCTGCCAGCCGTCGTGGTCGGCAAGAAACGAGAACGCCGCTCCCGTGTTGTACAGCAGGGTGAAATCGAAGAAGGGCAGGATCTCCACCGGCCGGGCGTAGTCGAGCCCGGCCAGCGCCGCCCACTTGGTCAGCTGGTCGACGACCAGCACCCCGAGAGACAGCCACAGCCAGCGAAGGTTCGATCGGTCGAACGTCATGACAATGCCCCGTTGGAGCGGCGCTCACCATCGGCGGGCAGCCGTAGGAG
>CAYUAO010000116.1:0-6562 GCA_964442775.1 uncultured Halothiobacillus sp. | reverse complement strand
TGGCCACCGGCACGCCGGCGTTCAAGCGCCTTGATCACGCACGACTCGCCAGGTCTTCAGTGGCATGGCATTCGTGCAGAGGTTCCCTACCAGCCGAGGTCGGGACCTGGCGGGTATCACTTACCAACCACGCCCGGACCCCGGCGCACCGTAAGCCTACTGGAACCGTGGGGCGAAAGGGAACCTTCGTTTATTGAACGTCCATCATCAGAGTTGATAGGCGATGGACAGGTGCTGCTGGAGCTTGCGAGCGATGCGGAAGGACTCCTTGAGCAGTCGCTGGGTCAGCCCGTCGAGGCGGTCCGGGTCGATCAGATTATCGGGCGACTCGCCGCGCTGGATCTGCGCGTACTGGTGGCGCAGCCGCAATCGCTGGATGAAGTCGTAGGCGGCGTTCAGGTCATCGGCGGGCAGGGCACGCTCGGGTACCAGCGCCAGGCGCTGGTCGGTGCGTGTGGCCGCCGAGCCCTGGGCCAGCGCCTCGATGCGGGCGGCATCGACGAACGGTGTGGCGCCGTCGAGCTTGATGTCGATGCCGCGCTGACCACCACGGGAGCGAGTGCGGAAACCACCGAACAGGGTCAGTGGCGGCTGGTTGCGCAGGGCGTTGGCGGCAAGCTGTCGCCGGAAGCGGCTGTTCTTCCTGGCCGGCTCGCGCCAGTTGCTCGCCCAGTGCTCGAACAACGATTCGCTCCCGGCCAGCCCGCGCGCGTCGAAGAAGATGCTCGCCTTGAGCAGGTGCTCGGGGGTGCCCTGATCGATCCAGCCGCGAAAGCGTTTGCTCCACTCGTCGGCCGACAGGCAGAGATCCGGGTTGCCCGCCATGATGTTGCCCGGGCACAGCGGATAACCCAGTTCGTCTAGGGCCTCGTTGACCCGGCGCGCCAGGGGCAGCAGGTGATCGCGGGCGGCCTGCGGCTCGACCGGGCCCGTGAAGACCAGCCCGTTGTCCTGGTCGGTGGCGAGCGTCTGTTCGGAGCGGGCCTCGCTGCCGAAGGTCAGCCAGCACCATTCCAGTTCGGCCGGCAGCGGCGCGTCCTCGAAGGTCAGCCCGATCACCCGCCGCGTGATCGCATCGTTGATGCCGGACACGATCCGGCTGATCGGGGCGAAACCCGATCCGGACTCGAGCAGTGCGCCGACGATGCCGGGCACTTCGCGGCGGATCTCGGCCAGCGCCTCGATGTCGCGGGCGCGGCCGATGTGCTGGTGCAGCAGCCCCGGGGTCATGGCGTTGACGCGATACAGCGCGCCCTCGTCGAGCACGCCCAGCGGCGCGTCGCTGCCCCGTTCGGTAACCAGCAGGTGATGAAAGCCGTGCTCGGCGAGGCTAACCGCCGCCTCGAGCAGGGAGGTGTCGGCATCGATGCCTACCGGGTCGCGCGTGGCGATCTCGGCGAGTTTGCTGTCGCCCGGCCGGGTCAGGCCGCGGAAGGCCAGGTCGCGGAGCGTGGCGATGCCGAAGCCGTCGGGCAGGCGCACCAGGATGGCCTCGCCCCCGTGGGCCTCGAGTTCGCGCGCTGCCTCGGCGAGCGTGGTGTCGCCGTCCAGGGTGAGGGTGCGCGTGTCCATGCGCGCGCGAATCGGCGTGGTCGGGTCGAGCAGCGCGCCCGAGCCGCCGGTTCCGCCCTCGATTTCCTCGGCGACCGGGCCCCGGGTGAGCAGGTGGCCGATGCGACGGGTGCAGAAATCGTCGAACGCCTCGCTTTCCCCTCGCAGCCGCTCGAAGGCGGCGGCGGGCAGGGCCACGGCCTGCCCCGGCTCGGCGACCACCTGGCGGGTGCTGACCGGTCGCCCTTCCAGCAGCGCGCCCAGCGGGAAGCTGTCGCCGCGGCCGAGCGACCAGACCGGCGAGCCGTCGGAGCCGTCGACCAGCCCGTCCACGCGCCCGGAGAGCAGCACGTAGAACGTCTCCGGCGGGCCCATGGCCGGCTCGAGCAGGACCTCGCCGCGCTCGAGCCGCCGGATGCGTCCGGATTCCACCGCTCCGGCCAGCACGCCGGGATCGATGCGGTCGAAGGGCGCGATCTCGCGCAGCGCGACGAGGGCCTCGCGGGCGTCCTCGGGGAGGTCGGCGGGGTCGGTGTCGCCCATGGTCTCTCCTTGATTGGACTTGGCAACTATGCTCGGCGTGTCGTAAACAACCATAGCGGAGGTTTGGCCATGAGGGGAGTGTCGAAGGTTTCCATGGCAGGGGTCGCCCTGATGCTGGTCGTCACGGGGGCCCAGGCCCAGCAGGCGGGCGAGGAGCATGCCGACGGCGCCGGCGACGTGGTCACGAGTGACCGGATCGGCATGGGGCTGGCCGCCGATCTCGCCGAGCAGGCGGTGGCCGCCTGCACCGAGAACGGCTACGCGGTCACCGCGGTCGTGGTCGACCCGTCCGGCGACCCGCAGGTGATGATGCGCGCCACCCACGCGCCACGCTTCACCCGCCAGATCGCGACCGACAAGGCGCGCGCGGTGATCCTCGCCGGCATCGACTCCGGGGCGTTTCGCGCCAACCGCGAGGACATCCGCATGGAGATGAACCACGTCGACGGCATCCTCGTGCTCGACGGCGCCGTGCCGATCGAGTCGGCCGGCTCGACCATCGGGGCGATCGGCGTGAGCGGGGCGCCCGGTGGCGACAAGGACGCCGAATGCGCCCGTGCCGCCCTGGAAGCGGAATTCGATCGACTGCAATTGCGTTGACGGCCGCCTCGCCCGTCAGTCGTCGATGGGGCAGGGGGAATCGCCGCGCTCGATCTGCACCGTGGCGTGATGGATGCCGAACCGTCGGCGCAGCCCCGCCTGCAGTTCCCGCAGGAACGCATCGCCGTCATCGGGTGGTGTCGGCATCACCAGGTGGACGCTCATTGCCGTCTGGCGCGTTGATAGCGCCCAGACGTGCAGGTGATGGTAATCGCTCACGCCGGGCTGTGCGGCGAGATGCCGGCCGACCTCGTCGAGATCGATCCCCTCCGGCACGCCCTGCATGACCAGCTTGAGAGAGCCGCGCACCAGGCCGATAGCCGGGACCAGGATGACCAGGCTGACGACGATGCTCAACAGTGGATCGATCAGCGCAACCCCGGTGAGCAGGACGATCAGGCCGGAGACGGCGACGGCTACCGAAACCGCCGCGTCGGCGGCCATGTGCAGGAAGGCGCCGCGCAGGTTGAGGTCGTGTTTCTGCCCCGAGAGCAGCAGCCAGGCGGTCGCGGTGTTGACCACGACCCCGGCGAGCGCCACCCCGATCACCAGCAGGCCGTGCACCTCGGGTGGGTCGGCCAGTCGCATGCCTGCCTCCCAGAGGATCCACAGCGAGACGAGCGCCAGCGTCACCCCGTTGATCAGCGCGGCGAGCAGCGTGCTGCTGCCCAGCCCGTAGCTGAATTGGCTCGAGGCCATGCGGCGGGTCAGGCGATTGGCGCCCCAGGCGAGTAGCAGGCCCAGCACGTCGCCGAGGTTGTGCGCCGCGTCGGCCAGCAGGGCCATCGACTGCCCGAGCACCCCCGCGACCGCCTCGATGACGACGAAGCCGAGGTTGAGGACGATGCCGATGCCCAGTGCCCGCCCGGCGGCGTCGCTGACGTCATCACGGTGGTGCGTGTGCATGGATGAACCATAGCAGGCGGCTAGGACGGAGATTGAAGCTGACAGCTGGAAGCGCGAAGGAAAGAGGCGCTGGGGCCTGTGGGCACGTGTCCCGGTATCGGCAGTGCGTTGTGTGAGCTTGCCTTGCAAGCGAAACGCGCCGGCGGCGCGTGTTCCGGCGTCGGGCCGCAGGGTGGTTGGTGGAAACGGGACGGCCGCTGACGCGGCCTTCGCGGGCGAGGCCCGCTCGCACGGGGAGGATTGCCACCGACGCCCTGTGCGAGCTTGCCTTGCAAGCGAAACGCGCCGTCAGGCGCGTGTCACGGCATCGGTTGGCGCCGTGGCCCGTGGAAACGGGGAGCGAACGCGCCGGCCGACTTCAGTGCAGCAGGCCGAACATCTTGCGCCGGTACGTCCGGGTGAGCGGGTGCTCGGCGCCGAGCATCTCGAACAGGTCGATCATGCCGCGCCGGCCTGCGTCGTCGTTGTAGCCGCGGTCGCGGAGCATCATCTGGTAATACTGCTCGAGAGCCTCCTCGATGTCGTTGCGCATGGCGAGCTTGGCGGCCAGCGCCTCGCGCGCCTCCATGTCCTTCGGATCGGACTCGATACGGGCGCGCAACTCGTCCTCGGGCGGGCCGGACTGGGCCGAGCGCGCCATGCCGATGCGTGCCTTGAACGACTTGACGTCGTCGCGGGTGGCCGTGTCCACCGGCAGCGACTCGAGGATCTCCCAGGCCTGGTCGAGGTCGCCCTGCTCGGCGATCAGGTCGGCAATGTCGAGCAGCACCTCGACGTTGCCCGGCTCCTGCCGGTTGGCCTGCTTGAGCAGGTCCATGGCCTGGTCGATGGCGCCGGCGGCCCGAACCTGCTGGGCCTCGCGGCGGATCTTGTCGATCTCGGAGAGCACGTGGCGGCCGATGAACTCGCGGATCTGCCCCTCGGGCAGGGCACCCTGGAATTGGTCGACCGGCCGCCCGCCGACGAACAGCATCACCGTGGGCAGGCTGCGCACGCCGAACTGCTGGGCCAGTTCCTGCTCGGCCTCGGTGTCGACCTTGGCGAGCTTCACCTGGCCGCCCATGTCCTCGACGACCTGCGAGAGCAGCGGCATCAGCTGGCGGCACGGACCGCACCATTCCGCCCAGAAGTCCACCAGCACCGGCGTTTCCCGGGAAGCCTCGACCACCTCGTCGTGGAATGTCCGGGCGGTGACGGAGAAGACGTGCGCGCTTTCGCTCATGGTTCGGGATTCCTCGTGGATGGATGATCGGCTGCGGGCAGACATGGTGACGGGTCGACGGGTTTTCAAGGCGACCCGGGGGCGATGCCGCCAGGGTTGCACGCGCCGCTGTCAGGCCCCGGGCGGGCGTGTACACTTCCACGGACCGCCACGGCTGGCTCTCGACGGGCCGGTGGCACTGCAACCGCAGCGACAACCTTAGAGAATGCGCGACTGAACCATGGCTGAACGCTCAGATTACACCGCCGGCTCGATCGAGGTGCTCACCGGCCTCGACCCGGTCAAGAAGCGCCCGGGCATGTACACCGACACCACCCGGCCGAATCACCTCGCCCAGGAGGTGATCGACAACAGCGTCGACGAGGCGATCAGCGGTCATGCCACGTCGATCGACGTGATCCTCCACGAGGACGGCGCGTTGACCGTCTCCGACGACGGCCGCGGCATGCCGGTGGACGTGCATCCCGAGCACGGCATTTCCGGGGTGGAGCTGATCCTCACGCGGCTGCACGCCGGCGGCAAGTTCTCCGACAAGTCCTACCAGTTCTCCGGCGGCCTGCACGGGGTGGGCGTGTCGGTGGTCAATGCGCTCTCGAACCGCCTGGTGGTCGAGATCAAGCGTGACGGCAAGCTCCACCGGATCGAGTTCGCCCACGGCGAGCTCACCCGCCCGCTGGAGGTGATCGACACGGTCGGCAAGCGCAATACCGGCACCACGCTCACGTTCTGGCCGGATACCAGCTACTTCGACCAGCCGCGCTTCAACATGGCGCGCATGCGTCACGTCCTGCGCGCCAAGGCCGTGCTCTGCCCGGGGCTCAAGGTCAGCCTCACCGACCAGGCCTCCGGCGAGCGCGAGGACTGGTGCTACGCCGACGGCCTGCGCGACTACCTCCTCGAGAGCGTCGCCGACCAGGAGGTGCTTCCCGCCGAGGGGTTCGTCGGTCACATGAAGGCCCCGGACGGCGGCCGCGCGCAGGAAGTCGCCTGGGCGGTGGTCTGGGCGACCGAACCGGGCGAAGGCCTGACCGAGAGCTACGTCAACCTGATCCCGACCCTGCAGGGCGGTACGCACGTCAACGGGCTGCGCCAGGGGCTGACCGAGGCGGTGCGCGAGTTCTGCGAGTTCCGCAGCCTGCTGCCGCGCGGCGTGCGCCTGTCGCCGGAGGATGTCTTCGAGCGGGTGCGCTTCGTGCTCTCGGCCAAGCTGCACGACCCGCAGTTCGCCGGCCAGACCAAGGAGCGCCTGTCCTCGCGCGAGTCGGCCACCTTCATCAGCGGCGTGGTGAAAGACGCGCTGTCGCTCTACCTCAACCAGCACGCGGAGACCGGCGAGAAGATCGCGCAGATCGCGATCGAGTCGGCGCAGAGCCGCATCAAGAGCGAGAAGAAGGTCGCGCGCAAGCGGGTGACCAGCGGTCCGGCATTGCCCGGCAAGCTGGCCGACTGCGCCTCGACCGATCTCTCGCGCACCGAGCTGTTCCTGGTCGAGGGCGACTCGGCCGGCGGCTCGGCCAAGCAGGCGCGCGAGCGCGACTTCCAGGCGATCATGCCCCTGCGCGGCAAGATCCTGAACACCTGGGAGACCGACCCCGGCCAGGTGCTGGCCAGCCAGGAGGTGCACGACATCGCCGTGGCACTGGGCCTGGAGCCCGGCTCGAACGACCTGTCCAAGCTGCGTTACGGCAAGGTCTGCATCCTCGCCGACGCCGATTCCGACGGCCTGCACATCGCCACCCT
>CAYUAO010000115.1:0-6645 GCA_964442775.1 uncultured Halothiobacillus sp. | reverse complement strand
GGCCGAGGCCCGCGGGGTGGGCTACGACCGCATCGAGGTGAGCGTGGAGACGGCCAACGGCCCGGCGACGGCCTTCGCCTACGTCGGTCGCCCGGCGTTCCTCGACGATACCTGCCTGCCCAGCCGGCGCTACCTCAACATCCTGGTCCGCGGCGCGCGCCGGGCGGGGCTGGACCCGGACTACGTCGCCGAACTGGAGCGCCACCCGGTACTCACGGCCGAGCCCGCCCCGCCCTTCGAGCCGCCCCCGGGCGACTACCCCCGCTTTGACGCCGACTCGCTGGCGCGTCACTCCGAGTGCACCGCGCTCTGGGGCTTCGTCTTCGACATGAGCGCGGCGCGGCCGGAACACGAGTTTCTCAAGGGCGTGTTCGGCGGGCGCGACATGACGCTGTTGCATCTCCGGCGCATGGACACGAGCGACGGCGACGAGACACTCGACGACATCCGCGAGAACAGGCTCGACACCGCCCAGCGCCAGTACCTGAACGACTACCTGCACGAATACGCCCGCGAGTATCGCTACGCGGGACGTTTCGACTACCATTCACCCATCGATCCGAAGTAACCGCGATCAGGACAAGGACGGCCCCATGGACGCATTCCCCCCGGCTCTCCCCCACGGTCCCCTCGAGGAGATCTTTCCCGGCATCTTCTTCGTCACCGGGGCGATGGAAACCTGCCTGCTGGACATGGACTGGCGGTTCAGCCGCAACATGACGGTGGTCCGCGACGGCGATCGCCTGGTCGTGATCAACAGCGTGCGGCTGGACGACGAGGGTCTCGCGGCGCTCGACTGGCTGGGCCGGGTGACCGACGTGGTGCGCCTCGGATCGCTCCACGGGCGCGACGACCCCTTCTACGTCGAGCACTATGGCGCGCGCTACTGGATGATGCCGGGCATGGAGCACGAGACCGGGCTGGCCGCCGACCGGACCCTGTCGCCCAACGCGCCCCTACCGGTCGCGGATGCCGAACTTTTCACCTTCGAGACCACCACGATCCCGGAAGGCATCCTGCGCATCGACCGCGCTGGCGGCGTGCTGGTCGCCTGCGACGCCTTGCAGAACTGGGTCGCGCCCGACGCGTTCTTTTCCGAGGAGTCGATCGAGCGCATGCGGGACATGGGCTTCTTCACCCCGGCGAACGTCGGCCCGTTGTGGTTGCAACGTGCCGAACCGGAACGCAAGGACTTCGACCGCCTGATGACGCTCGGCTTCCGACATGCACTGTGCGGGCACGGCCAGCCACTACGCGACACCGCCCGCGAGGACTACGCCGCCACCGTCGACCGGCTGTTTTCCTGACCCGTGCCGGGCCGCGAACCCACAAGGCAGGGGCCGACACTGCCCGGCTACCACAGCGGCCCCCTGCTGCTTCAGGGAATCGATCGGCTCATATACCGCGGCTGGCGGGAAAGCTCCGGCCGCCCGGTGGCGATCGAGACCCTCGCCGCCGACTACCCCGGACGCCGCGAGGTCGCCGAGATCCGCCGTGACGGACGTATCGCCCGCGAACTGGACGACATCGACGGCGTCCTGCGCGTCGACGCCGTCCTGCCGCACGGCAGCGGCAATGTCGCCCTGGTGACCGAACCGGTGGTCGACACGCTCGCCGACCGGCTCGAGGAACGGGAGCACGGCGGCCTGCCTATCGCCGAGGCCCTGGCTATCGGCATCCGGCTCGCCGGGCTTCTCGACGCCATCCACGCCCGCGGCATCGTGCACAAGGCCCTCTGCCCGGCCCGGCTGCGCATCGACCGCGCCGACGGCTCGCTGCGCCTGGCGGGCTTCGGCATCGCCTCGGAGCTCGACCGCGAGCGCCAGACCACGACCCAGGCAGGCATCGAGGCGCCCCTGCCCTACATCTCCCCCGAGCAGACCGGGCGCATGAACCGCGAGCTCGACTACCGCAGCGACTACTACTCGCTGGGCGTGACCCTGTTCGAACTGCTCACCGGCCGCCTGCCGTTCGAGGCCGCAGGGACCCTCGAATGGGTGCACCACCACATCAGCCGGCCGCCACCGTCGCCCGATTCGATCGATCCCGCCATCCCCGAACCGGTCGCCGCCATCGTCCTCAAGCTGCTGGCGAAGAACCCCGAGGATCGCTACCAGAGCGGCACGGGGCTGACACAAGACCTGGCCCGCTGCGCCGAGGCGATCGCCGCCGGCCGCACGCCCGAGCCGTTCGAGCCCGGCGAGGCCGATCGGACCAACCGTTTTCTCCTCCCGCAGGCCCTGTACGGGCGGGATCGCGAGCGCGCCGAGCTGACGGGGCTGTTCGAATCGGCCGCCGGCGGGGCCCTCGAGGTCTGTCTGGTCCACGGCCCCGCGGGCGTGGGAAAGTCCGCGCTGGTCAACGAGCTCGACCGCCCCCTGGTCCACGAACGCGGCTTCTTCGCCCGCGGCAAGTTCGACCAGTTCCACCAGGGCAGCTACGGGGCGCTCGCCGACGCCCTGCGCGAGCTGGCCCAGCAACTGCTAGGCCAGCCCGAACAATCGCTGCGTGACTGGCGCGACCGGCTTGGCGAGGCGCTCGGACCCAACGGCCGGCTGATCACCGAGCTGGTGCCGGAACTCGAACTGATCGTCGGCCCCCAGCCGCCGGTTGCCGACCTGCCCCCGGCCGAGGCGCGCAACCGCCGCCAGATCGTACTCGCCGCCTTCCTGCGCCGGTTCGCCGCCGCCGACCACCCGCTGGTGCTGTTCCTCGACGACATGCAGTGGAGTGACGGCCCGACCCGGGACCTGCTGCTGCAACTGGCCACCGCCCGCGACATGGGCCACCTGCTCCTGATCGCCGCCTGGCGAGACAACGAGGTGCCGCCCGGTCACCCGTTTGCCATGACGGTCGAGTCCCTGCGCACGGCGCGCCCGGTCCACGACCTGCCGGTCGAGCCGCTCGACCGCCCGGCCGTGCGCGAACTGGTCGCCGACACGCTCGCTTCCGACCCGCGGACCGTGCGGCCACTGGCCGACCTGTTGCACGACAAGGCCCAGGGCAACCCCTTCTTCACCAACGAACTCCTGCGCACTCTGCACGAGGAAGGCGTGATCCGGCGCGGGGATGCCGGCTGGGAGTGGGATCTGGACGCCGCGCTCTGGGCCGGCCTGAGCAATGACATTGTCGCCTTCATGGTCGACAGCCTGCGCCGGCTGCCGCCCGAGACCCAGCGGGCCCTGCAACTGGCCGCCTGCATCGGCAACCGCTTCGATCTCGACACCCTGGCGGTGATCTTCAACCGGTCGCCCGAGGCCACCGCTGTCGCCCTGCGTCCGGCATTGCAGCAGCACAGCATCGTGCCGCTGCACGCAGACTATCGCCTGATCGGTGACGGCGGGAGCGGGCGCAGCGATGCTCGAACCGATGCCGGCGCCGCGGACTGGAACCCCGTCTATCGTTTCGTTCACGACCGGGTGCAGCAGGCCGCCTACGCCCTCTCCGAGGCCCGCCGCATGGACGCGGTGCACCTGTCGATCGGGCGGTTGATGCGGGAGCACGCCGGCGACGAGCCGCAGGGCGAACGACTGATGGAGATCGCCCACCACCTGAACGCCGGCCGCCGCCTGATCGATGACCCGAGCGAGCGACTCGATCTCGCCCGCCTCGACCTGCGCGCCGGCGTCCATGCCCGGGGGCGCAGCGCCTACGAACTCGCCCTCGAACTGCTCGAGACCGGCTGGTCACTGCTGTCGGAGCCGGCCTGGGAACACGAGCCGGAGCTGGCCTTCGAGCTGGGGCGCGAGATCCAGCTCTGCGCCTACCTGACGGGGCGGCAAGACGAGGCCGACTGCTGGGCCGACGCCCTGCAGGCACGGGCACGCGATGAACTCGAGCGCGTCGAACTGCTCGCCACGCGTACCCGCCAGCTGGCCACGCTCGGACGCATGGGCGACTCGATCCGCACCGCCATCGACGGCCTGACCCGCCTGGGCCTGGACGTCGATCCCGACCCGGATAGCGAGCGCGTCATCGCCGAACGCCAACGGATCCGCGTCAATCTCGGCGAGCGGCCCATCGCGGCGCTGATCGACGCCCCGGCGGTGGAGGACCGCGGCACCCTGCTCGCCATGCGCCTGCTCATGGAAGTATTTCCCGCCGCGTTTCTCTCCGGCAGCGGCAACCTCTTCCCGTACCTCGTGGAAAAGGCCGTCAACCTCTCGCTCGAGCACGGCAACTCGTCGGAATCCGCCTTCAGCTACGCCGCCTACGGCATGCTGCTCTGCGGCGAGCTCGACGACCCGGCGCTGGGGCTCGAGTACGGCCGGCTGGGGCTCGCGATCAACGAGCGCTTCGACGACCTGGCTCTGCGCGCCCGCGTGATCTACGTCTACGCGATGTTCGTCCATCACTGGAGCCACCACTGGTCGACGCTCACCCCCTGGTTCCGCCGTGGCGTGGAGGCGGGCTACCAGTCGGGCGACCTGCTCTACCTGGCCTACAGCGCCCAGGACGGCGTGATCTGGGACCCGACGCTCGACCTGCCGGAGGCCACCCGGCGCCACGAGGAGAACCTGGAGATCGTCCGCGACTGCGACTACCAGGACTCGCTCGACTCGGCCACGCTGTTCCGCCAGATGCAGCGCGCCTTCCAGGGACAGACGGACGGGCCGCTCTCGCTCAGCGACGCGGACTTCGACGAACGCGCCTGCCTCGACGGGATGCTCGCGCGGCGCTTCATGACCGGCGTGGCCAACTACCGCATCTACAAGGCCGAGATCGCCTTCCTCCACGACGACCCCGAGGCCGCCCTGGAACAGCTCGCCGACCGCCGCCAGCTGATCCGCTCCGCCATGTCCCTGCCGCAGCTGGCGCGCTTCTACGTCGTCGATTTCCTCGCCCGTGCCCGCGACCCGGTCCGGGCCCATACCCCCGAACAGCGCGCGCTGCTGGAAGAGGACCTGCAACGCCTGCGCCGCTGGGCGGACCACTGCGAGGCCAACTTCCGTCACCTGCAATACCTGATGGAGGCCGAACTGCTGGACCTCGACGGGCGCCCGGTCGAGGCGCTCGACCGCATGGACGCCGCCATCGACATGGCCGCCCGTCACCAGTTCCGCCGCGACGAGGCCGTCGCCTGCGAACGGGCCGCGCATCATCTCGTCCGCCAGGGACGGGACCGCGCCGCCGAAGGCTACCTGCGCGCCGCCCACCGGCTGTTCTCCCGTTGGGGCGCACGCCGCAAGATCGAACTGCTGGAAGACAATTATCCCTTCCTGCGCGAGATCGGCCGTGAGGGAGAAGACCCGGTCGACGGACAGGACATCGATCTCGCCTCGATCATGAAGGCATCCCGTGCGATCGCCGGCGAAATGCAGACCGAAAGCCTTCTGCACACCACCCTGAACGTCCTGCTGGAAAACGCCGGCGGGCAATGGACCTGCCTGATCCGCCAGCAGGACGACCGCCCGGTGGTCGAGGCCGCCGACGGCGAGGTGCCCGAACCGCCGACCGAGATGCCGGTCTGCTCCCGCATCACCGACCGGCAGGGCCGGGCGATCCCGGTGCCCGATTCCCTCCTCGCCCACGTTCTGGGTCACGGCGAAACCGTGGTGCTCGACGACGCCGCCCGTCACGGCGAGTTCACCCGCGACCCCTGCATACGGGCCCGTCGACCACTCTCGGTGCTCTGCGTCCCGATACGACTGGAACGCTTCGACGGCGCGCTGTACATGGAGAACAACCTCGCCAGTAGCGCCTTCACCGCCGCACGCGCGGAAGTGGTGCGCCTGCTCGCCGCCCAGGGGGCCGTCTCGCTGGAGAACGCCCGGCTCTACGAGCAGGTCCGGGACTATTCCCGCACGCTCGAGGCACGCGTCGCCGAGCGCACCGAGCGCCTCGAGCAGCTCAATCGCCAGCTGCAGGAACTCGCCGAGCGCGACGGGCTGACGGGGCTCGCCAACCGTCGCCGGGGCGACCACTACCTCGAGGAGACCTGGCAGCGCCTGCGTCGCGAACGCCACCCGCTGTCGGTGATCATGTTCGACGTCGATCACTTCAAGGCCTACAACGACAACTACGGCCACCCCATGGGCGACCACTGCCTGACCATGATCGCCGACACGATCCGCGAGACGCTCAAGCGCCCGGCGGACCTCGCAGTACGCTACGGCGGCGAGGAATTCATGATCATCCTGCCGGACACCAATGCCACCGGCGCCCGGGTCGTCGGCGAACGGCTACGCGCGGCCATCGAGGCCCGCGGCCTGCCCCACGCCTGGTCGTCGACCGGCGAGGTGGTGAGCGTGAGCGTCGGCACCGCCACCGGCATGCCCGGCGAAGACACCTCGCCGCAGTCACTGATCGACCGGGCCGACGAGGCCCTCTACCGCGCCAAGAACGGCGGCCGCAACCGGGTCGAGTCCGCCCCGCCGCCGCGCTGACAGCCAGCCACGATCACGGACAAGGAGGATGTCCATGCCACGACGAATCACCCCAGGGAAACTCTGCGCGATCCGATGGCATCTCTGCCTCGCGGGTTTGTTCGCTTTTCTGCCGCTGGACCGAAGGCGGGCTCGTTGCCCGTCGAGGAACGGCTTTGCCGCGTGCGGACAAAACCGCGAGCCCCGTCTGGGTGAACCGGGACCGGAGCGACTCAGGGTCGCTCCGCAGCCCGGTGAACGCGGAGCCTCGCGGAGCTGG
>CAYUAO010000114.1:0-6677 GCA_964442775.1 uncultured Halothiobacillus sp. | reverse complement strand
GCGCCTTTTGCTTTATCATGCCGGGATTGACGTCGCGCGGTGATTCATGCCACGCCGACGGATTCCCGAATTTTCGTTTCCCAGGTATCCATGACCGATTCAAACCTCGAAGATCCCAACGCCCCGCGCGAGGCCGAGAAATACGACAACCCTGTCGCCAGCCGCGAGTTCCTGCTCGATCTGCTGGGCAAGCAGGACGGGCCGATCACGCTCAACAAGCTGATCACCGAGCTCGGCTACGACGGTGACGAGGAGCGCATCGAAGGCCTGCGCCGTCGCCTGCGAGCCATGGAGCGCGACGGCCAGGCCATCCGCAACCGCCGCGGAGGCTACGTGCCGGTGACCAAGGCCGAGCTGGTGCGCGGCCGGGTGATCGGCCACCGCGACGGTTTCGGTTTCCTGGTGCCGGACGAGGGCGGCAACGACGTCTTCCTCTCGCCGCGCGTCATGCGTGCCCTGCTGCACGGCGACCGTGCCGTGGTGCAGGTCGTCGGCGAGGATCGTCGCGGTCGACCCGAGGGTGCCCTGGTCGAGGTGATCGAGCGGGCCAACGCCGAAGTCGTCGGTCGGCTGGTGATCGAGGCCGGTGTGGCCTTCGTCATCCCCGACAACAAGCGCATGACCCAGGACGTGCTGGTTCCGATGGAGGCGCTGGGCGGGGCGACCGACGGGCAGATCGTCCGGGTCGCGCTGGTCGAGCAGCCCACGCAGCGGCACAAGCCGGTCGGCAAGGTCATCGAGGTGCTGGGCGACCACATGTCGCCGGGCATGGAGATCGACGTCGCCATTCGCGCCCACGGCATTCCCCACGAGTGGCCCGAACCGGTCAAGCAGCACATCGAGGGCATGAGCGACCAGGTCGCCGAGAAAGACAAGATCGGCCGGGTTGACCTGCGCGACGTGCCGCTGGTGACCATCGACGGCTCGGATTCCAAGGACCTCGACGACGCGGTCTTCTGCGAGCCGACCCCCAAGGGCTTCCGCCTGCTGGTGGCCATCGCCGACGTCTCGCACTACGTGCGCATCGGCTCGCCGCTCGACGAGGAAGGCTTCCGCCGGGCGACCTCGGTGTACTTCCCGGGGCGCGTGGTGCCGATGCTCCCCGAGATCCTCTCCAACGGCCTGTGCTCGGTGAACCCGGGTGTCGATCGCCTCTGCCTCTGCGCCGAGATGCTGATCAACAACCAGGGCCAGATCATCCGCTCGCGGTTCTTCGAGGGCGTGATGCGGAGCCACGCGCGACTGACCTACGACAGCGTCGCGGCCATGTTGCTCGATCGCGACCCGGCCGAGCGCGAGCGGTTCGAGCACGTGCTCGAGCCGGTCGAGGCCCTGCACGAGCTCTACAAGGTGCTGCGCGCCGAGCGCGAGTCGCGCGGGGCGATCGACTTCGACACCATCGAGACCAAGATCGTCTTCGGCGAGAACCGCAAGATCGAGGCGATCGTGCCCTACGAGCGCAACGACGCCCACAAGATCATCGAGGAGTGCATGATCGCGGCGAACGTCGCCGCCGGTCGCTTCCTCGCACGGCGAAAGATCCCGTCGCTCTACCGTGTCCACGACCGCCCGGGCGCGGAAAAGATCGACGACCTGCGTGCCGCGCTCAAGGAGAAGGGGCTGACCCTCGGTGGCGGCGAGAAGCCGACCCCGGCGGACTTCAACGCCCTGATCGAGGAGGCCAAGGGCCGCCCGGATTTTGCCACCATCCAGACGCTGCTGCTGCGCTCGCTGCAGCAGGCGGTCTACGCGCCGGACAACCTCGGCCACTTCGGACTCGCCCACGAGCACTACGCGCACTTCACCTCGCCGATTCGTCGCTACCCGGACCTGATGGTGCACCGCGCCATCCGGCACGTGGTGCGCACCGGGGCGGCGGAGAACTTCCCGTACAGCCAGGAAGAGATGGTCCTGATCGGCGAGCACTGCTCGAACAACGAGCGGCGCGCCGACGAGGCCACGCGCGATGCCACCGACTGGCTCAAGTGCGAGTTCATGCTCGACAAGGTCGGCAACGTCTACGAGGGTCGGGTGGCCTCGGTGCTGGGCTTCGGCCTGTTCGTCGAGCTCAAGGACTTCTACGTCGAGGGCCTGCTGCACATCACCGCGCTCAAGCGCGACTTCTACCACTTCGACCCAGTGAGCGTCTCGCTCAAGGGCGAGCGCACCGGCAAGACCTATTCGCTCAACGACACCATCCGCGTCCGTGTCGCGCGGGTTGATCTCGACGAGCGCAAGATCGACTTCATGCTGCCGGAGGACGACGAGGCCGAGGGCGATCGCTCGACTGGCGCCGAGGACAAGTCCGGCGAAGACAAGTCCAAGACCGACCGCGACCAGGATCAGGGCGACAGTGCCCCGGCCGACGAGGGCGGTGGTGCCAAGAAACGCCGCCCGCGCCGGCGTCGGCGCAAGCCCAAGGGTGAGAACGGCAGCGCCCAGTCCGAGGGACAGGGCGACGAGAAGGCCGGCGAGCCGCGCCCCGACGACGGCAAGGGTGGTGACGCTCCCGGCGCCTCCTCCGACTGATCACCGCGATGGCCCGCGCCGAGGAACCCGACTGGATCGGCGGCTTTCACGCCGTCGAGGCCGCGCTGCGCGAGCGTCCCGAACGCGTCGAGCGGGTCGTCCTGTCCGGGCGGGACGATCGCCGCGCCCGCCGGTTGCGTGGGCTCGCCGAACGGACGGGGGTCACGGTGGAAACCCGCGACGAGGCCTGGTTCGACAAGCTGCGCAGCGACGGCAAGCCGTTGCGCCACCAGGGGGTCGCCGCGCGTGTCGCGCTCAACCAGGCCGGCGACGAGAACGACCTCTCCGCCTTGCTCGATGCGGCCGGCGAGCCGCCGCTGCTGCTGGTCCTCGACGGGGTGACCGACCCGCACAACCTCGGCGCCTGCCTGCGGGCCGCCGAGGCGGTCGGCGTGCTCGCGGTGGTCGCGCCCAAGGACCGGGCCTGCGGCCTGACCGCAGCCGCGCGCAAGACCTCGGCCGGCTCGGCCGAGCGCCTGCCCTTCGTCCAGGTGACCAACCTCGCCCGCACACTCGCCGATCTCAAGGCACGCGGACTGTGGATCGTCGGGGCGGCCGGCGAGGGGCCGGTCTCGCTCTACGAGAGCGATTTCGCCTGCGAGCCTGTCGCTTTGGTCATGGGTGCCGAGGGCGGCGGTCTGCGGCGACTGACCCGCGAGCGCTGCGACCAGCTGATCCACATCCCGATGGCGGCGAGCGTCGAGAGCCTGAACGTCTCGGTCGCCTCGGCCGTCTGCCTGTTCGAGTTCCGGCGCCAGCGACTGGCGGCGGCCGGCTGAGGCCGTGGCGCCCCCGGTTCCCGTCGAAACCGGCCGGCGTTTCCGGTAAAATGAGCGCCGAATCATTTCAATGGGGTCCGGTGTTCCCGCCTTCGCCGGCGAACACCTACCAGGGAGTCAGCAGCCGCCATGAACCTTTCCGACCGGGTCCGCCGGGTCCGTCCTTCACCGACACTCGCCGTCACTGCCAAGGCCGCCGAGCTGCGCGCCGCGGGGCGCGACATCATCAGCCTCGGTGCCGGCGAGCCGGATTTCGACACCCCGAGGCACATCGGCGAGGCGGGCATCCAGGCGATCCGCGACGGCTTCACGCGCTACACCGCGGTCGAGGGCATCGTCGAACTGCGCCAGGCGATCGTCGACAAGCTCGCGGCCGACCAGGGGCTCGAGTACGGCCTCGACCAGGTCATCGTCTCCACCGGCGGCAAGCAGAGCATCTTCAACCTCTGCCAGGCGCTGCTCAATCCGGGCGACGAGGCCATCATCACCGCCCCCTACTGGGTCTCCTACCCCGACATGGTGCGCCTGTCCGGCGGTGAGCCGGTGATCGTCTCCGCCGGACAGGACCAGGGCTTCAAGATGAGCCCGCGCCAGCTGGCCGCGGCGATCACCGACAAGACCCGCCTGGTGATGCTCAACAGCCCGTCCAACCCGACCGGTGTTGCCTACACCCGCGAGGACTGGGCCCAACTGGCCGACGTCCTGCGCGATCACCCCGAGATCGTGATCGCCACCGACGACATGTACGAGAAGATCCTCTGGGCGGACGAACCGTTCTCCAACATCGCCATGGTGGCGCCGGACCTCCTGCCGCGGACCGTGGTGCTCAATGGCGTGAGCAAGGCCTACGCCATGACCGGCTGGCGGATCGGCTACGCCGCCGGCCCGGCCGACCTGATCAAGGCGATGAAGGTGATCCAGTCGCAGAGCACCTCGGGTGCCTGCTCGATCGCGCAGAAGGCCGCGCTGGAGGCGATCGCCGGCGACCAGTCAGAGATCGACGCCATGGTGAGCGCCTTCCGCGAGCGCCACGACTACGTGGTCGAGGCACTCAACGCGCTGCCGGGGGTCACCTGCCTGCCGGGGCAGGGCGCCTTCTACAGCTTCCCGGACGTCTCGGTCGCCATGAAGGCGCTGGGCATCGACGACGACGTCGCCTTCGCCGAGCACCTGCTCGAGAAGGCCGGCGTAGCCGTGGTGCCGGGCTCGGCCTTCGGCGCGCCGGGGCACGTCCGCCTGAGCTACGCGACCAGCCTGGATGCGTTGCGCGAGGCCATCGACCGGATCCGCGCGGTGCTGGCCGAGGCCTGAACGAATCCGATTTTCACGGTGGCCGGCAGGGAGGCCGGCCACCTTTCAATGTCTGCATTTCAAGCCCGAAGGGTTGGGAGTTGACCGATGGATGAGAACCGCAAGAAGGCGCTGGGCGCCGCCCTGTCCCAGATCGAACGCCAGTTCGGCAAGGGGGCGGTGATGCGCATGAACGACGAGGGACGACGGAACGTCCCCGCCATCAGCACCGGCTCGATCTCGCTGGATGCCGCGCTCGGCATCGGCGGGCTGCCACGTGGCCGGGTGGTCGAGATCTACGGCCCGGAGTCCTCGGGCAAGACCACCCTGACCCTGCAGACCATCGCCCAGGCACAGAAGGAAGGCGGCACCTGCGCCTTCATCGACGCCGAGCACGCACTCGATCCGGGGTACGCCGAGAAACTGGGCGTCAACGTCGACGACCTGCTGGTCAGTCAACCGGACACCGGCGAGCAGGCCCTCGAGATCGCCGACATGCTGGTGCGCTCCGGCGCGGTCGACGTGGTGGTGGTCGACTCGGTCGCCGCACTCGTGCCCAAGGCTGAGATCGAGGGCGAGATGGGCGACTCCCACGTCGGCCTGCAGGCCCGCCTGATGAGCCAGGCGCTGCGGAAACTGTCCGGGAACATCAAGCGCACCAACTGCATGGTGATGTTCATCAACCAGATCCGGATGAAGATCGGCGTCACCTACGGCAGCCCGGAGACCACCACCGGCGGCAACGCGCTCAAGTTCTACGCCTCGGTGCGCCTCGACATCCGCCGCGTCGGCGCGGTCAAGAAGGGCGAGGAGATCATCGGCAACCAGACCCGCATCAAGGTGGTCAAGAACAAGATGGCCCCGCCGTTCAAGGTCGTCGACGTCGACATCCTCTACGGCGAGGGCATCTCGCACCTGCTCGAGCTGGTCGACCTGGGGGCCAAGCACGGCGTCATCCAGAAGGCCGGCGCCTGGTACTCCTACGGCGAGACCCGCATCGGCCAGGGCAAGGACAACGCGCGCCAGTTCCTCGCCGAGAACCCGGAGATGGCCGCGGAGATCGAGGCGCAGGTCCGCGAGATCATGATGCCCAAGCCGGCGCCGGTGGCCGAGACGAGCGAGGCCGACGAAACGCCGGTCGACGAGACCTCGTAAGGCCGCCCGCCCTGGCGTGGACGACGAGAAGCGTCGCCTGCTCGATTGCGAGAAGCGCGCCGTCGGGCTGCTCGCCCGGCGCGAGCACAGTCGACTGGAACTGGCCCGCAAGCTGGCGGACCGTGGGTTCGTGTCCGAGGAGATCGCCCCGGTGCTCGACCGCCTGGCCGAGGAAGGCTGGCAGTCGGATCGGCGCTACGCCGAGAGCCTGATTCGCGCCCGCGCGGCACGGCGCTACGGCCCCGACCGGATCGGCAACGAACTGGCCCAGCAGGGCGTCGACGAGGGCGTGGCGAGCGAGGCCTTCGCCGCCGAGCCGCAGGACTGGGCCGAGCTGGCGCGCGAACAACTGCTCGCGCGTTTTCGCGGGCCGCCGGCGGACTTTCCCGAGCGCGCCCGCCGGCATCGTCACCTGGTTCGTCGCGGCTTCCCGCCGGAGCTCTCCCACGAACTGGCCGGCTGGTGGCCCGACCCCGAAACCGGCGACGACCCCGACCGGTTCTGACGTCCTCCGACTGGCCCGCCCATTCCGTCACCGCCCCTCCTCGATCATGGGCGGGGCGTGCTCCTGTTCGCCTGCCGGGTGCCTGCGCTACAATCCGCGCTTTGTCCTCCCCGTTTTCCGAGATGGTTCGTGCATGAAGACCAGCGCCGAGATACGTCAATCCTTCCTGGATTTCTTCGCCGAGCGGGGGCACGAGGTCGTGCCCTCCGCCTCGCTGATTCCGGCGAATGACCCGACGCTCCTGTTCACCAACGCCGGGATGGTGCCCTTCAAGGAGGCCTTCCTCGGCCAGGAGAAGCGAGCCAACCCGCGCGCGGTCTCGGTGCAGCGCTGCGTGCGCGCCGGCGGCAAGCACAACGATCTGGAGAACGTCGGCTACACCGCCCGGCACCACACCTTCTTCGAGATGCTGGGCAACT
>CAYUAO010000113.1:0-6828 GCA_964442775.1 uncultured Halothiobacillus sp. | reverse complement strand
AGCGCCGCATGCCACGCAGCCACTTGAAGACGTTGATCAGGGACGACAGCGCCTGGGCGACGTAGGTGAGTGCCGCCGCGCGCAGGATGCGTCGCGCGGGTCGGCGATCGGCGCGCTTCAACAATCCCGCCTCCTTGAGCATCGGCAGGGCACGGTTGAAGCTGGCATCGAGTTCGGTGGGCAGGGTGGCCAGATGGGCGAAGACCGGCACGGCCATGGTCATCACGCCGGCGGCGAACATGACCAGGCCGGCCAGCGGCCCCTTCTGGATCACCGAGACCACGGGGATGGCGACCAGGATCCAGCCGGCGATGCGCTGCGCCCACTGGGTGCGCTCGACCACCTCCTGGCGACGCAGGAACGGCGGGTACTGCTCGGCATCCTGCAGGGCGTGGCCCACCTCGTGCGCCGCCACGGTGATCGCGGTCAGCGAGTGGCCCGAGAAGTGCGCCGGCGAGAGGCGCACGGCCCGGTCGGCCGGGTCGTAGTGATCCCCCGATTTGGTCTGCTCGACCTTGACGTATTCGAGGTGGTGCTGGTCGAGCAGGTAGCGGGCGAGATCGGCGCCGCTGAAATCGAAACGATCGGCCGGCTCGCTGTGACGGCGCATGACCTGCCCCACCCACCAGCCGGGCAGGTAAGACAGCGCGGCCATCAGGCCCAGACCGATGAGCAGTCCGATACCCATCAGCGCTCGGGCCGCCCGCGATCGATCTGGTAGATCAGGTCGCCCGACTGCGACTCGGCGCCACTGGAGAACTCCAGGTGCAGGAACTTGTTGATGCGATAGCGTGTGATCACTTCACCGACCCCGTCGAAAACGCCCACGGCATAGCGGACCAGCAGATTCTCCCCGATGCGCTTGCCCACGCTCAACTGCGCGCCGCCGACGCCGTCGTCGGAGGTCAGCCCGATCTCGTCGAAACCGAACACGCTGCTGATCTGCTGGGCCAGATCGTCGCCCTGGCGGATGCCCAGTCCGCTGATCGCGCTGAGCAGCAGAGAGGCATCCCCCTCGCTGCCGGCGGACAGTCGCCGGCCGGTGAGCAACAACGATAGTGCGTCACTGGGCGACGTGGGCGGGCGGGAGAAGACCTCGGTCTCCGGGGACTCGAGCTCGCCGGCGATCGACAGGCCGGCCACGGTGCCTTCCTCGTCGTCGATCTCGCGCACGGCGACCACGTCCAGGCCCGGCGCGGTCAGCGGCCCGGTGAAGATCAACCGCCCGCGCTCGACGTCGAGTGTCTGACCGTAGCCCCGGTATCGTCCGTCCTTCAGACGGATCTCGCCGAACGCCCCCGGGGCCTGGCCCGGACGGACACGCATGTCCAGCCCACCGGTCAGGCGCGTGGCAAAGCCCTCCCCGCGCAGACTGACCTCGTCGCCGAGGATCACCTCGACGTCGCCGGTCAACGGGTACCCCGGATCCCGCTCCTCATCCTCCTCGCCGACGATCACCAGGTCCTCGGAATTGCCGCGCGCGTTCTCGGGCAACTCGCCGAGGTTGGCGATTGCCAACGGCACGTGGATCGCCCCATCGACGCTGCCGCCTTCCGGCTTCAGGTCGACGACAATGTCCGGGCGCGCGTCGACGGCCAGGGTGGGCAGACGCAGGACCGGGATGGCCTCGCCGCCCAGCGTGGCCTTCATCTGCCAGTCGTCCAGCGCCGCCACTTCGCCGCCGCCATCCAGTGTGATCCGCCCACGGCTCCTGGGGGATTCGGTCTCGTCGACCCGGCGCGCGGAGAACACCGGGCGGGGCGGGGTATCGGCCTCGCCCAGCAACTCGCCGGACAGGTCGATCTCGCCGTCCGGATCGACTGTCAATTCGAGGCGCCCGTCGTGGTACGACGTGCCGGTGGGCAGCGAGGAAAACGCCAGGCGTTCGCCCCGCAGGAGGCCCGACAGCCGCGGGGCATCCATTCGACCGGCGACCGCCAGCCGTCCGCTCAACGACCCCGCCAAGTCCGCGACCGGCAGATCCAGCGGACCGAACAACCGGTCGACCAGATCGAACAGACGCGCCAGTTCCGCGTCGTCGGCCGAGACCTCGCCATCGAGCGTGCCGTCCTCGAGCGCTGCCTCGCCCTGCCCGTTGACCCGCAGCCAGTCCTCGATTCCCGCCTGCACGGATCCCTCCACCCGTTCGTCGGCAAGGCTCGCCGACAACCGGGCCTCGGAGTACTCGATCACCTCGGTTTCCGGCACGGTCTCGAGGTCGCCACGACCGATGAAGCGGATCTCGCTTGCCGGCAGACGCAGTTGCAGGCTGGCTGACCGACCGGATGGGTCCAGTCGCGCCTCGGCGTCAAGGCTCAGACGACCCGGCCATTCGATCCCCTCCGTGTCGGTCCCGGGCCACTGCTGCCACAGCGCGGCCAGGGCGAGGTCACCGTCGACGCGCGCGTCGACCGCCTGCCCGCGGCGCTCGCCGGCCAGGCACAGCGAGCCGGCCGCCTCGGCGTCCACACCCGGCGCGGCGGGTTGCAGGCACAGCGAGTCGATCCGTTGCGAACCCGGCAGAAGCGCCAGGTCGGCGGGGGCAGGCAGGCGCCATGGATGGCCCGCCGCCGGCTCCAGCTCGAGGCGGGTCAATTGCCCCCGCCAGCCGCCCTCTTCCTCGGTCGACCATCCGCCGCGCGCGCCCAGCCGTGCCGCGAGCGGACCGTTCAGGTCGACGATGGCGCGGTGCTCGTCGGGGCGACCGTCGACCGTGACCTCCAGCCTGTCGAAAAGCTTCTCGCCGTCGTCCGGCGCGAGCGAGTCGGCGACGATCGACACCCGCATGTCGCGCTCCACCAACGTCGTCTCCGCCTCGCCCGGATCGATCGACGCGCTGGCGCGGGCCCGGTCAAGGGAATACCCCGCCAGCCTCATGCCGCCGACACGGGCATCCAGCGTCCCCCGCGGTGCGAGAACGGCGCCCGAGACATCCAGGTCGGCCCGGATCGCGCCCGTCGCCGACTCGGTCTGCAGGGCGGCGAGGTCGACGCCGGGAATGCGCTCGAGTACATCCCACGGCAGGGCCGCGAGGTCCGGGATCGCCAGCCGTCCTTCCAGGCCGTCGAGGCGCGAGCGCGTCCAGTCGGGCTCCAGCTCCACGCCGCCCGAGACCCCGAACGTGACCCCCGGCGCGACGAGGTCGAGCCGTTCGAGATCGAGACGTCCGGCCTCGAGACCGGCATCGGCCTCGAGCGTCACGGCCCGCCTTCGATCGCCCTCTTTCCCTTCGACCAGTTCCAGACGGCCGTCATCCAAGCGCACGGCCACGGTAGACAGCCATTCGGCGCCATCGACCGGCTCGTTCCAGTCGGGCAGTTCGGCCTCGACACGCCCGCGACTGGCCAGGTACAGCGGGGATGTTCCCCCCAGGCCGCCGCCGAGCGGCAACGAGTCGATCCGCCAGTCGGCCAGCAGGCGGCGCTCGGCGTCGAGCCGGGCATCCAGTTGCACGTCGCCGCCGCCGGCCCGCCCCGTTGCCCGCGCCTCGGCCCGGTTCTCGTCGAGTTGCAGGTCGATCGCGATCGATTCGAGCGACTCGCCGGCCAGTTCGCCGGACAGGTCCGTCAGGGTGAAATTCCCGTCCACCGGCAACCAGCCGTCACTGACCGCCAGCGCGGTCTCGAGATCGAAATCCAGCGAGCCGGGGGAACCCGGCGCGACCCAGGACGGGTCGATCGCCTCTCCCCGACCGGTCAACTCGATTCGGGGCGACGCCGACCAGTCCGCCTCTCCTGCCAGTTCGAGGCGCCCCCCGAGCATGTCGGCCCAGAGTCGCTCGATGGCCAGGCGCTCGCCCTGATAAACGAGCTTCCCGCAAGCGGCCGCCGGCAGGCCGTCCGCCCCCATCCAGTCCAGCCGGGGGTACAGCGACAGTTCGCCCAGCAGATCGCCCTCGGCCTCCACCGCGCCGGACAGCCAGCCCCGGGGATGGTCGAGCAGGAACTCGGCCTCACCGATCAGCGCCATCTCCCCGACCGGCTCCAGTGCGACGGCCGCTCGCCCATCGAGGCGCACGCCGTCGGGCAGACGCAGGTCGAACTCGTCGAGGTCCAACTCCACCCGGGGACGCTCGGCACGGGCGTCCATCAGGGCCGCCAGCCGGGCGCGGACAAGCTCGTAACGCCGCTCGCCCTGCACGACGCGGAGTCGGTCGACGGCCAGTCGGTCGACGGCGATCGAGATCGGCGGCAGATCGAGATCGGCAGGATCGAAGGGCTCGCCGGACGCGTCCGACGGATCGGACGCAGGCAGGTCGACACGGACGTCACTGACGGCAAGCTCGGGCAGACGCAGACCGTTGCGCCACAGCGCGGCCGGATCGACCGCGAGACGGACCTCGCCGATCGAAGCGCCGACTCCCCCGCTCGGCGCCCACTCGAGTTCCTCGAGCACCAGACCACGCCAGAGCGTCCCCTTCGAGTCGCCGATCGACAGGGCGTCGACATGGCGCTCGGCCCGATCCAGCGCCCATTGCACCCCGCCCGGGGTGGCCGTCAGCCACCAGACGACCGCAAACGTCGCGACCAGGAGCGCGACCGCCGACCAGCCCGCCACCAGTACCAGTCTTCGCAGCCAGACCAGGGCCCGGAAAAACGCGTGGATGGCCTTCAAAACGCGGCCCCCAGGCCAAGGTGCAGCATGGGCAGGCCGCCGGAGCCATCGAGCGGCTGGGCGACGTCGACGCGCAGGATGCCGACCGGCGAACGCCAGCGCAGGCCCACGCCGGCGCCGGTCTTGAGTTCGGCCTCGGGGTCGACGTAGGCGTTGCCGCTATCGACGAACGCGGCGACATACCAGTCGTCGCCGACCACCGGCACCATCGCCTCGAGACTGCCGGCGAGCAGGTACTTGCC
This sequence comes from uncultured Halothiobacillus sp., assembly GCA_964442775.1. Lineage (GTDB taxonomy): Bacteria > Pseudomonadota > Gammaproteobacteria > Halothiobacillales > Halothiobacillaceae > Guyparkeria. The sequence goes on along the minus strand of CAYUAO010000113.1, from coordinate 1,972 downwards.
GCCGGTGCGCGTGCCGTCCTCGTCGCGGGGCGAGAGCGACTCGTACTCGTAGCCGCGCACCGAGCGGTCGCCACCGGTGAAGAAGCGCAGCGAGCGGGGCATCTTGTCGAAGTCGTCGGTGACGATCACGCCCGCCTCGGCCCGCCCGGCGAATATCCAGTCGCCCACCGGCAGATAGCCGCCGGCAAAGGCCCGGCCACGCAGGAAGCTGGTCGCGGAGGCGACCGGCTCGGCCGCCCCCTGCAGGGAGACGTCGAACACCACGCCCTCGGTGGGAAAGAGCGAATCATCCAGCCCCTGGTAGCCCAGCCGCCCGCCGAGGATGGCAAAGCCGTCCGATCGGGCGGGGTGGTCACCGTAACGAGTCCGGTCGAGCAGGTACTCGGTGAAAAGCGAGCGCGTCCACGGGTCGGACTCGCGCACCCACTGCACCCCGGTGGCCGCGGCGGTGGTGACGATGTCGTTGTTGTCTTCCCGCGTCATGCGGGCGTAGATGTCGTAGCGTTCACGCAGCGGGTCGGCGGCGCGCGGGATGGTGTAGCTGCTGTCGAGACGCTGCTCGATCGCCGAGAGCTCGGTGCGCGCCGACCACTGGTGTCCCCGCTTGTTGACGTAACGTCGCGTGACCTTCCCGCCCACGCGCGGACCGACGTCGGTGGCGTAGCCGGCACGCAGCTCGTAGGACGTGCGCGGGTTGCGGTAGGTGGTGATCTCGACCGGCACCTCGAGGTCCTCGCGCTCGTCGAGCCGGGGGCGCACCGCGACCGACTCGAAATACGGGGTGCCGGTAAGGTTCTGGTTCATCGCCAGCAGGTCGCGGCTGGTGTAGGGCGCGCCTGACGGCACTCCGGTCAGGCGTTGGGCCAGGTCGGGATCGAGGATCGACTGTTCGATCGACACCTCGCCGAAGCGGTAGCGCGAGCCGGGCTCGAGCACGAGCGCGATGCGCGCCGACTGCGTCGACGGATCGACCACCAGCTCGCGGCGCTCGAACTCCGCGTCGAGGTAGCCCGCCTTGTGCACCCGGGAGAGAATGCCGTCGCGCAGCGCATCGTAGGCCGCCTGATCGAGTTCGTCGCCCGGAGATGGACGCTCGGCATCGACGAACTGGCTGACCGCGTCGATCTCGCGGATCGCCTCGGTCAACTCGATGGTGACCGACTCCACCGTGGTCACCGGCCCGGCGTCGATCTCCAGCGCCGGGTCGCGGCAATCCTCGCGTTCGTGGATGGACACTCGAATCTCGGCGTTGAAGTGCCCGTAGGCCTGGAGGGCTTCTTCCGCGTTCTCGCGGGCAGCCTCCAGGTAACGGCGAATCTGGGCGGTGCTCGCCCGACAGGAAAAGCCGATACGCGGCACGGACAGACCGACATTGGTGATCAGCCGGGTTTCGCTCAGGCCGGTCAGTTGCAGCTGCGGGGAGGCCGCCGTGGCGATGCCCGACACGAACAGGAGCGCTCCGGCCAACCCGCAGGTGCGCCATCTCCTGGCGAATGCTGGTCCGCCGTGCGAATCGCCTGCCCGGACCGCGTGGCACGGCATGGCGGTCTACACCACCTCGGCGAGATCGCCGTTGCGTTCCAGCCAGGCGCGACGGTCCGCCGCGCGCTTCTTGGCAAGCAGCATGTCGAAGACCTCGATGGTGTCGTCGCCCTCGACCTTCAGCTGCACCAGCCGGCGGGTGGCCGGGGCGAGGGTCGACTCGCGCAATTGCACCGGGTTCATCTCGCCCAGACCCTTGAAGCGGGTGACCTGGATCTTGCCGCGGCGCTTTTCCGCCTCGAGCCGGTCGATGATGCCGTCACGCTCGTGCTCGTCGAGGGCGTAGAAGGTCTCCTTGCCGAGATCGATCCGGTAGAGCGGCGGCATGGCGACGAAGACGTGGCCCGCGTCCACCAGCGCGGGGAAATGCCGCAGGAACAGCGCCGAGAGCAGGGTGGCGATGTGCAGGCCGTCGGAGTCGGCGTCGGCG
>CAYUAO010000112.1:0-6829 GCA_964442775.1 uncultured Halothiobacillus sp. | reverse complement strand
GCTCAAGGCGCGCCCTGCGGGGCTTGGCGAGTCGCCCGTGCTCCGCGTTGCGATGCCTTGACGTGGCCATCGGCGCGCCGGCGCTCAAGCGCCTTGATCATGAACGACTCGCCAAGCCTTCAGTGGCATGGCATTCGTGCAGAGTTTCCCTAACGGAGGACTGACGAGATGAGTGAGGAACAGCAAGTGGCCACCCCCGCGGTGGAAAAGGATCGCGTGGTGCGCGTCTTTCACGTCATGCGCGACGACGATGGCGCGATCCTCGCCGATACGCGCGTTGACGGCTTCGAGTACATCCACGGCCACGGCAACCTGATCGCTGGGCTGGAGGACGCGCTCGAGGGGCACGTCGAGGGCGACGAGATCGAGGTGACCGTGGAGCCCGAACAGGCCTACGGCCTGCACGACCCGGAGGCGGTTGTGGACGTGCCGCGCGAGCGGATTGATGCGAGGGCGGCGCTCGTGCCCGGCAACATGGTCGAGGCTCAGGGGCCGGAGGGACGCATCGAGATGCTGATCCTCGAGGTGGGCGACGGGACGGTGAAGGTCGATCTCAACCACCCGCTGGCCGGTTTCCGGTTGCACTTCTCCGCCCGGGTCGGGCTGGTGCGCGATGCCCATCCCGACGAGATCAAGCACAGCCGTGTCCATCCCGGCGGTCACCACCTGATGACCAGTGACTCCTCGGTGCCCGATCTGCCGGACGAGAAAGAGAAACGGGAGCAGGGATGAGTCGAACCGCCGTCGCAACCAAGGTGCCGGTCGAGCCGTTCTACCGCATCGGTTTTTCCGCTTACCGAAGCCGGTATCTCGACGTCACCCTGAACCTGCCGGCCTCGTCGTCGGGCTACCGGCTCAGCCTGCCGGCGTGGATTCCGGGCAGCTACCTGGTGCGCGACTTCGCCCGCCACCTGGTGGGCAAGCATGCCGAGGACGCCCATGGTCGGCCCGTCGCGATCACCCCGGTCGACCAGCAGACCTGGGATCTCGCCGCCAGCGCCGTGCCCGTGGCGGTCCACTACCGCGTCTACTGCGCGGATTTCTCGGTACGCAGCGCGCATGTGGATTCCAGCCACGTCTTCTTCAATGGCACCAGTGTCTTCCTGCGCGTGCACGGCGCCGAGCAGGCGCGCCACGAGGTGGTGATCGACGGCGGGGACCTGCCCGGGGACTGGCGCGTGGCGACCACCCTGCCGGCGATTGCGGTCGACGAGCGTGGCTTCGGCGATTTCGCCGCCGCCGGCTACGAGGCGCTGATCGACCATCCGGTCGAGATCGCCGACTTCGTCGAGCGGCAGTTCACCGCCGGCGGCGTGCTCCACCGCATGGTATTCACCAACGCCCTGCCCGAGACCGACTTCGACCGCATCGCCGCGGATGTCTCGCGCATCTGCGAGACCGAGATCGAATTGTTCGATGGGGCGCCCTTCGACGAGTACCTGTTCCTGGTAGCCCTCGACGAGTCCGGTTTCGGCGGGCTCGAGCACCGCGACTCGACCGCGCTGATCTTCCCCCGCTCGCACCTGCCCTCGATCACGGCCGGCGGGGTGAGCAAGGAGTACCAGCGTTTCCTGAGCCTCTGCGCGCACGAGTACTTCCACAACTGGAACGTCAAGCGCATCCGCCCGGCGGCCTTCGCCGGCCTGCCGCTCGACCGGCCGGCGCACACGCGCCTGCTGTGGGTGTTCGAGGGGTTCACCAGCTACTTCGACGACTGGCTGGTGCGCCACGCCGGCTTGATCGACGAGAACCGGTACCTCGCCGCGCTGGAGGAGACCATCAACCGGGCCATGCGTGGCAAGGGGTGGTCGCGCCAGACGCTGGAGGAATCGAGCTTCTACGCCTGGACGCGCTTCTACCAGCAGGACGCCAACGCGGTGAACGCCATCGTCAGTTACTACACCCGCGGGGCGGTTGTCGCCCTGATGATCGATTTGATGCTGCGCGAGCGCGGGGTGAGCCTGATGGACGTGATGCGTCGGCTGTGGGAACACCACGGCGAGGAGCCGCTTGCCGAGGGCGAGCGGGTCGAGGCGCTGATCGAAGAGGCCATGGGCGAGCCGATGAGCGCGTTCTTCGACCGGGCGCTGCGCTCGACCGAGACGCTGGATGTCGCCGGGCTGCTGGCACGCTTCGGCGTGGTCATGCGGCCGCGCGCCGAGCAGCATGGGCCGGATTCCGGCATCCGGGTCGACGAGCGCGATCCGCAGGCCGCGCGCGTGGCGCTGGTGTTCGAGGATCGTCCCGGTGCGGCGGCGGGGCTCGCGGTCGACGACCGCATCATCGCTATCGACGGTTTCGCCGTGAACGGCGCCAACTGGGCCGAACGCATCGCGCGCAATCGGGCCGGCGATCGGCTCGCCCTGCACGTCTTCCGCCAGGGGCGGTTGCTGGAGATGACGCTGACGCTGGCGCCGGAATGCCTCAACCAGCACCGCCTCGAGCGTGCGGCGGGCGACATCCAGACCGAGGCGCGCTTCGCCGACTGGCTGGCGCCGCATCCGTTGGCCGGCTGAGCCTGGAGGGCATCTAGTCGATCGGCTGGCCGTCGACCTGCGGCTTGTCCACGTCGGCCCAGGTCGGGACCAGGGCAATTTCCACGCGCCGGTTCAGCGCACGGTTGGCTTCGCTGTCGTTGGGGGCGATGGGGTTGTTTTCCCCCATGCCGCGGGCCGAGAGCCGCTCGGCGCCAATACCCTGGTCGCGCAGCGACATCAGCACGCTGACCGCCCGCGCGGCGGAGAGATCCCAGTTGGAGCGGAAACGTCCCGAGCGGATGGGCACGTCATCGGTGTAGCCGGTGACCACGATGCGGTCGTCGCTGTCGGCCAGGTCCTCGGCGATCCGCTCGACCACCGGCTCGAAGGCCTCCTGCATGTCTGCGCTGCCCGAGGGGAACGAGGCGTTTTCCTTGATACGGACGATGACCGTGTCGTCGGTGGTCTCGATCTCGAGGTCGCCAGCGGCGATGGCGTCGCTCATGGTCGAGCGCAGTTCGGCGGCACGCTCGTCGAGCTGTTCGCGGCGCAAGTCCTCCAGGGCACGGGCGTTGTCGTCGCCGGTGTCGGCCGTGGGCGGGGCGTCGAGTTCGATCAGCTGGGTGGGTGGTGGCCCCTCGGTGGTGCTGTCGGGGTCGGCGGCGCCGGGCGCCAGTTCCACGGCCGATTCGCCGGGAGCGGCGCTTTCCTCGCTTGGTATGCTGCCGAAGGAGTCGCGCATGGTCTCGGCGACACGCTTGTAGCGCTCGACGTCGACCACCGAGATCGACAGCATCAGCACGAAGAAGGTCAGCAGTAGCGTGACCATGTCGGCGTAGGTGGTCAGCCAGCCGCCGGAACTCCCCACCTTGCGTCGACGGGCGCGCGCCATGGCTCAGTCGTCCTCCTGGCGCTCGCGGCTGGGCAGGAAGGTCTCCAGCAGCCCGCGCAGGATGCGGGGGTTGATGCCGTCCTGGATGCCTCGGATGCCCTCCAGGATAAGCCGCTGCTCGCGCGATTCCTGCGTGGCGCGCATCTGCAGCTTGGTCATGATCGGCAGGGCGATCGCCTGGGCGATCACCGCGCCGTAGAAGGTGGTCAGCAGGGCGGTGGCCATCGCCGGGCCGATGCTCGAGGGATCGTCGAGTGCGCTGAGCATCTGCACCAGCCCGACCAGGGTGCCGATCATGCCCATGGCCGGCGCGACGTCGTAGATGCTCTTGAACATCTGCACGCCGCCGTCGTGGCGTTCCTCGGACAGCTCGATGTCCCGGTCGAGGGTGCGCTCGATCACCTCCATCGGCTGGCCGTCGACGATCATGCGCACGCCCTTGGCCATGAAGGGGTGGTCGACCTCCTGGTCCTCGAGCGCCAGGGCCCCGTCGTGCCGGGCCACCTGCGCGAGTTCCTCGATCTCGTCGATCAGGCCGGTCAGGCTGTGCGGCCGGTCGAGGAAGGCCTGCTTGATTACGCCGAACGACTGGACGAACTGGCGGAAGGTGATCATCGCCAGGGTGATCGACAGGGTGCCGCCGATCACGATCAGCGCACCGGGGATGCTGATGAACCCGAGCGGGTACTGGCCGAGCGCGATCGCGATGATCACGACCGCCAGTGCCGAGACGATGCCGATGATGGTTGCTTTGTCCAAGAAGCTCCTCAGGTTGTCGTTCCGCGAGTTCGACGGGGTGGATCGGGCCGGCAGGGCGATCGCGATCGGGGATCGGCCGCCCGGCCTCGTAACGTCGGCCCGAGCCAGTATAATCGGGCCCGCTCCGCAAAACTTGAGCGTACCAGCGGTCGATGGCGGCGCTGGAATCCGCCGTTTTTTCGCCCTGCCGTCCGTTCGTTGCCGGTGCCTGTCATGTATCGCGATGCTGCTCTCGACTTCGATTCGCTCGCCCGGCGACTGCGGCGACGTGCCGGGGAAAAGGGCTGGTCGCTGGCCGTCGAGAGGCGTGTCGACTCGACCAACGAACGCGTCCGCGCCCTCGTCGACCCGTCTGGCCGGGTCTCGCCGCCCCCCGTCGTCGCGGTGGCCGCCGAGCAGACCGCGGGGGTCGGGCGACGTGGTGCTCGCTGGGTGAGTGAGCCGGGCGACGGGTTGTGGTTCTCGCTGATCGTGCCGGCCGAGGCGCGCTTGCCGGCGGCCCCACCCGGGCTGGCACTGGCGGGGCAGCTGGTCCGGGTGTTGCGGGATCATGGCGTGCCGGCCTGCGTCAGGTGGCCCAACGACCTGTATCTCGCCGAAGGCAAGCTCGGTGGCGTCATGATCGAGCGCGCCCGCGCCGGGGGGCAATGGCGCTGGCTGGCCGGGGTAGGGATCAACTGGCGCCACCCGGCCGGTGTGCGGGATGCCGTCTACCCAACGGCGGCCCTGGGTGGCCTCGCCGAGCGGGGCGGGGTGGATTCCGTCGCCCTGGCGCTGGCCCTGGTCGAGGCGGCCGTCGATGCGATGCAGCGGCCCGAGCGCTGGCCGACCGAGATCGCCGGCCTTGCCCGCGCGCACCACGCCTTCGGCAGGCCGGTGATCGTCGAACGCGGCGCCGGGGAGCGCGAGTCCGGTACGGCGGGCTTGATCCGCCCGGACGGCGAGCTCGAGATCGTGCGGCCCGACGGGGCCGTGATCCGGGCGGGTACACACGACCGGGTGCGGTCGCTCGACGAGCGCTCCCCGGGCACGGATCACGACTGAATGTAAGGAAGACCTGACCCAGTGAATTGTTATATCGATGCGGGCAACAGCCGGATCAAGTTGCATCTGGCGCGTCGCAGCCAGAAGGCCGTCGAGCCCGTGGTCATCGACTGGCCGCCGGACGGCGAGGCGGACGCGGTCGGCGCGTTGGCCGCGAGGCTCGAGCCGTTGCTGGTGGACGAGAAGGGGCGCTCCCCGAAGCAGGTCGTGCTGGCCTGCGTGGTCGAGGCGCGTCGACGCGAGTGGCTGGAGACCGCGATCGCCGAGGTCTGTCCTAATGCCGAAACCCGCAGGCTGAAGGTGCCCCGCAAATGCTGCCACGTGCGCGTGGCCTACGAGGCGCCCGAGGGGCTGGGCATCGACCGCTTCTGCGCCATGATCGAGGCGCACGCGCGTCACGGCGAGCGGCCGCTGGCGGTGATCAACGCCGGAACCGCGATCACACTGGACGTGCTTTCCGTCGACGGCCAGCATCTCGGCGGGTTGATCCTGCCGGGGTGGCGCGCCCAGCTTGAGGCCCTTCGTCTGACCGCGCCGGCCCTGGCGCCCGTCGTCGACTCGCTCGCCGGTGGCGATGGTTGCGAGACGGCCGGTGACGGCAGCGAGGTTCCCGAGACGACGCGACGCCTAGGGGTGGGCGTCGATACGGCCACCGCCATCGACGTGGGGCGCCACTGGCTGCTCGCCGCCGGGATCGGCCAGATGCTCTCGGTCTGGCGGGACCGGCTCGCCGACGAGGGCGACCTGCTCGCCGTGGTGGCGGGCGGCGACGCCGAACGCCTGGCCGACCTCGTCGATCCGGCAATCGAATCCTGCGTGGAAAGCGATCTGGTGCTCTCGGGGGTGGTTCGCCTCGCTCGCGCGCGGCGCTGAAGGTGGCTGTCACCGGTCGACGGTTGGCAAAGCGCGGGCGCTGTGAGTAAAATGCGCGCCCATTGCCGGCTTAGCTCAGTTGGTAGAGCAACCGCCTTGTAAGCGGTAGGTCGTGAGTTCGAGTCCCACAGCCGGCACCAGAGCAGAACGTTCGTGAGGCGCGGCCTCGCGGGCGTCGCCCGGCATCACGACGCGCGTCCTTGCCGTGATGTCCGGGGCCGGACCGGGTGTTGACAGCCCGGTCCTTTTTGTGAAGAATGGCGCGCTTCCCGGGTGGGGTACCCAAGCGGTCAACGGGAGCAGACTGTAAATCTGCCGGCTCAGCCTTCGCAGGTTCGAATCCTGCCCCCACCACCAGACAAGACGAATCCCGCGGCCGCTTTTGCGGGGTTCAAACGGTCTGCGGGTGTAGTTCAATGGTAGAACCTCAGCCTTCCAAGCTGATGACGTGGGTTCGATTCCCATCACCCGCTCCAGTCCGGCGATCCGGATTGACCTGATCCGGGTCCGGAACGGACCGACGCGCCCCCTGGCGGGGTCGCCTCTGTTGTAAGAGATTGTGTCGGCGGTACGCCGTCGGCTCATGCCTTGCTCATGTAGCTCAGTTGGTAGAGCACGTCCTTGGTAAGGACGAGGTCACCGGTTCAAATCCGGTCATGAGCTCCACATTCCCATTTGCTTGTCCCGGTTGGCGGAGGATGCGATGTCTAAGGAAAAGTTCGAACGTAGCAAGCCGCACGTAAACGTCGGCACGATCGGTCACGTAGACCACGGCAAGACCACG
>CAYUAO010000111.1:0-6971 GCA_964442775.1 uncultured Halothiobacillus sp. | reverse complement strand
TTGTTCCTCCAAACAGCGTAATAGGGTGGGAGCAGGCCATTCCATTAAAAAGGCCCGGTGGCGATGCCAACCGGGCCTTTTCTCGTCTGGGCGGAAAAATGCGGCGTGATCAGTCCGGCAGGACCATTACCCCGTCGATCTCCACCTCGGCGCCCTTGGGCAGAGCGCGCACGCCCAGCGCCGCCCGGGCCGGGAAGGGCTCGGCGAGGTATTCCTTCATGATGCCGTTGACGGTCTCGAAGTGGGAGAGGTCGGGCAGGTAGATCTGCAGCTTGACCACGTCCGCGAGTTCGCCGCCCGCGGCGCGACAGACCGCGGTGAGGTTGTCGAACACGCGCCGGGTCTGCGCCTCGATGCCGCCGTCGACCAGCGTCATGCTGGCCGGTTCGAGGGCGATCTGGCCGGAGAGGTAGACGGTGTCACCGACGCGAACGGCCTGGGAATAGGGGCCGATGGCGGCCGGGGCGTCGTTGCTGTGGATGATCTCGCGTCGGCTCATGATGTCTCCTGCAAGGGTCCTTGATTCCGGGAAGGTCAGTGGCGCGAGACGCGTACCACGTCCCGCAGCTGCTTGATTCTGCGCATGACGCGGGCCAGGTGGATCCGGTCGGTCACGCGCACGGTGATGTCGATGATGGTGAGATTCACGTCGCGGTCGTCGAAGCGCACGTCGTCGATGTCCGAGCCGGCGTCCGACACCGCCGCGGCAATGCGAGCGAGGCCACCGCGCACGTTGTTCGCCTGGATGCTGATCTGCGACTGGTACTCGCCGCTCGGCTCGGCCGCCCAGCCGACCGCCAGCCAGCGCTCGGGATGCTCGCCGGCGTCGCTGGCGTTGGGGCAACCCTGACGATGGACCACGATGCCCCGGCCGGTCGAGAGAAAGCCGACCACTGCGTCGCCCGGCACCGGGTGGCAGCAGCCGGCGAAACTCACCACCAGCCCCTCGGTGCCGCTGATGATCACCGGCGCCTGCTTGCCGCCACCATCGCGGAGCATCTCCTGCGCGTCGAGCTTGCCGGCCTCCGCCTTGAGGAGCCGCACGACCAGCGGGGCCATGCGATTGCCCAGACCGATCTCCCGCAGCAGGTCGTTGAAGCTCTCCTGGTGGTACTCGCGCAGGATCGCGTCGATGCGCCCCTCGTCAAGCTCCTCGATGTCACAGCCCTCGGCCACCATCGCCTTCGCCAGCAGCCGGTGGCCCAGGCGGATCGCCTCCGCGTCCTGCAGGTGCTTGAGATAGGCGCGAATGTTCGCCCGCGCACGAGCGGTGACCACGAAAGACAGCCAACTGGGGTTGGGCACCGCGCCGGGGGCGGTGATTACCTCGACTGTCAGACCGGACTCGAGCGGCGTGGACAGCGGAGCGAAGCGACGGTCGATCTTGCAGGCCACGCAGGTGTTGCCCACGTCCGTGTGGATGGCGTAGGCGAAGTCCACCGCCGTGGCCCGGCGCGGCAGCTCGATGATCTCGCCCATGGGCGTGAAGACGTAGACCTCGTCGGGAAAGAGGTCGACCTTGACCGACTCGAGGAACTCCTGCGGGTTGCCGGCCTTCTGCTGGATCTCGAGCAGGTCGCGCAGCCACTCGCGCGCCCGCGTCTGGGTCACGGAGCTGTGGTCACCCTGTGCCTTGTAGAGCCAGTGCGCGGCGATGCCCGACTCGGCGAACTGGTTCATCTCGTGGGTACGGATCTGCACCTCGAGCGGGATGCCGTGCGGGCCGAACAGGATGGTGTGCAGCGACTGGTAGCCGTTGGCCTTCGGGATCGCGATGTAGTCCTTGAACCGACCGGGCAGCGGCTTGTAGAGGTTGTGCACGATGCCGAGCGCGCGGTAGCAATCGTCGACCGAGTCGACCAGCACGCGCACCGCGAAGACGTCGAACACCTCCTTGAAGGTGAGGTGCTTGGACTGCATCTTGCGATAGATGGAGTACGGACGCTTCTCGCGGGCGAAGGTATCGGCGGTAAGCCGTTCGTCGGCGAACCGCTGCTCGAAGCGCTCCTGGATGCCGGCGACGATTTCCTTGCGGTTGCCGCGCGCGCGCCGGACGGCCTCGCTCAGCACGCGGTGGCGCACGGGATGGAGGGAGGCGAAGCCCAGGTCCTCGAGCTCGTGGCGGATCGCGTTGAGACCGAGGCGATTGGCGATTGGCGTGTAGATGTCGAGCGTCTCGCGCGCGATGCGCCGGCGCTTGTCCGGGCGCATCACGCCGAGCGTGCGCATGTTGTGCAGGCGGTCGGCGAGCTTGATCAGGATGACGCGCACATCCTCGACCATCGCCATCATCATCTTGCGGAAGTTGGCCGCCTGCGCCTCGGCCTTGGACTTGAAGCGGATCTGGGCGAGCTTGGAGACGCCGTCGACCAGGTGCGCGACCTCCTCGCCAAACTCGGCGACGATCTCGTCATGGACGATGTCGGTGTCCTCGATCACGTCGTGCAGGATCGCGGCGATCAGGGTCGCCTCGTCCATGCGCAGGTCCGCGAGGATGTGCGCCACCGCGATCGGGTGGCTGATGTAGGGCTCGCCGCTCTTGCGGGTCTGACCGGCGTGCGCCTCGGCACCGAATTCGAAGGCGGTACGGATGCGGGCGATGTCCGCCGCGTCAAGGTAGTCGGCCAGATGGCTGGCCAGGGGCGCGAAAAAGACGTCGGTCAGATGTGAACCGGCCGTGTCGACGACGCTCGAGTCTCCGCTGTGCCCGCTTTCCATCGGCGCCTCGCCCCGGCCCGCGGGCTCAGGCCTCGTCGCTGGTCGCCGGCGTGGCCGGGCGCGCGCCCTCGGCGCTCTCGTCGGCGAACTGGGCCAGCTCGGCGCGGATTTCCTGCTCGGTGATCTCGGAGCGCGACAGGGTGACCTGCTTCTCGATCTCGTCGATCCGCTCGCGGTCGATCTTGCCCTCGCCCAGCTCGCGCAGGGCGATGACGGTGGGTTTTTCCTTGCCCATCGGCACCAGCGGCTCGGCGCCGTGCTCGATCTGGCGGGCGCGCTTGGCGGCGGTCAGCACCAGCTCGAATCGGTTGGGGATCTTGTCCAGGCAGTCTTCTACGGTTACGCGTGCCATCGGTGTCTAGCCTCGGTATACAGGTTGGACGGCCCGACCGTCGGGGACGATCGGGCCGCGCTCGATTGGGGTGTCTCTTCGGGCGAAAAGACGTGTCTGGGCACTAGTTTACGGTCAGTCGACCTCACCCAGCAAATCGGCGATCAGTTCGGGGTGCCGTTCGCGCTGCCGATCGGTCTCCAGGGTGGCGGCGGTGAACAGGGCGTCGAGCTCCCTTAGGGCCTGTTCGAAGTCGTCGTTGATGACCAGGTAGTCGTACCAGTGGCACTCGCTCATCTCGCGGCGGGCCTCCGCCAGCCGGCGGGCGATCACCTCGTCGTCGTCGGAGGCGCGGTTGCGCAGCCGCTTTTCCAGCTCGGCGCTGCTCGGCGGCAGGATGAAGATGAAGATTGCCTCTGGGAAGACCTTCTTGACCTGCGCCGCTCCCTGCCAGTCGATCTCGAGGATCAGGTCGCGGCCCCGCTCGAGCTCCTCGGTGATTGCCGCCTTGCTGGTGCCGTAGTAGTTGTCGAACACCTTGGCGTGTTCGACGAAGGCTTCCTGGGCGAGCATCACCTCGAACTGCGAGATGTCGACGAAGTGATAGTGCTCGCCGTTGAGCTCGCCCTCGCGCCGCGGGCGGGTGGTGTGCGAGACCGAGAGACCGATCTCCGGCCGACGTTCACGCAGGGCCCTGATCAGGCTGGTCTTGCCCGCCCCGGAGGGCGCCGAAATCACGAATAGCTGTCCAGGTGGCGTTGCCGTCATCGTCTCTCCGTCGGGTTTTCGTTCGTCTTCGTCCGGCGTCAGCGAGTCACGCGAGTGGTGCCGTCACGCGCCTCGATCACGCGCACTCGTTCGCCGGGCTGAAAGGACATGTCGGCCGCCTGCACGACGCTGATCGTCCGGCCGCTGTCCAGTCGCACCGTGATTTCGTAGCCGGCCTGGCGGGTGATGCCCTCCTCGGCCGCCGACCCGGCGAGCCCGCCCAGCAGCACGCCGCCGACCGTCGCCAGCGAACGCCCGGTGCCACCGCCCACCTGGTTACCCAGAATGCCGCCGGTCACCGCACCGGCCCCGGTGCCGATGGGGGTCTTGGTGCCCTCGATCTGCACCGTGCGAATGCTGTCGACCGTGCCGTAGTAGACGGTCTGCATCTGCCGGGCGGAATCGCGCGAGTAGGCACCGCTCGAGAGGCTGCTCGCGCAACCGGACAGGAAGGCCAGGCCGGCCACGGCCAGCACCAGGGTCATCCAGTGTTTCATGTGGAACCTCCGCGCGAATCGGCGAGTTGATGGCAAAGTATATGTCAGATCGCTGCCACGCCGCAGGGTTCCCCCGGGCCCTGGGCATTCCGTGGTCAGCGATAGTCGATGATCAGGGGAGCATGGTCGGAGAACTTTTCCCCCCGGTAGACGCGCACGTCGACCAGTCTTTCCCGCAGGTCGGGGGTCACGATCTGGTAGTCGATCCGCCAGCCGACGTCGTTGTTCCAGGCGTTGGCCCGGTTCGACCACCAGGTGTACTCGGCGACGTCGGGCTTGAGGGTCCGGTGGGCGTCGACGAAGCCCAGGTCGTTGAAAACGTGGTCGAGCCAGGCGCGCTCGTGCGGCAGGAAGCCCGAGTTCCGCCGATTGTTGCGCCAGTTCTTCAGGTCGATCTCGCGGTGGGCGATGTTCCAGTCACCGCAGAGGATCAGGGAGCGTTCCTCGTCACGAAAGCGCTTGAGCATGGGCAGAAAGGCATCGAGGAATCGATCCTTGGAGGCCTGCCTATGATCGCCAGCCGAGCCCGAGGGCAGGTAGAGCGAGGCGATGGTCAGGTCGTCCAGATCGAAGGCGCAGTAGCGACCCTCGGCGTCGAACTCGGCCAGCCCCATCTCGGTGGTCACGGCCCCGGGCTCGACCCGGCTGTAGATCGCCACGCCGCTGTAGCCCTTGCGCTCGGCATCGACGTAGCGACAGTGATACCCCTCCGGCCAGAAGGTCGGGTCCTTCTCCAGCTGCCAGGCCTGTGCCTTGGTCTCCTGGATGCAGACGAAATCGGCATCCGCCGTGGCCAGCCAGTCGAAGAATCCCTTGCGCGCCGCGGCGCGAATGCCGTTGGCGTTGAAACTGATTACCCGCATCGATCCGTCCAAATGGGGCAATTCTAGGGAAACTCTGCACGAATGCCATACCGCTCTGCGGGGCTTGGCATTCGTGCAGAGATTCCCAAGGGACGCCCGGCCGGTCGCGCTGGCGGGCTGCCCCTGATCTCCGCAGACAAAAAAACCCCGACCATCCGGCCGGGGCAGCGGTTCTTCCTTGAGGAGCCACTCGATGGGACGCCTTGACCCGGCGGAAGTTCCCGCGGGTCTCGGCCGGATGGCCTCTCAGTCCAGGTCGACCGCCAGGAACAGCGGTTGACCGCGGCGCAGGAGGCGAATGGCGACCGGGCGATCCTCGGGGGCGGAGGTCAACGCCTCGGCGAGGTCCTGCTCGCTGCGCAAGGGACGGCGATTGACCTCGAGCAGCACGTCGCCCGGCTCGAGGGCCCCGGCGAACGGCGAGTCGCCGGCGACCGACTCGATCTCGATGCCGTAGCGCACGCCGAGGCTGCCACGGTCGTCCTTCTCCAGCGGCGCGGCCGACAGGCCGTAGGAGGAGAGGGCGTCGCCACCGGCCGCCGCGGAGCCGTCGAGCTCGGCCAGCACCACCTCGAACTCCATTTTCTCGCCGTCACGGATCACGGTCACCTCGGCCGGCTCGCCGACCGGGGCAGCGCCCACCAGGCGCGGCAGCTGACCGGAGCGCTTGACGGGCTTGCCGTTGAACTCGGTGATGATGTCGCCGGACTCGAGACCGGCCTCGGCCGCCGGGGTGTCCGGCTGAACCTGGGCGACCAGGGCACCGCGCGTGTCGTCGAGATCGAAGGAGCGCGCCAGTTCCTCGGTGACCGGCTGGATGATCACCCCGAGGTAACCACGGCGCACCTCGCCGGTCTCCTTGAGCTGGTCGGCGACGTTCATGGCGACGTTGATGGGGATCGCGAACGAGATGCCCATGTAGCCGCCGGAGTTGGTGTAGATCTGCGAGTTGACGCCGATCACCTCGCCGTCGACATCGATCAGCGGGCCGCCCGAGTTACCCGGGTTGACCGGCGCGTCGGTCTGGATGAAGGGAACATAGGTCTCGTTGGGCAGGTCGCGGCCGATCGCCGAGACGATGCCGTGCGTGGCCGAGTGGTCGAGGCCGAACGGCGCACCGATGGCCAGCACCCACTCGCCCACGTCGACCTCGTCGGAATCGCCGATGGTCACGGTTGGCAGGTCCTCGGCATCGATTTTCAGCAACGCGATGTCAGTGCGGCTGTCCTCGCCCACCAGCTCGGCGCGGTACTCCTTCTGGTTGTTCAGCCGGACGCTGATCTCGTCCGCGCCGCCGACCACGTGGGCATTGGTGATCACGTAGCCGTCCTCGCTGATGATGAAACCCGAACCCAGCGACTGGGCCGGGCGCGAGCGCGGCATCGGCTGTTGCGGCATCTGTTCGAAGAAATCGCGGAACATGTCGCCGAGCGGACCGGGCGGCAGGTTGGGCATCTGCGGTCGCTGGCCGGAGTGACCCGACTGCCGGCCCTTGGTGACGGTGTTGATATTGACCACCGCCGGGGCGTTGTCCTTCGCCAGCTCGACGAAGTCGGGGTAGTCCGCCTGGGCGGGCGACGCCAGCGACATCACCGTGGCGAAGGCGACCGCCAGAAACACCGTTGGAAACGCCATTGACCGGCCCGTGGCGCGGCGGGTTGAGACGAATGCCATCATCGACGAACTCCTGTTCCGATTCGGAATCACGCAGAGGTAACGGTTGAGACACTTAGGGAAATTCTGCACGAATCGGATGTCACTCTGGCTTGGCGAGCCGTTCGTGATCAAGGCGTG
>CAYUAO010000110.1:0-7001 GCA_964442775.1 uncultured Halothiobacillus sp. | reverse complement strand
CGCCTTGCATCTGGGCCCTTGGAGGTCCCGCAGAGACGTCATCGAATCGTGCAGACCTTCCTTAAGAAACCTCTGCACGAATCCCATGCTGCGGAGCCTGGCATTGGTGCAGAGATTCCTCGGTAACTATACGCGAGGCCGCCCGCCGAGCGGACCTGGCCGCACGATGTCGGCGCACGGCCCGGCCGACGAGGTGGGATGGTGCTCAACTAGCAGTGGCGAGAAAGGCCGGTGGCGGGAGAAACGCCCGCGTGGACGTCGGTGCCGCTTGCGGGGCCGAAGGCTGGGGGAAGCGGGCGTCGATCTCCCGGCGCACCGCGGCCTGTTCGGGCAGCAGCGGCAGGTGGCCGCCGGCGAGCATTTCGACGGCATCCGACAGCCCCAGTCGTTCCAGGTGCTGGGCGGGGGCCTCGAGGAAGGTCTCCAGGTCCAGCCCGGTGGTCGACAGTCGGCAGGCACGGAAGATATTGGCCCAGAAATCGATCACGTCGTCGTGGTAGGTCTGCATGGCGGTACTCCTTTCGTTGACTGCCTACAAACTAGGCATGTCCAGATAGTATGCATGCAATCTGGGCGTGTCAACAAACTCGCGTCATTTTTATTGACATACCGTCGGCCGGGCGGAGAATGGGCAGCATGAAGACTGTCAGCCCCCCCGACATCGACGACCTGAAATGGGACCTGCGCCAGCGCCTCAAGCTGCTCGAATGCACCCTGTTGATCAACGGCTGGGTGCGCACCCAGGCCCTGACCGAAACCTTCGGCATCAGCCGCGCGCAGGCCTCCAAGGACTTCGCCGTCTACCAGGCGCTCGCCCCGGACAATCTCGTCTACAACCGTTCGCGGAAGTGCTACGAAGCCGGCAAGCATTTCACCGCGCGGCTGTTGTCGGGGCGGACCTCCGAGTTGCTGGACGTGCTGGCCGCATTGCCGGGCGCGGACCGGCCGGTGGTCGCGCTGGCGGCGGCCGGGCCGAACGTGGAATTGCTGCGTCCGCTCGAGCGCGAGCTGGACCTCGACATCCTGCGGGCGGTCTCGGCGGCGGCGAGCAACGGCCATCGAGTGCGGGTCGAGTACCAGTCGATGCGCCGCCCGGAGCCGCGCCCGATCGAGCTCTCGCCGCACACGCTGGTGTTCAGCGGCTTTCGCTGGCACCTGAGGGCGTTCAGTCACGAGCACGAGGAATATCGCGACTTCGTGCTGGCGCGGATGGCGAACCCCGAATCGCTGCCGGATCGACCGGGCGCACCGCGCGATGGGGATGGCGACTGGTTCGAGGAGGTGGTGTTGCGCGTGGGCGTGCACCCGGAGCTGCCCGCGGCCCAGCAGGCGGTGATCGCCGCGGATTACGGCATGGTCGACGGCGAGCGGCAGGTGAGCGTGCGCCGGGCGTTGCTGCCCTATCTGCTGCGCCTGATGCAGATCGAGCCCGAGCGCGAGCACCCCGACCCGGTGGTCCAGCAGATCCGGCTGCTCAACCCGGAGGTGACGGCGAGCCGAGGGTGGGGCTGAAGGTCGGAAGGCGGCCGGGACGCATGCCCTGTGCGGCCGGCACCGGATTGCGACCGTTCCGCCGACCCGTCTCCCTCGGGGAGGTGTGGGGGCGCGATTGGTCCCTTGGCCAGACGTGATAACCTGCCCCGTTGTCAACTCATGACAACGCGGAATGGATGTCCGGCGTTCACGGATTTCGCCCGCCGAGCCATTGATTCCCAGTGTGCCTCCAGGCCGCCTGCCGGCAAGCGCCCGAAGGCCAACTCGGATTGCAAACCTTGTTCGATTCCACCACGCCACTCCATGCCCTGGTCCGTCGAGACCTGATCGAGGCGTCGCCGACCGAGACGGTCGGCGACGCGGTCGCTCGCCTGCGCGCCACCGGCAACGGCGCAGTGGTGGTGGTCGAAGCCGGCGAGCCCGTCGGTATCTGGACGCCATCGGCCGCCCGCTGGGCGGACGGGTCGGATTTTCTGGGCCATGACCGCCCTCTGAAGGACGTCATGGCGCATTCCGTGGCCGTTCTCCCGGCCGAGGCGTCCATCGCCGAGGCACGGGCTCGCTTGGAAGTCGTCTCGACTGACCATTTCCTGATACGCGGCAATGACGGCGAGATCCTGGGTCGCCTCGCCCGCGAGGACCTGGCACGAGCGTCATCGGATGCCGTTTCGCAGGAGTCCGACGCCGCCGGGCCTGACGACACGGGTGGGCGCGCCGCCGAGCCGGGGGGCGGAGCATTCCTCCATCCCGAAGGGGGCGGCGACCCGTGGTCGGGTGGCGGCCTGGGCATGCGGACGAGCCGGGACGAGCTCGCCGCGTTCCTGGGACACTGCTGCATGCTTGTCGAGGCCAGCGACGATCTGTTCGCTATCGCCGATGCTGACTACCGCTACCTCTGGGCCAATCCGGCCTACGGCAACAGCCTCGGGGTGGCACCCGTGGAACTGGAGGGGCGCCGACTGCCGGCGGTGCTCGGCGAGGACTACTTCGAGAAGACCGTCAGGCCCCACGTTGACCGTTGTTTTGCCGGCGAATTCCAGCGTTACGAGACCGAACGCCGTCACCCCGTGCTCGGATGGCGCAGATTGCTGGTGCGCTATTTCCCCTTGGATGTGCCCGGCAGCGCCGAACGGGTGGTCGGCGCGGTGATCACCGACGTGACCGAGATACGCGAGTCCGAGGCCGAACTCGCCCGCCAGTTCCGCCTGCTCAGCCTCGCCGGTCGAACCGCCCGGTTCGGCGGCTGGTTCGCCGATCTTGCCAGCGGGCAGATCGAGTGGTCGAACGTGGTCGCCGAGATCCACGGCATGCCACCCGGCTACTCTCCCACCACTGCCGAGGAGGCAATCGCCTTCTACGCCCCGGAATGTCGTGACTGCTTCCGCAGGCGCATCACGGCCTGTGCCGAGCAGGGCGAGCCCTTCGACGAGGAGCTCGAGATCATCGATGCCCGGGGGCGACGCGTGTGGGTTCGGGTGCTGGGTGAGGCGGTACGCGATGAGGATGGCCGCATCGTGCAGGTCCAGGGTGCCTTTCAGGACGTGACGAACCAGCGCGAACACGAACGCGAACTGCGCAAGCTGGCGCACATCATCCACCAGAGCCCGGCCCCGGTCGCGGTCACCGACCTCGATGGCCGCATCGAGTACGTCAATCCCGCCTTCGAGCGCATCTCGGGTTACGCCTCGAGCGAGTTGCTCGGGGAAACGCCGGCGCGCATCCAGGGGGGCGAGACGCCGGACGACGTCTACCGCGATCTCTGGAGCACCATCACCGCCGGAGAAGTCTGGACGGGCGAGTTGCAGAACCGACGCAAGGACGGCACGCCCTACTGGGAATACGAGGTCATTTCCCCGTTGAGGGACGAGAACGGCCAGGTCACCAACTATGTCGCGATCAAGCAGGACATCACCGCACTCAAGGAGGCCGAGCATGAACTCAGCCGGATCGCCTACGAGGATTCGCTGACCGGACTCTACTCGCGCAACGGCTTCGCCCGCCACCTGCAACGCTGGATCGACCGGGATGGCTGGCCGGCGCGGGGCGCGGTGGTGATGGTCGACATCTCGGGCTTGCGGGACATCAACGACGCCTACGGCTACGAGGGCGGCGACCGGTTGCTGGCCGAGTTCGGTGAGCGGCTGCGCCTCCAGGCCGAAGGTCACCAGTGCGCGGGCCGCATTGGCGGCGACGAATTCGCGCTGTTCGTGCTGCCGGCGCACGGGGTGGCGTTGCACGAGTGTCTTTCCCGCGTGCTCGAGTCGTTGGTCGCCTCCTTCGAGTTCGACGAGCTCGACATCGAGATAACGGTGCGGATGGGCTGCGCGCCCTTCGGGGAAAAGCGCCGCTCGGTCCAGGATCTGCTCCGCGAGGCCGAGCGCGCCCTGTTCCAGCACCGCAAGGAGCCCGCCGCACCCTGGGTCGCCTACAACGTCGCGCTCGAGGAGGAAATGCAGCAGCGCATCGAGCTGACCCGCGAGCTGCGCGTGGCACTCAACGAGGACCAGTTCGAACTGCATTTCCAGCCCAAGGTCGATCTCGACAGCGGCACACTGGTTGCCTGCGAGGCGCTGCTGCGATGGAACCACCCCGAGCGGGGCCTGATGTCGCCCGGTGTGTTCATCCCCATCGCCGAGCAAAGCCAGCTGATCGTCCCGGTGGGTGACTGGGCGTTGCGCCGGGCCTGCCAGCATCTGCGCGAGTGGCGCGACGCCGGACTCGAACCGGTACGGGTGGCCGTGAACGTGTCGGTGATCCAGTTCCAGAGCGGGGATTTCGCCAGTCGGGTCCGTGCCGTCCTCGACGAGGTCGGGGTCGCCCCCGAGGAACTGGCGCTGGAGATCACCGAAAGCGTGTTCGAACGGGAGTCCGAATGGTTGCTCGAGCAGATGCGCAGGCTGCGCGACATGGGCGTGCGGCTCTCGCTGGACGATTTCGGCACCGGCTATTCATCGCTGCTGTACCTGCAGCGATACCCTTTCCACGAGATCAAGATCGACCAGGGCTTCGTGTTTCACCTGCTCGACGATGGCCTGAGCCGCAATATCGTCGGGACGGTACTGACCCTCGCGACTGCGCTGAAGGCGGAGGTCGTGGCGGAGGGCATCGAATCGGTCGCCGTGAGCGACGAGCTGCGGGCCATGGGTTGCCGCCTCGGTCAGGGGTACTACTACAGCATGCCGCTCGAGGCCGAGGACTTTCGCTGGTTGCTCGAGCAACGCAGCACCCTTCCGCTGAACGTCCCAAAATCTCATTAGCACGTCCCTCGCCTCGGTGAGGCCGGGTTGCCGGGCCAAGGAGCCAAGATGAACGAGCCAGAAACGAAAATGCAAAAGCGCGAGACCGGAATCCCGGGGCTGGACGAGGCGACCCGCGGCGGCCTTCCGGCGGGACAGGCGACCCTGGTCCTCGGTGAGGCGGCCGCGGGCAAGACCGTCCTGGGGCTGCAGGTGCTCGCCCACGCCGTGGAGCGAGGCGACGGCGGGGTGTTCGTGACCTTCGAGGAATCTCCGGCACAGGTGAATCGGGACGCCGCGTCGTTTCGCTGGGGCGCGCGTCTGCTTGAATCGGAGCGCTGGCGAGTGATCGACGCCCGTCCGCGCCTCGACGCCCAGGTGGCCGGGGAGTTCGATATCGAGGGTCTGCTGAGCGTCGTCGGCGCCGCGGTGGCGCAGTCCGGCGGGACCTGGGTCGTGTTCGACGGTATCGATCAGCTCCTGCAGTACCAGCCTGACCCCCGAGTCGCGGTCGACCAGGTGCGCCGGATCGACGAGTACTGCCGGAATCACGGCTGGACACTCCTGCTGACAGGCAAGGCCACCGGGGAGAGCATCGCGCCGGCCCACCTCGAGGGCATCGAGTTCCTGCTTTCGGCGACCCTCGTGCTCTCCGCGCGGGTGGTCGACCAGCAACTCAACCGCTCGCTGCGCATCGCCAAGTTCCGGGGCTCCGGACACGTGACCGACGAGATGCCGATGGTCATGGACGCGGACGGCATCCAGCTGCCCTACCACGAAAGGCCGCTCGCCGGCACCGCGACGGCGGGCGAAGAACGCCTGTCCACGGGCGTGGCCCGGCTCGACAAGCTGCTCGACGGCGGGATCTACCGGGGGTCGAGCCTGCTGATCTCCGGCCGACCCGGCACCGCCAAGAGCACCCTGGCGGGGAGCTTTGCCCAGGCGGCCGCGGCGCGGGGCGAGCGCACGCTGTACGTGAGTTTCGACGAGATCGAAGGGCCGTACGTGCGCAACCTGGCCTCGGTCGGTATCGACCTGCGCGGCCCGATCGAATCCGGGCTCCTGCGCTTCGAGGATCTCTCCGCGTTCGCCTCGAGCGTCTCCGAGCATTTCCTGGTCCTGCGCCGCCTGCTCGACTCGTTCGACCCTCACTGCCTGGTGATCGATCCGGTCTCGGCGCTGCTCAAGGCCCGGGGCAGCGAGGGGGCGAACATGGCGACCGAACACCTGATCGACCTGGCGCGCCGCCGCGGCATCACCACCGTGCTCACGTCATTGAGCGGGGTGCAGGACCCGGAAGGCGAGGCCACGCAGGGTCAGGTCTCGACTCTCGCCGATAGCTGGATCGTGCTCGACTACAACGTCCGGGGCGGCGAGCGTAACCGCTCCCTGTCGATCGTGAAATCCCGGGGTTCGGCCCATTCGAACCAGGAACGTGAGCTGCTTCTTTCGGACGCCGGCATCGACCTGGCCGACGTGTACGAACGCGGCTCCGAGGTCCTGATGGGCACCGCGCGCGTAACCCGGGAGCGCGAGGACGAGGCGGCCTCCCGCCGGCGACAACGAGAGCGCGAGCGGCGACAGCTCGATCTCGAGCGCCGCATGGAGCAGGCCGAACTGGAACGTCGCCGTCTGGCGGACGAACTGGAACTGGAGAAGAGCGACTCGGAGGAAACCGATCGTCTGGAACGGGCCTACCACGAGCACATCAAGCAGCGGCGGGACCCCGGGAGGGAAGACCCGCCCGCCCGTCCGACCAGCGATGAGGGGGAGAAAGCATGAGCAGCAGCCAATCGACCGGCGAATTGTCCATGCCGGTACTGACCCTGTTCGTGACCGGGAACGCGCCGCGCTCGCTGCGGGCCCGCGCCAACCTGGCCCGAATGCTCGAACGGATCGGGCGCAGCGACCTTCAACCCTTGGAGGTCGATCTGCTCGAACAGCCCGAGGAAGGCATCGCCCAGTCGGTGTTCGCCACCCCCTCGCTGCTGAAGACGAACGAGACCGGCGAGGTCTCCATGCTCTACGGCGACCTCTCGGACGAGGACGTCCTGCGCCGCTTCCTGTCCGACCTGGAGGCCGTGCCGACAGGCTGAAGCCCCTCCGGTTTCCCGGACACTCCCGGTCCGGTGGAAATCGCCTTCGGGGTCCGGCGACAGTCCGGGACGGATCGTGTCGTCGGGGCCCGTGCCACGGGGAGGGCGCGTGTTTCAGTCGGTTCTCGGCTGGAGCACGCCGTCGAGGAGCGTGGCGACGATCGCCTCGACGTGC
>CAYUAO010000109.1:0-7052 GCA_964442775.1 uncultured Halothiobacillus sp. | reverse complement strand
AACAGCGCCATGGCGAGAAGCATGGGCACGATCGCGAGCTATTCGATTCTCGACGCCATGAGGCTTGATCCTGACGGTGTGGAGGACGGGACGTACGACGGGGTCACGGTTACCGTCCCGGATGACTGGTCGGATGCCGGTAACCCCGACGACTGGTCCGACACGGGCGATTGCAGCGGGGCGTCGAACGCCTCCGGCTTGGCCGGCGGAAACCTCGACCATTGGTGCAACGAGTTGGCCCGGCTGGTGGGACCCGGCACCAGCGGCGCCATCACCTCACGCGGCGGCGGGAACTACCGGATCACCATCACCTTCGATGACGAGCGCGCCACGGGTGGTGAAGAGGACCAGTCGATCGTCACACAGGCCAAGCTATGAACGCGATCTTCTTCAAGAATTACAACCCACTGAACGCTACTTCCGTCGGCGGGCGGACGTCGCGGGGCTTCACGCTGGTGGAGTTGATGATTGCCCTGGTCCTGGGGCTGCTGGTCATCGCCGGGGTGGGGAGTGTCTTTATTGCCAACAAGGATGCCTATCGCACCAACGAGGCCCTCGCGCAGGCCCAGGACGCCGCCCGGACTTCCTTCGAGTTTCTCGCGCGGGATATTCGTGAGGCGGGATCGAATCCCTGCGGGGCCGGTGGTGTTCAGAGCTCGTTGAATGGAAGCGACCAATGCACCGGCACCTCCAACGATCTGCCCGGCTGGCTGGATGACTTCGATGTCCCGGTTTTCGGCACCGACACGCCATCGGACATCGATGGCCTCCCGACAAGTGGCTCGGGAGTGCCGGTCGGCGGAACGGACGCCATTCGAATCGGCAAGGCCGAGGATCTCGGGATTCGGCTGGATGAAGACCAGCCTGCCCCCACCGCCGCGAACCTCAAGCTCGCGGCTCCGACGACGCGGATCGCCACCAACGATGTCGTAATGGTATGCGAGGCGGGCAAGGCGTCAATCTTCCAGGTCACGAATTACAACGGAAGCCGGACGGTTGTCCACAACACAGGTAGCGGCACGATCGGGAATTGCTCCAAGGGTTTGAATCACCCAATCATCAATGACACCAACGGCAACGGAACCTCCCTCGGCGCCACTTCCTACCTCGCGGTGCCGCGGAGCCTGTGGTGGTATATCGGTACCAATTCGGCCGGATCGGCATCACTTTTCCGGGCCAGGAACGTACAAAACTTGTCGGATCCGGACGACTGGGAGGATTCGATCGAGATCGACGAAATGGTTCGAGGGGTGGAGGGCATGCAGATCTTCTACCACGAGGCGGGCGAGGACGATTTCGTCAGTGCCGGCTCGGTGGGCGACTGGGACGACGTCGATGCCGTCCAGCTCGAGTTGACCGTCCGAAGCCGAGGCGTCAGTGCAGGTGATCCGGACCGTGGCGCCGGCTCGGACCGCCAACGCCTTCAGCGGGACTTCTCGACCACGATTGCCATTCGTAATCGCCTGGAGGGCTGAACGTGAGCGCCGCTGAACGAATTCAAAATCGACCGACGAAACAGGGTGGCATCGCCCTCGTTGTGGCGCTGGTTCTCCTGGTCGCCGTCACGCTCCTCGGCCTGGCGGGGATCCGTGGCACCACGCTGCAGGAGAAGATGGCGGGCAATTATTTCGACCGCGAGACTGCGTTCCAGGCCGCAGAAGCCGCTCTGAGACTGGGAAGCGATGAATTCCGCGGATCCCGGGAAAGCTTCTGGAGAGATCGGATCCGCGACAATCGAGACGATCTCGATTGCAGTGAATCGTCCTGTCCCCTGAACCCGTCCGGTGAGGTCGGCGACGGACTCTGGAGAAGTGTGCCGATGGGGGCCGCACTCACCTCGTTCGAGGCCCAGGACAGTGCCAACCCACCGCAATATCTTGTCCAGTTGATGGGGCAGTGTGATGGTTCCACCGGCGGCGGTTTCGTGAACGTGACCGACGAAAACGAAGCGGGTGGCGGGGGAGGCCGCTACCTGCAGAATCAGGGGACCTGCTATCGCATCACTGCGAGGGCTTACGATCCCGATCTGGATATCGGTGATGACGACAACGTCAACGCCGAGCGCGCGCAGGTCATCCTGCAGGCGATGTGGCGTCTCTGAGGGCCTTGACATGAATCGTTTGCGTAAAGAATCCCATCCTTTTCCCAATGAACCCGGGTCCACCTGGATCGGGAGGCTCGTCATGAAAAACGTATCGTTCAAGTCGGTTGCCCTGACCTTCGCCGCCCTGATGTCCTTTGGCACAGGTGCTGCCGTGGCCGACGTTCAGGTCGATCAGAGCCCCTTGATCGTGGCCGAACCGCTGCCGCCGAACATCATACTCATGCATGATGATTCCGGCTCCATGACGTGGGGGTTTATGCCTAGTTGGGGAGAGATGCCCGATACTTCCGACGAGACCTTGCGTTCTTCCGAGGTCAATCGCCTTTACTACAACCCGGACGTGACATACGACCCCCCGCTGAAAGCTGACGGAACGTCGTATCCCGAGATCGACGGTTTCCCCTCGGCACCTGAAGATGGCCTCGATGCCGGATCTGCTTCGGTAGATATCGAAAGCTATACGATGCAGGATCCAGTGTATGGCAGCTATGAATTTCCCATCTTCGAGATATTGGGTGGGGGCGACGTGGAATGCCCTCCGGGAACCAGCCCCAGTAATTCTTATCCGGGGGAGTGTTATTCCGGTGAACGCTACTCCGGTGAATATGTTTTCTACACGGGGCGGTTTTATGATGACGAGAACGGATACTGGTATTACGACGAAGTCAGAGATTTCGGTTGCCCGCCAGGGACGCGTTCCAGTGGAAAACATCCGGGGAAGTGTTACACGCGGGACAAGCTTGATGAGTGGACGGTCGATTATGACCCGCAACGGCGGCCCAATGGGTACTATTATTACGCGCAGGTTTGCGTAGGCGGTGACGACTGCGTTCCTCCCAAGAATGTTTTTGCCTATTCTTTGGGCGACAGTTCACCATATTCTGAGCACTACGTGACGGACGACTGCTCCGAGTTGCCGGCTGACGACCAAAGCCGCTGTGACGACTCCGCCGAGGAAAGGCGCAACGTTGCCAATTGGTTTTCCTATTATCGAACTCGCGAGTTGGCCGCCAAGAGCGGGATACTGACCGCTTTTTCCGGAATCAACCCCGAGTATCGTGTCGGATATGACTCCATCAATAGCAACAACGGCAGCTCGGCTCCGTATCGGTTCGGGGCAGTGGACGAGGTCGACCTGACGGACAATTCATATCCTTCTCACGTCAATCGCGAGAATTTCTGGCGATGGATGGAGGGCATAAATTCAAATGGAGGGACGCCGCTGCGGAATTCATTGAAGTCCGTGGGTCAATACTATTCGAACGCGGATCTTCCCTGGGAGGGCGGATACGATGCCGAAGGGGATTACGATTCCAACGAATACTCCTGCCGGCAGTCATATGCCATTCTCCTGACGGACGGGTACTGGAACGGCGGCAATCCGTCTGTCGGCAATGCGGACAATAGGGGTGGGTCGGAAATCCTGTCGCCGGATGGGCAGACGTCTTTCGAGTACGCGCCTCGAGACCCCTTCAAGGACGACGATTCGAACACATTGGCCGATGTCGCGATGGCATACTGGAAGAACGATCTTCGCGGTGACCTGAAGAACGACGTTCCGACGACCAGTCGTGACCCCGCCTTCTGGCAGCACATGACCACCTTCTCGATTGGTCTGGGGGTCAGTCCAGTGAATATCGAACCGGCGGACGCCACCATGCCGGAGATATTCGAGTGGGCTCGCACCGGCTCGGAGCCGACAGGCTTCGATGGCGATCAGTTTGCCTGGCCTGGGCCGGCAGGGAATCAACCGGAGACGATCACCGACCTGGCCCACGCGGCCGTCAATGGGCATGGCGGTTTCTACTCGGCTGCCGACCCCCGCGAGTTCACCCGCGGGTTGCAGGAAGCGCTCGCCGCGATCGACAACGCCTCGGGCGCCGGGAACAGTGTGTCGATTTCCGGTGGCGCGGGCGACGTGGTCAAGGACGGCTCGCTGAGTTTTGTCGGGAAGTACGTGACCGGCGAGTGGTCGGGCAGCCTGAAAGCGTTCAGCTATTCCAGCGATGACGGCGAGTTCAACACCGAGGAATGGAGCGCAGGCTCGGAGATTCCGTCGCCGTCGGACCGAAACATCTGGACAACGGAAGACGGCGCAGTTGTCAAGTTCCTTCCCGGCGCCCTGAGCGGTGAACTCAAGACTAAGCTCAGCATCAACCTGGATGCGCCCTTCAACGCGAGCGGCGATGCGATCGTCGAGTATCTCCGTGGTGTGCGCTCCTATGAGGATGCGGATTCCACTCCGCTCGACTCGACACTCCGACAGCGGGCGTCGCTGCTTGGCGACATCGTTTCCTCGACGCCGGTACCGATCGGCGCGCCGGAGCCGGAATCCTCGGCATTCGACTTCAATCCCAACGATTTCGAGGGACTCGACGTCTATTCGGATTTCGTCGAGGACTACAAGGATCGCGAACCCATGGTGTACGTTGCGGCCAATGACGGCATGCTGCACGGGTTCGAGCAGTCGACTGGCGAGGAAGTGTTTGCCTTCTTGCCCGGCAGCCTGCTGGACGTCGACGGCGATGCCTCGTTGGCGCGATATGCCAACCCTGAGTACGGCGTTTACGACGAGGTCAGCGGCAAGCAGGAAATCCCGCACCAGTACTACAACGATGGCGAGATGACCACCGAGAACGTCTTTATCGGTGGGTCGTGGAAAACGGTGTTGGTGGGAACCACGGGCCGTGGGCCGACCAGGACGGTGTACGCGATCGATGT
Organism: uncultured Halothiobacillus sp.; assembly: GCA_964442775.1. Classification (GTDB taxonomy): domain Bacteria; phylum Pseudomonadota; class Gammaproteobacteria; order Halothiobacillales; family Halothiobacillaceae; genus Guyparkeria. Next base: position 2,227 of record CAYUAO010000109.1, on the reverse strand, counting down.
GACCGACCCGAGTGTTCTCGCCGACCCGGATGATGCCGAGGACGCGATTCTCTGGGAGCGTTCAGCCGCAGACGGCGGTGACTACGAATGGATCGGGCAGGTACTCGGTCGGCCGACGATCTGGCAGGTGAAAGATACGGGCAAGAAGACGAAGTGGGTCGCCTTGATCGGTAATGGTCCGAACAGCGGCGGCGACGAAGCCGGACTGCTGCAATTCGACCTGGCTGATGGCGAGCTGGAGGTCATCGAGACCAACAACGACAAGAACAATGGCCTGGCGGCGCCGACGGTCATCATGACCGATCCGGCCAGCGGGATCGCTGACTATGCCTTTGCCGGCGATCTGCGCGGCAACGTCTGGCAGTTCGACCTCGATAAGGGAAAAAGCGAGAAGGTGTTCGAGGCCGTCGGTCCTGACGGCGACGAACAGCCGATCACGGCGCGCATGAATGCCACTGCTCACCCGAGTGATGGGTCGATTTGGCTGTTCTTCGGCACCGGGCGTTTCCTCGCCGACGACGATATCGACCGGCGCGAGGTGCAATCGCTCTATGGCCTGCGTGTCCAGGAGCGCACCAGTGGCAAGCCGGTCGTCGATGACAGCTCGACTCGTGACAGTGATCTTGTCGAACGGAGCATCGAGGCACAGGAAGAGAATGGCGACCTGGTCGAACGTGCCACGGAACCCGGTTCCGAGAGCGATCTGTTTGGCAAGGCGGGATGGTACATGGATCTCATCTACGACAATGATGACGAAGGCGAGCGAATCCTAAACATCGCGCAGCTCGTCGCTGGAAACCTTTACGTGACCAGCATGATTCCGATCGCGGGCGATCCCTGCAGCGCCTTGCCGCCGGGTGCGACCATGATCCTCGATCCGTTCTCCGGGGCGAATCCGGGTGACCCGTTCCTCGATCTCGATGGCGACGGAAGCGACGAATCGATCGGTGACCTGCCGACCAACGCCTACATCACGAAGGCCGGGGTGGCCGGTGCGCCCACCTTTGCCATCAACGAGGCGGGTGAGACCATCGGGGTGGCCCAAAATGTGTCTGGTGAGCAGGTTGAAATCCCGCCGCCCCCAGCCAGCAGCGGGGGCGCAATCCGCCTCAATTGGCAGGAACTCTTTGTACGGTAAGGGGGGATTCGAATGGATACGTCTGCTTCTCAACGGACAAGACTAATCGTGAGGCCTGGTGGGCTCTCACATAGGGGCTTTACCCTGATCGAGCTGATGATCGTGGTGGCGATCATCGGCATCATCGCGGCGATCGCCTACCCGTCCTACGTGGACTCGGTCGTCAAGACGAAACGCTCCGCGGCGGCGGCCTGTCTCTCCGAGCAGGTGAACTACATGGAGCGTTTCTATACCACCAACCTTCGTTACGACCAGGACCAGGATGGTGACGACAACCCGCTCGACGATGGGTCTCTGACGCTCGATTGCATGAGCGACCAGCAGACGGGCGAGGACTACGAGTACGACGTGACCAATCTCGGCCGCTCGACGTTCACGCTGGAGGCCAATCCCCAGGGGGTACAGGCCGACCGGGATGATTGCGGCACGCTCACCCTCGATCAGGCCGGTACGCGAGACGCGGACGACGACGTGGACAAGTGCTGGTAACGTGCATTTCCCACGGCCAGACCGATTGACCTGACGCCTCGGCCCATGGATGGGCCGGGCGTGCGACACGACGGAGGTGACCATGCTCAGGGACGAGCGTGTGGCCCGGCGGGTTCGGGCCGAACGAAGGGGGTGTTCTCGTCATTCGCTTCCCGCGGGTCGGCGGGGGTTCTCCCTGATCGAGGTGATGGTGGCGGTCGCCCTGGTGGCGGTATTGCTGTCCATCGCCATTCCGGCGTTCTCCTCGATGTTGGCCCGGAACCAGCTGGTGGCAGCGACCAACGGTGCGCGGGGAGCCCTGTTGGCAGCCCGTCAGGCCGCGGTGATGCAGGGGCGTCCGGTATCCATCTGCGCCGGCACCCCCGACTCGGGTTGTACCGGCGACTGGGCGGGGGGTGAGTGGGTGGTCTTCGCCGACGCCAATCACGACGGTGAGATCGACGCCGGCGAGCGGGTCGTGCGTCACGGCAGGGTACCCGCTCTGGGCGATACGGTGCGCCTGGACGCCAACGGTCCCCTGCGCACGGCGCTGGTCTACGTGCCGCTGGGCCATGCCGAGCGCGTCAGCGGGGCGTTCGGGGCCGGGCGTTTGCGGGTCTG
>CAYUAO010000108.1:0-7100 GCA_964442775.1 uncultured Halothiobacillus sp. | reverse complement strand
CCGGTCTGCAAGATCATGGACTTCGGCAAGTTCAAGTATCAGCAGAGCAAGAAGGCGGCCGAGGCACGCAAGAAGCAGAAACAGATCGAGGTCAAGGAAGTGAAGTTCCGTCCCGGTACGGAAGACCACGACTACCAGGTCAAGCTGCGCAACGCGACTCGCTTCCTCGAGGCCGGCGACAAGGTGAAGATCACCCTGCGCTTCCGCGGCCGGGAGATGGCCCACCGGGATCTGGGCGCCGAACTGCTCTCCCGCATCGAGGGAGACCTGTCGGAGCTGGCCACCGTGGAGCAGAAGCCGCGCATGGAAGGCCGCCAGGCCACCATGGTGATGGCGCCGCGCCCGGCGAAGGGCTGACCCCCGGACCGGAACGGCAAACCGTTCACTGATTGCAGAACCCGCCGCTACCCGGCGGGTTCTTTCGTTTGTCGGGTTCGCGCGGGCCGGGCCTGCAGCGAATCACCGACGGTGTTCGATCCTCAAGGCCGTTACCCAAGTGCAGCGATGGTCTCGGCATGGAATCGCGCGGCCTCGGCCACCGCGGCACGCCCCTCGTCCGCGGGCAACACGTTGATCCGGGCGATCGTATGCCCGGCGAGCGCCCGAATGGTGGCATGCGCACTGTCCGACAGGGCCTGCGCGTTGTAGCCACCCTCGAGCATCATCACCAGTCGATCGTCGCAAATCTCGTGGGCCAGCTCGCACATGTGCTGAGTCAGCGCGGCAAAACCGGTGTCGTCCATGGCACAAGTCTGGTCCAGGTAGTGGCAGTCGAAGCCGGCCGAAACCAGGATGAGATCCGGCCGAAACGCTCGTGCCGCCGGACGCACCACCTGGTCGAAAACATCGAGCAGCGTCGCATTCCCGCTCCCCCGGGGGAAAGGAACGTTAAGCTGATGACCCAGCCCCGCCCCGGTGCCGGTTTCCGCCAGCATACCGGTCCCGGGATAGAACGGCGCCTCGCAATGGCTGTCGACGACCAGCACGTCGGGCCGGTCGTAGAATATCTCCTGGGTACCGTCGCCATGGTGCATATCCCAGTCCCAGATCATCACGCGGCGATAGCCCAGCACCTCCCGCGCATGCATGGCGGCCACGGCGATGTTGTTGTACAGGCAGAAGCCCCGGGCGTGATCGGTCGAGGCGTGATGCCCCGGCGGGCGCACGATGCAGAACGCGTGACGGTCGTCACCGCCGGAAATCGCCTCGATGGCGCTGATGCCGGCACCGGCAGCCAGTCTCGCCGCGACCACGCTTTCGGGGGACACCGCGGTCGTATCCTGTGCCAGCCAGCCAGAGCCTCCGACAAGCGTTTCGATATAGGCCAGGTGCTCGAGCGTATGGACCCGCTGGAGTTGGGCATGCGTCGCCTCCACCGGGGTCCGCCAGCCCTGGCCGTCGACGGGCTCGGCCTGCATTCGCTCGACGATCGCCGTCAATCGCTGCGGGCGCTCGGGATAGGCGTAGGTCTCCAGGCTGGCCTCGGGATATTGCCGAGCGATCATCGCCTTGACTGCATCGCTCCACTCCGGGTGGTCGCTGTCCCAGCCCGACGGCTCGTGACCGAGCATGCGCTCGTCGTAATAAATCAGCACGACCTTCTTCACACAACAAGACTCCGAAGAAGATGGCGTTGTGCGGAGCCAACAGCTCGGCACAAGGCCGGAATGCCCCGAAGCCGCAACGCGACCCCAGCCAGGCATGCAGCCAAGCATAGCCCCTTGCCCTGCTTCTTACGTCTGACGGTGCGGGTTCCTGCCCCCTCGGCTCATCGCCCACTGGCGTTGACGGGCCACGACAAACCTCGTGGACTCGATGGAAGGATTGCGATGACGACCGCTCTCCGGTATTCTCATGCGCCGTTTCGCCGCCCCGGGAACCCCCGCGGGCAGGCAACGGTGAAATCGTCCGCGCACGTTAACCACTCCGACGTGGCCGGATATCCAAAAAACTAACCTGAACTGGAGTTGATCATGCCCAAGATCAAGACTAATCGCGGGGCTGCGAAGCGGTTCAAGATTACCGCGGGCGGCGTCAAGCGTCGTCAGTCGCACCTGCGTCACATCCTCACGAAGAAATCGTCGAAGCGGAAGCGTCAGCTCGGTTCGCCGGCCTACGTGCACGAGGCGGACGTCCAGCTCGTCGAGCGCATGATGCCCTACGGCAAGAAGTGAGGAGATAGACCATGGCACGAGTCAAGCGTGGCGTAACCGCCCATGCCAAGCACAAGAAGGTCCTGGACAAGGCCAAGGGTTACTACGGTGCCCGTTCGCGTACCTACCGCTCCGCCAAGCAGGCGGTCATCAAGGCGGGTCAGTACGCCTACCGTGACCGTCGCGCCAAGAAGCGCGTGTTCCGCGGCCTGTGGATCGCCCGCATCAACGCCGAGGCGCGCAACAACGGCCTGTCCTACAGCCGCATGATCGACGGCCTGAACAAGGCCAACGTCGAGGTCGACCGCAAGGTTCTCGCCGACATCGCGGTGCACGACAAGCCGGGCTTTGCCGCCCTGGCCGAAAAGGCGAAGGCTGCCCTGGCAGGCTGATCCGGACCCATCTCGGATCGCGGACGGCTCTCGGCCGTCCGGCCGGATTCCAGAAAGGCGCCTCACGGCGCCTTTTTTCGTTGAAGGCATTGATTTTACTGCCCTTTACGCCACAATAACGCCCTTCGCCGTCTGCCGTTCCCGGCGACAACTGGCGAAGCGTGACAAAGCAACCGGAAGGAGCGTTTAAGCGGTGAGCAACTCCCTGGACACCTTGGAGACCGACGCACTGGCGCGCATCGAGGCGGCCGACAGTCTCGACGCACTCGAGGCCCTGCGGGTGGAATACACCGGCAAGAAGGGATCGATCACGGCCCAGATGAAGATGCTCGGCCAGCTCGACCCGGAGGAGCGCAAGACGCAGGGTGCTGCCATCAACGCGGTCAAGGACCGGGTCATCGGCGCGCTCAAGACCCGTCGGGAGACACTCCAGGCCGAGGCGCTGGCCGCCAAACTCAGTGCGGAGACCATCGACGTCACCCTTCCCGGTCGTCGTCGCCCACCTGGCGCCAGGCACCCGGTCACCCAGATCACCGAGCGCGTCTCGGCCATATTCCAGGCCATGGGCTTCCGCGTCGCCGAGGGCCCGGAGATCGAAGACGACTGGCACAACTTCACCGCGCTGAACATCCCCGAGAGCCACCCCGCCCGGGCGATGCACGACACGTTCTACTTCGACGCCAACCACCTGCTGCGCACCCACACCTCGCCGGTGCAGATCCGCGCCATGCAGGAGGAAAAGCCGCCGCTGAAGGTGATCGCCCCCGGTCGCGTCTACCGCTGCGACTCGGACATGACGCACTCGCCCATGTTCCACCAGATCGAGGTGCTCTACCTCGACGAGAACGTGCGCTTCACCGACCTGCGCGCCACGCTGGAGACCTTCCTCGCCGCCCTGTTCGAGCGCGAGGACTTGGCCGTACGCCTGCGCCCGTCGTTCTTCCCCTTCACCGAGCCGTCCGCGGAAGTCGACATCCAGTGCGTCCACTGCGGTGGCGAGGGCTGCCGCGTGTGCAAGAAGACCGGCTGGATCGAGGTGCTGGGGGCGGGCATGGTCCACCCCAACGTGCTGCGCTCGGTGGGGCTCGACCCGGCCGAGGTGAGCGGCTTCGCCATCGGCATGGGCGTCGAGCGCCTGGCGATGCTGCGCTACGGGGTCGACGACCTGCGCGCGTTCTTCGAGAACGACCTGCGCTTCCTGCGCCAATTCCAGTAAACCCGATTCCCGTCGAGCCGGCATGACCGGCCGACCAACCGATTTGTGCCCGGCCCCGCATCGTCGCGGCGGCCGACCGGACCAAGGCCCGAGGACCTGACACCCGATGCTTTTTTCCGAGAACTGGCTGAGAACCTGGATTGACCCGCAGGTCGACACCCAAGCCCTGGCCCACCGCCTGACCATGGCCGGCCTCGAGGTCGATGCCATCGAACCGGCCGCCCCGGCCTTCGACAACGTCGTCGTCGCCGAGGTCAAGTCCGTGCGCCCGCACCCGGATGCCGACAAGCTGCGCGTCACCGAAGTCTTCGACGGCGAGACCACCTGGCCGGTGGTCTGCGGCGCGCCCAACGTCCGCGAAGGCATGCGCGCCCCGCTGGCGAAGGTGGGCGCCACGCTGCCGAACGGCATGAAGATCAAGAAGGCCAAGTTAAGGGGCGAGCCGTCCCACGGCATGCTCTGCGGCGCCGACGAGCTGGGGCTTTCCGCCTCCCGCGACGGCCTGCTGGAGCTGCCGGGCGATGCGCCGGTGGGCGCGGACCTGCGCGAGTGGCTGGATCTCGACGACGCGGTGATCGAGCTCGGCATCACGCCCAACCGCGGCGACGTGCTGTCGATCGCCGGCCTGGCCCAGGAATGCAGCGCCCTGTTCGATGCCACCCTTTCCGAACCGGAGACGCAAGCGCCCGCCTCGGAAACGGACTCGACCCGCGCGGCGGGCATCGAGGCTGCCGATGCCTGCCCGGTCTATCTCACCCGGGTGATCGAGGACATCCCGGCCCGTGGCCATACCGACATGCTGATCGCCGAACGCCTGCGCCGCGCCGGCGTCTCGACTGTCGAGCCGATCGTCGATCTCCTGAACTACGTCATGCTCGAGACCGGCCAGCCGATGCACGCCTTCGACGGCGACAAGCTCGACGGCGACATCCGTGTGCGCTGGGCGAAGGCCGGCGAGAAAATGGTGGGGCTCAACGAGCAGGAACTGACCCTCGAGGACGACTGCCTGGTGGTGGCCGATGCCGCCAACCCGATCGCGCTGGCCGGCATCATCGGAAGCGCGCCTTCCGGCGTCTCGGAAGAGACCCGCCGCATCGTGCTGGAATCGGCGCACTTCACCCCCGCGGCGGTCGCCGGCCGGGCGCGGCGCTTCGGCCTGACCACCGATGCGGCCTTCCGCTTCGAGCGCGGTGTCGACCCGAGCATGCCTCGTCAGGCCATCGACCGGGCCGCCCAGCTGATCACCGAGATGCTCGGCGGCCAGGCCGGGCCAGTGGTCGAGGCAAGCGGTGCGCGCAAGCTGTCTGCCCCGGCGGCGATCCGGCTGGACATGGCATGGGCCGAGCGACGTCTGGGCCTGCCCGTGGCGACCGACCGCGCCACCGACCTGCTCGGGCGGCTGGGCTGCGAGGTGACCGCGAACGGCGACGTGCTCTCCGTGATTCCGCCGACCCGTCGCTTCGATCTCGCCATCCCCGAGGACCTGCTCGAGGAACTGGCCCGCCTAATCGGCTACGACGAGTTCCGCGCGCCGATCACGCGCATGACCCCGGAGATCGGCCTGCCGGCGGCCACCACCAACACCACCGCGCGCATCGGCGATCTCATGGCCGATCGCGGCTACTTCGAGGCGATCACCTACAGCTTCGTCGACCGCGACCTCGATGCGGTGATCACCCCGGCCAGCCCGGCAATCGCGCTGGCCAACCCGATCGCCTCGCAGATGGCGGTGATGCGCCAGAGCCTCTGGCCGGGCCTGCTCGAGGCGGTCGCCCACAACCAGAAGCGCCAGCAACCGGCCATCCGCCTGTTCGAGACCGGGCACCGATTCGCCGGCTCGACCGCCGATGCCGCCCGCGAAACCGGCGAGCTGGCCTTCGTCGCCGCCGGCCACGCCGCCCCGGAGCAATGGGGCCAGGCCACGCGCAGCGTGGACTTCTACGACATCAAGGGCGACCTCGAAGACCTGCTCGAAGGACTGGGCCTGGGCGAGGCACTGGGCTTCCGCGCCACCGAGCACCCGGCATTGCATCCCGGCCAGGCCGCCGAGGTGCTGGTCGACGGTCACCCCGTCGGCGAGGTCGGCGCACTGCACCCGAACACGCTAAAGGTCTTCGACCTCAAGGGGCCGGTGTTCGTCGCCCGCCTGTCGCTGGCCGGTATCGGCGAGCGTCCGCTGCCGCAGAGCGCGCCGCTGTCGAAGTTTCCGCGCATCCGCCGGGATCTCGCGCTGGTCACCCCGACCACGCTGGCGTTCGACGATCTGGCGGCTGCCATCCGCGCGGCCGGCGGCGATTTCCTGCGGGATATCGAGCCGTTCGACCGCTACGTCGGCGAGGGCGTGGCCGAGGGCCGGCAGTCGCTGGCGGTGAAGCTGGTGTTCCAGAATGACGAGCGCACCCTCACCGACGACGAAATTACCGATACAATCAACCACATACTCGAGAACCTCCGCCAGCACGACGTCGAGCTGCGCGGTTGACTTGACCCCGGGAACCGATTTACATGGCTCTTACGAAAGCGGATCTGGTAGAAACGCTGCACAACGAACTCGGCCTCAACAAGCGCGAGGCCAAGGACTTCGTCGATCTCTTCTTCGAGGAGATGCGACAGGTGCTGGAATCGGGCGAGGACATCAAGCTCTCCGGATTTGGCAATTTCCAGTTGCGGGACAAGAACGAACGCCCCGGGCGCAACCCACGCACCGGGGAGATGATTCCCGTCACCGCCCGCCGGGTGGTGACCTTCCGCGCCGGCCAGAAACTCAAGTCGCTGGTGGAAGCCTATGACGGCCCAGAGCAAGACTGAATTCACCTTCCCGCCGATCCCGAGCAAGCGGTACTTCACCATCGGGGAGGTCGGCCAGCTGTGTGACGTCAAGTCGCACGTACTGCGTTACTGGGAGCAGGAATTCGAATCGCTCAAGCCGATCAAGCGCCGCGGCAACCGGCGCTACTACCAGCGCCACGACATCGAACTGATCCGCCTGATCCGCACCCTGCTCTACGAACAGGGCTTTACCATCGCCGGCGCCCGCCAGCAGCTCGCCGCCCTGCCCAAGGCCTCCTCGCGCGAGTCCTCCAGCGCGCTCGAGGCCGTGCGCGACATGCGCGAGCGCATCAGCCAGAGCGGCGGCAACCTGCTGGCACTCGATCCGCACGGCGAGACCCGGAGCGAACCCGACGGCGCACCGGCCACCGCCCCGTCGGAAGCCCCGCTGCCCACCAGCCGTCAGCTTGACCTGCGCGAGATCCGCCTCGGCCTCGAGGCTCTCGCTCGAGAGCTCGCTCCCTACTGCGACAAGTCCTAGGGAAGGTCTGCACGAATGCCATACCGCTC
>CAYUAO010000107.1:0-7124 GCA_964442775.1 uncultured Halothiobacillus sp. | reverse complement strand
GAGGCCCGTTCCAGCTCCGCGAGGCTCCGCGTTCACCGGGCTGCGGAGCGACGCTAAGTCGCTCCGGTCCCGGTTCACCCAGACGGGGCTTGCGGGTTTGCCCGCACTCGGCGTTGCCGTCCCTCGACGGGCAACGAGCCCGCCTTCGGTCCGGCGCCAGAAAAGCGAACAAACCCGCAAGCCAGAGATGCCATCGAATCGTGCAGACCTTCCTTAGGGAAACTCTGCACGAACGCCATGCCGACGCCATCCCGCCAAGGCGCGCCGGTCGCCAAGCCTCACCGGGAATGGCACGGAAACTGCTTCAAAAAACGCCGAAACCACTGCCGCCGACCGGGCCCGACGCCGATCGCGGCGACCCGGCCCCCGACGAGGAACTCACTGCCAGCAGGCCCGCCTACATGCATCCATCGACCCCATCGTCATCGACCGTTACCACGAGCGCCTCGGCCCGTCTCGCCGTCGTCCTGCTGCCATCGCTGCTCGCCTTCGCCGGGAGCGCCCCGGCGCAGGATCGTGGCGACCAGTGCCAGGCCTCCCATCGCGTCGTTATCGCCGCGGCGGAGATCGGCCATGAACCGGGCGACGTGACCGGACTGTCCGGCGCCATCGCCGAACGAGTCGCCAAACGGATCGAGGACGCGGGGCAGCAGGTGGTCAAGATCGTCCGACCGACGCGAAGCGGCGGGCTCGAACCGTCGATCGACGCCTTCTCGCGCCACGCCGCGCCCTATTTCCTGCGACTGGCGGCGCGCGACCTGGGGACCGACGGTCGACGGTCCGGCTTGCTGCTAGTTCCCGACCGCTACTCGCCGCGAGCCGGGGAACTGTCCGCCAGCCTCGACGACGGGGCGCGCGGCGCGCGCCTGGACAGTTGGCGGATCGATCTGGCCGAGGCCGACGGCAAGCCGTTCTCGCCCGAGGTGACGGCCGATTCGACCCGCTTCTGGGAGAGTGACTGGGGTCGTTCCCTGGACGCGGCGGTCGAGACCCTCGCCGACGACGTCATCGACACGGTGCGCTGCCGGCCGCTGGTCGGCCGGGTGCTCTCCACCGAGCACCGTGGCGGCGGCACCGACCTGCGGATCGACCTCGGCCGGGACGACGGTCTCGCCGCCGACGATCGCCTGCTGGTGATCGAACCGGGCATGCCGGCCGACTGGCTGGGCGTCAATCTCTTGACTCGCCCCGACCTGGAAACCACCGTCGGGCCGGTCCGCGAACCCCGGTCGCTGGGCGACGCGCGGGTGTCCTACCTGGGCGAGCGCGACAGCACCCTGCGCTACGGCGGCGATCACGGCGTCGAAAGCGGCGACCTGGTCCAGGTATCCTCGCCGACGCGAGCGGGGGAGTGAGCCGGCTCAGCCCAGTCCTCGGGCCAGGTCGGCGATGATGTCTTGCGGGTCCTCGAGACCCACTGACAATCGGACCAGGCCCTCGTCGATGCCCGCCTCGGCCCTCGCCTCGGGGCTCAGTCGGCCGTGGGTGGTGCTCGCCGGGTGCGTGATGGTGGTCCTGGTGTCGCCGAGGTTGGCGGTGATCGAGAGCATGCGTGTGCGGTCGATCACCTCCCAGGCTTTCTCGCGCCCGCCCTCGACCACGAACGAGACGATCGCCCCCGGGCCGGTCTGCTGGGCGGCGATGATCGCCGCCTGCGGATGATCGACCAGGCCGGGGAAATGCACCTTCGCGACCCGCTCGTGGGCGACCAGCCAGTCGGCCACCTCGCGGGCATGGCGGCCGTGGGCCTCCATGCGCAGGTTCAGCGTCTCCAGCCCCTTGGCGAAGATCCAGGCATTGAACGGCGCCATGGTCGGCCCGCAGGTTCGCAGGAAACCGCGCACCTCCTTGCCGACGCGTTCGGCGTCGCCCACCACCGCCCCGCCGACGGCGCGCCCCTGCCCGTCGAGGAACTTGGTCGCCGAGTGGATGACGATGTCCGCCCCGAGGCTCAGCGGGCGCTGCAGTGCCGGGGTGCAGAAGCAGTTGTCCACGACCAGCGCGGCACCGTGCGCGTGGGCCAGATCGGCCAGCCGGCGGATGTCGGCGACCTCCGTGAGCGGATTCGACGGTGTCTCGACGAACAGCAGCGAGGTACGATCGGTGACGGTCGCTTCCCACTGCGACCAGTCGGTCAGGTCCACCCAGCGCACCACCAGGCCGAACTTCGCCAGGTACTTATCGAACAGCACCGTCGTGGTGCCGAACACCTGGCGGGCGACCACCACCTCGTCGCCGGCCTCGCACAGCGCCATGCAGGTGCTCAGGATCGCGGCCATTCCCGAGGCGGTGGCGACGCAGTCATCGCCACCCTCCATGGCCGCCAGGCGTTCCTCGAAGATGCGCGTGGTGGGATTGGTGAAGCGGGCGTAGATGTTGCCAGGCTCGTCGCCGGCGAAACGCGCGGCGGCCTGCGCCGCCGACTCGAAGGTGAAGCTCGAGGTGGTGAAGATCGGCTCGCCGTGCTCGCGCTCGGGCGTGGGATGATGACCGACGCGGATGGCCTGGGTCGCGAACGACCAGTCGGGATCGGGGCGGCGGTGCGAATCGGTCATGGGATATCCGGTGGAGTCCGTGAGGCCGCGATCAGCGGGCGTTGAAAAAGTGCCAGGCGAGGTTGTCGAACTCGGCGATCGCGGCCAGCAGGCGGTCGGTCTCTGCCTCGAGCTCGGCGAACTGGTGCTCGGCCAGCGGGGCCATCGAGCAGTTCTCCGGCGGCGTGCCGAAGCGCTCGAGCAACTCGCGCATCTGCGGCAGGAATTTCCACTGCAACCATTCCTCGAACGCCAGCGTGTCGAAACAGAACGGGTGGGGACTGGCGAGCGCCTGCTCGCTGGGACGCTGGTCCGACCAGAGTCCGGCCTGTTGCAGCTCGTGGGCGATCCGGTCGAGCTGACGAAGCATCGTGTCGGTGCTGGGGCGAACGCTGTCCATCGAACCTCCCTTCAGTGCACGCGCGACGATCCCGGCGGTTCGTCGCTCATGTCCGTACCGCCTTCGTCGTCGGCCCAGAACAGCCGATGCGGAATCAGCTGGCCGCGACCGATCGCCGCGGCGTGCATCAGGGTCTGGTGGGTGTACTCGAGCCCTTCGTGGACCGCGTTGACCGGGTCGCTGCCCTGCGCGAGCAACCCGGCGATCGCCGAGGAGAGCGTGCAGCCGGAACCGTGGAACTGGCCCGCCAGCCGTTCGTAGACGAATCGCCGCGGCGGCTCGACGCCGAACAACCAGTTCTCCACCTTCTCGCCCGGCTCGTCGCCGCCCTTGAGCAGCACGTATTCCGCGCCGAGGGCCGAGAGCATCTGGCCGCGCTGGGCCTGGTCGGTCGCGTCCGGGGCCAGCACCCGCGCCTCGTGGGCGTTGGGCGTGACGATGGTGGCGCGCGGAAACAGGTGTTCGGCAATCGCGGCGGCCACCGCGTTGTCGCCCAGCGACCCGCCGCCGCCGGCGACCAGCACGGGGTCGAGCACCACCGGGATGTGCGGGTAGCGCGCCAGCACCGAGGCGACCGCCTCGACCAGTTCGACGGTGCCGAGCATGCCGATCTTGATCGCGCCGACCGGCATGTCCTCGAGCACCGCCAGCGCCTGGTCGATCACCAGCTTCGGGTCGCTGGGAACGAAACCGTGGACGTTGACCGTGTCCTGCACGGTCAGCGCCGTGATCGCGGTGGCCGGGTGGACGCCCTGGCTGACGATCGCCTCGATGTCGGCGTGTATGCCCGCCCCGCCGCTGGGATCATGACCGGCGATGGCCAGGACGACCGGGACCTCGGGGGCGTCGGTGAGCGTCGGTGTGGTTTCCATCTGGTGCTAAGCTCCTCGCAGAAAAGGCCGTGACGGCAACGGCGTCACGATGGCGCCGGGTCGAGCATGATAACGCAGGCGGCGCCGCACGCATCGATCCGGCACGCCACCCACCATCGCCCCGACCGACTTCGCCCGGACCGTCGGCCCGGGCCCCGACACGCCACGACGAGGATCCGGCTGCCCGATGATCTCACCCACGCCCCGCCAATGGCTTGAACCGGTCAAGCGCTGGATCTGGGAAGACCGGCCGACCACGCGTCTCGGCCGGGCCGCCCAGCGCCTGACCCGTGCCGTGCTGAGCGTGCTGTCCTCGGCCTCGCGCGGCGACCTGCAGCTCAACGCGATGAGCCTGTCCTACACCACGCTGCTCTCGATGGTGCCCTTGCTGGCGGTGACCTTCTCGGTGCTCAAGGCCTTCGGCTCGGCCTCGGTGATCGAGCCGTTCCTGCTTTCGGTCATGGCACCGCTGGGCGATGCAGCGGACGAACTGACTCTGCGCCTGCTCGATTTCGTCGACAATATCCGTGTCGGAGTCCTCGGTGCGGTCGGTATCGCCCTGCTCTTCTTCACGGTCATCGCCCTGATGCAGAAGATCGAACGGGTCTTCAACCGCATCTGGAACGTGCACCAGTTGCGATCGATCTCGGCACGTTTCGCCAATTACCTGTCGGTCTTGATGGTCGGCCCGGTGCTGGTGATCGCCGCTGGCAGCCTGACCGCCACCCTGCTCGCCGCCCCGGGGGTGCGCGAGTTTGCCGAGATTTCGGTGCTGGCCACCCTGCTCAAGTGGCTGGGCTATCTCGTTCCGCTGGCCCTCTGGACCGCCGCGTTCGCCTTTCTCTACCTGTTCATACCCAACACGCGGGTGCGGCCCGGTTCGGCGTTGGTCGGCGGCCTGGTGGCCGCGATTCTCTGGACCTTGTTGGGGCTGTTGTTCGGCGGACTGATTGCCGGATCGGCCAGCTACACGGCCGTCTACTCGGCCTTTGCGTCGCTGGTGCTGTTCCTGATCTGGTTGCAGATCGCCTGGATGATCGTGCTGGTGGGCGCGGGCATCAGCTACGCCTGGCAGCACAGCGATCGATTGACGCTGGGCAAGCCCGTGCCCGTGCACCCGGCGACCCGACTGGCCACCGCGATCGTGCTGCTCGACGAGGTCGAGCGCCGCTTCGAGGCGGGCCGGACCCCGCCCGACCGGGACCAGCTCGCCGAGCGGGTCGATCCCTATCCCGAGCTCGCGCAGGTCTGGATCGACCCGTTGCTGGAAAAGCTGGTCGAGGCCGAGCTGCTGCGCATTACCGAGCCGTCCGACACGACCTGTTTCCTGCCGGCACGCCCGGGGGAGCGCGTCACGGTGGCCGAGGTGGAACGGGCGATCGAGGGTGAGCCGACGCGGTTACCCGATCAGCTCGTCGATGCCATCCCGGCACTCGATCGATTCGCCCGGCGGCACCGGCAATGGGAGGAGGACATCGACACCCTGACCCTCGCCGTGCAGGAGCCGGAGGCCGATCGCGCGGATGACACCCGGAGCGTGGAGGACCGGCCGAATCAGTCGGCGGAGGAACCGCGCCAGTAGACAGTGTGCTCGCCGGTCGGGTCGAGCCGGCGGGCGAACAGGAACCAGGCATCCGACAGCCGGTTCAGGTAGGTGGCCAGCGCGGCGCGCTCGTCGACCGTTTCGGCTTCGTGGCACCAGGCCCAGGCAATCCGCTCGACGCGGCGGGTCGCCGTGCGCACCAGGTGCGCCCGGGCCATCGCCTCGGTACCGCCGGGCAGGATGAATTCCTTGAGCGGCGGCAGGTCGCGGTTGGCCGCCTCGATCCAGTCGTCCAGCCGCTCGAGCGACGGCAACTGGCTCGCCGCGGCCAACTCGCCCATCGCGACGAAACCGCCCAGGTCGAACACCGCCTGCTGCTGCTCGCGCACGAATGACAAGGCGTCGGGCTCGTCGGTCAGCGCGACACTCAGGCTGCCCAGGCGGGCATTGAGCTCGTCGAGCTCGCCCAGCAGCTCGATGGCGAGCGCCTCCTTGGCCAGGCGCTGACCATCGGCCAGTCCCGTCTCGCCGCGATCCCCGCTGCGGGTCACTACCCGCGAGAGGCGATCGCGGCTGTCGTTCGAATCCGCCACGTCGTTTCGCCTCATCCCGTCTCGGGCTGGGCGCGGTGCTCGTCGGCCGGCACGTCGGCGGGCCAGTCAAGCGGCCGGCCGGACAGCACCTTGAGCGCGAAGGCGAGAATCGCGATCACCCCGTAGCCAAGCCCGGCGACCACGCCCAGGTCGACGATGCCGTGCCAGGGTTGCGGCAGGAAACTGACCAGGATCACCAGCAATACCACCCCGGCCGTCACGGACAGGGAGACGATGCGACGCTTCCGGGTCGCGTGGATGTACCCCATGCAATACAGCGGCGCGAGCGCCACGTGCCAGGCGACCGGGTGACGCGAGAGATGCACCGCCCGGGCGACCACCCGCGGCGAAAAGCCCTTCTGGAAGCCCTTGTAGCCTTCGCTGTAGACCATGAACACCATCCAGCCGACGAAGAAGACCCAATGCCACCAGGCCCAGGACGCGCCCCAGGCCTCGATGCCGTAGAACGACAGGCGATAGATGGCCCAGAGCAGCAACGCGCACAGGCCCAGCACGCCCCACAGGGCACCGGCAATCCCCAGTGGCGTGGGCTGTGGCGACCCGGCTTGCGATGACTTCTCCACGTATCGATTCTCCCGGACGCCTGTCCGAATGGCGGTTCGTTGATTGGAAAACTCTGCATGAGTTCGATGACCGAGGCCGCGGAGTTTATCATGCAGCCCACCACCCGATTCCCGAGTGACCGGACCCGATGAATCCCCGCACCCGCCGCGAGATGTTCGCCCGTTTCCAGCGCCAGCGACCCGAGCCGACCACCGAGCTCGAGTACCGCAGCCCCTTCGAGCTGCTGGTGGCGGTCGTACTCTCCGCCCAGGCGACCGACGCCGGTGTCAACAAGGCGACCCGCCCCCTGTTCGCCCGCGCCAACACGCCGCAGGCCATCCTCGACCTGGGACTGGACGAACTGACCGAGGCGATCCGCACCATTGGGCTGTACAAGACCAAGGCGAAGAACGTCTACGCCCTGTGCCAGCAGCTGATCGACAAGCACCATGGCGAGGTGCCCGCCGACCGCGAGGCGCTCGAAGCACTGCCCGGCGTGGGCCGCAAGACCGCCAACGTGGTGCTCAACACCGTCTTCCGCCAGCCGACCATGGCGGTCGACACGCACATCTTTCGCGTCGCCAACCGCACCGGGCTGGCCAAGGGCAAGACGGTGCG
>CAYUAO010000106.1:6010-7142 GCA_964442775.1 uncultured Halothiobacillus sp. | reverse complement strand
CTGCACCGCCGCCTTCTCGGCCTGGCGATGGCGCGGTTCCGGCGACGGGGTCTCGACGGTCAGCGGCTCGATCAGCTGCTGCACGTCGCGCGAGCGGGCCTCGCTGTCGTCGGCACGCACGCGCTCGATCTCGTAGTGCGGCGTCTCGAGGTTGATGTTCGGGATCAGCAGCAGGTCGACGTTGTTGGCCTGCTCGATCTCGTTGATCTGGTCGCGCTTCTCGTTGAGCAGATAGGTGGCCACGTCGATCGGCACCTGGGCGATCACGCGACCAGTGTTGTCCTTCATCGCCTCGTCGACCAGCAGGCGCAGGATCGCGAGCGACAGCGACTCGACCGAGCGGATCACGCCCTGGCCGTTGCAGCGCGGGCACATGTGCTGGCTGGATTCCTCCAGCGAGGCGCGCAGCCGTTGGCGCGACATTTCCAGCAGACCGAAGCGCGAGATGCGGCTGGTCTGAACGCGGGCGCGATCGTACTTGAGCGAGTCGCGCAGGCGGTTCTCGACCTCGCGCTGGTGCTTGGACGAGCCCATGTCGATGAAGTCGATCACGATCAACCCGCCCAGGTCACGCAAGCGCAACTGACGCGCAATCTCCTCGGCCGCCTCCAGGTTGGTGTTGAAGGCGGTGTCCTCGATGTCCTGGCCCTTGGTGTTGCGCCCGGAGTTGATGTCGACCGCGGTCATCGCCTCGGCGACGTCGAACACCAACTCGCCGCCCGACGGCAACGTGACGTTGCGCTGGTAGGCCGACTCGATCTGCGACTCGATCTGGTAGCGGGAGAACAGCGGGGTCGGGTCGTCGTAGAGCTTGATCTTCTCGGCGACCTTGGGCGTGACCATCTGGACGAAGTCCATCGCCTGCTGGTAGATGGTCGGCTCGTCGATCAGGATTTCGCCGATGTCGTTGCGCATGTAGTCGCGCAGCGCCCGGATGATGAGATTGCTTTCCTGGTAGATCAGGAACGGTGCCGGCCGGTTCTCGGCAGCCTCGCGGATGGCCGTCCAGACCTGGACGAGGTAGTCGAGGTCCCACTGGAGTTCCTCGACGTCGCGACCGACACCGGCGGTACGCACGATCAAACCCATGCCCGCCGGCACGTTCAGCTGGGCGAGGGCGGCCTTGATCTCG